>CAJJNQ010000016.1 GCA_905193155.1 uncultured Christensenella sp.
CCCCCCGCACCCCCCTCAGGGGAGGAAAAGCCGGGCGAGTGCGGGAGAGACAACCCCTCAGTCACGCCACGGGCGTGATAGCTCCCCCCCTTCGCACCGAAATGCCCCTGCGGGACATTCCGGTGTTGCGCATGGCTTATTTCTTAAAAACAGCGCACCGCGCTGTTTTTAAGAAAACGCTCATGCTCCAGGTTCGCTGCGCGAACCCTGCGGGTACAGGGGAGCCATAAGGCATTCTAACCTGCTATGGGAACGCCATGTTTAGGAACGGGATTCTTCGAGGTCGGGGCGGCGGCGAAAGAGGGGATCGCGGACGCGGTTCTTCCACATGCCGACCAGGGCGATGCCGGAGGTGCCCAGCGCCACGCCGAAATGATGCGTCCGCAGCGAGGCCAGCACGCAGAACGCGCCGAGCAGGAAGAAGCTGACCACCGAGCGCCGCTCGTTGGGGTGCAGCACGACGATGGTCGAAAAGAAGATATACGGCAGCGCCAGCGCGAACACCGCGTAGCTGAACGGCAGCAGTCCCAGCAGCGTGCCGAAGGTCACGGCGACCGCCTTGCCGCCGCGGAAGGGATAAAACACCGCCAGCGCGTGACCCAGCACGGGCGCCAGCAGCACCGGCGCGAGCCAGAGTGTATCGGGCGGCAGACGCCGCATCGCCAGCCACACCGGCAGAAAGCCCTTTGCCATGTCCAGCGCAAGGCACAGCAGCCCCAGCGGCAGGCCGCAGAGCTTGACTGCATTGGCCGTGCCCGGATTGTGGTCGGGCGAGAGCGCCACAATGTCCACGCCGCGCAGCAGCTTGGGAAGATGATAGGAAAAAAGAACCCCGCCCAGCAGAAAACCGAAGATGGAATATAAGACCGGAATGAAAAAATCAGGCATGAGATGGATTCCCCTTTCAAAAAGAAGGCGCGTCAAACGCCGGGGGAAGAGCAGCGCTCCAGCGCCAGATCGATCGCATCGCGCGCGGCATAGGCGTTGATGGTTTTCGCCTGCGCCTGGATCATGGCCTGCTGGAGAGGAGCGTTGTAAAGAAGGGAGGCTGCCGTTTGAGCGATTTCCTCCGTCCCGACTGCCCGCAAAGACATGCCGTGCTCCTGAAAGAAGGCGGCGTTGCGCGTTTCGCACCCGGGAATGGGGTCGGTGTGGATCAGCGGCACGTTCAGCGCCGCAGCTTCGGTGGAGGTCAGCCCGCCCGGCTTGGACAGCATCACGTCGCAGGCCGCCATGTAGTCCGCTACGCGGTCGGTAAAGGGCAGCGCGATCACCCGGCCGCTGCTGCCGTAGCGCTCGGCCAGCCGCTTGCGCATTTCGGCGTTGCTGCCGGTGAGCACGATCACCTGCACATCCGCCTCTGCGGCGCACAGCTTTTCGGGCAGCGGCAGAATGTCGCCAAAGCCCATCGAGCCCGTCATCATCAGGCAGATGTGCGCGCTCCGGGACAGGTTTAGCGCCTGCCGCGCCGCCGCCTTTTCCATGTGCTCCGGGAAGCGGCGCGATACCGGGATGCCCGTGACCAGCAGCTTGTCCCGCGGCACGCCCTTTTCCTCATATTCGGGGATGAGGTCGGCGTGCGGGATGAAGAAGGCGTCCGGCTCGGTCTCTTCGGTGAAGGGGATGCAGGTGTAATCCGTGGCGACCATGTAGAATTTGTAGGTGCCGCCCAGTTTTTTTCGCGCCCAGGTCAGCGCCTCCGCGGGAAACAGATGCGGGCAGAGCACCGTGTCAAAACCGTTTTCCACGATGTAGCGATGCAGGGTTTCGGCATAATGCGCGTTGGCCAGATACACCGGCGACTTGCGATGCGACGAGCTGATGAAATCTCCCAGATGATAGATGCCGCCGAAGAGCTTGGGCGTGACGGACGCCACGTTGATGTAGCTCTGGCTGACGATGCGGGAGGTGTGCTTGCGCCCGAAGGACAGCGCGTCCAGCATCTCGGCGGGGAGATCCCGACGGTTCAGCTCCTCGAGCAGCGCGCGGCCCGCTGTGTTGTGTCCTCCGCCTGTATTGCAGGAGAGGATCAGCGTTTTCAAAGTAAATTCACCTCGCTTTTTGATGGGGTTGCGAACCAAACGGATCGGGGCGGAATGCGGCTGTCCACCGCGATCTTTATAAAATGTTCACATTTCCATTATAAACCAAAAGCCCGGCGCCGTAAAGCGTCGGGCTCTGAAATGTCGATGTTTCAGGTCAAAACGACTGGTTTTCGAAAGAGAGGTCACTGCTCCTGCGTCGCGCCCGCGCGAATCTGGGCGCGGGAGATCTTGCCGGAGACCGTCTTGGGCAGGCTTTCGACATAATGCACCACGCGGGGGTATTTGTAGGGCGCGGTCAGGCGCTTGACGTAGGTCTGCAATTCGCGGGTCAGCTCGTCGGTGCCCTCGAAGCCTTCGCTCAGCACGATGCTGGCGCACACCACCTGGCCGCGGATGGGATCGGGCGCGGCGGTGATGGCCACCTCGTGCACGGCGGGGTGGGTCAGCAGCACGCTCTCGATCTCGAACGGCCCGATGCGGTAGCCGGAGCACTTGATGACGTCGTCGTTGCGGCCCACATACCAGTAGAAGCCGTTTTCGTCCGCCCAGGCCACGTCGTTTGTGTGGTAAACGTTGCCGTAGCTGCGGTGCAGGCCGCCCTCGGACCAGTAGCCGCGCAGCAGTCCCGGAGGCACGCCCTTGTCCAGATTGCGGACGACGATCTCGCCCTCCTGGCCGACGGGGCATTCGTTGCCGTTCTGATCGACGATGGCGATGTCGTAAAGGGGAGAGGGCTTGCCCAGGCTGCCGGGGCGGGGATCGAACCACGGGAAGTTGCCGATGAGCACGCTGCTCTCGCTCTGACCGAAGCCTTCGTGGATCACAAGGCCGGTGATGCGCCGAAACTCGCGGGTGATCTCCGGGGCGAGCGGTTCGCCCGCCGTGCCGCAGGAGCGGACGGAGAGGAAATCCTCGCGCGTGACGCCTTCCTTCATCATGAAGCGGTACATCGTCGGCGGCACGCAGAAGGTGGTCGGGCGCTCGGTGCGGATGGTGTTGATGAGGTTGCGGGCGTTGAACTTGTCAAAGTCGTAGCCCAGCACGGCGGAGCCGGAGATCCACTGGCCGTAGATGCAGCCCCAGCCGAACTTGGCCCAGCCGGAATCCGAAACCGTCAGGTGCAGGCCGCCGTCCTCCACCCGCTGCCAGAACTTCGCCGTGACGATGTGCCCCAGCGGATAGGTCTGGTCGTGCACCACCAGCTTGGGCATGCCCGTGGTGCCGGAGGTGAAGTAGGAAAGCAGGATGTCCGTATTGTAGATCTCCGGCATGTTGAACTCGGCGGGGGCTTCCGCGATGCCGCGGTCGTAGTCCAGCCAACCCTCCTTGCCGCCGCGCGCCAGCAGCAGGTAGTCAAGACCCGTACACTGCTTGGCGGCTTCTTCCACCTGCCTTTGGCTCCACTCGTCGTCGGTAGCGATGATGGCGCGGATGCCTGCAAAATTGACGCGGTAGACGATGTCCTTGGTGGCCAGCTGCACCGAGGCGGGGATGATGACCACGCCCATGCGGTGGCACGCGACCGCCGTGACCCAATACTGCCAGTTGCGCTTGAGCAGGGTCAGGACGCGGTCGCCTTTTTTCAGGCCGAGGGAGCTTAAATAGTTTGCAGCCTTTTTCGACAGCTCGGAGATCTCCGCAAAGGTGAATTCCCGGCGCTCGCCGCGGTCATTGAGCCAGACCAGCGCGCGCTTTCGGGGATCGGCCTCCGCCCAGGCGTCCACCACGTCGCGCGCAAAATTGAAGCGGGCGGGGACGCGCAGCTCATAGTTCTTTTTGAAATCCGCATACGAATCGAAGGTCGTGCGGGAAAGCAGTTTGGACAACAGCATGATTTTTTCCTCCTGACGCATGGATGAGTGAGAAACAATCGGGCTGATGGAGACCGGAGAGCTGCCGGGGATGAAAAAAGACCTCCGTCCCTAAATTAGGACGAAGGTCTTTCGCGTTACCACCTAAATTCGCGCTGTACAGATAGATAAATACAGCTGCGCTCTCAACCGGCACGGGCGCATTTTTGAAAAACAGAGAAAAACGCCGATGCCTCTCCCTTTTAACGTGGGGAATCCGTCGCCGCCTACTTGGGCGTAAGCCTTTCGGGGCGAAGCTCCGAGACTACTTCGCCGGTCTCCTCACGAGGCGCTTCCACCGTCCGCCTCTCTCTTTGCTTCGGATCAACCGGGTACTCCTTCTCTTCACAGCCGATGTATGAAGTTGAGCATAGTTTAGCAAACCGTCCTGCCGTTGTCAAGACCCGGTTTTGCAATTTTTGCGCGGCGGGGAAGAGAGGGACTTTCTTGACGAGGAGCGGGAAAGTTGCTATAATGAACAAAAAGATCGGATACGGAGGGATTGAACGGACATGGAATCTGACGACGGCAATTGTGCGCCCATAAGTCCCATCCGTCTGCATCTGAATCGGAAAAACAAAAAAGAAGGCAGCTCTGCGTCTTAGGCGCAGGGGTGCCTTTTCGTGTCTTTGCCGCCGAAAAACGGCGTTAGTGGGAAGGAGTTTTGATTTTTGCAAGGGATTTATACACTGATTATCGTGATCTGTTTGATCTTCTCGGCCTATTTTTCCGCGACGGAGACGGCGTTTTCCTCGCTCAACCGCACGCGGCTGAAAACCATGGCCGAAAAAGGGGAGAAGAGAGCCATTCTCGCCTGCAAGCTCTCCGACCAATACGACAAATTGATCTCCACCATCCTGATCGGCAACAACATCGTAAACATTTTGGCCGCGTCCGTGGGCACGATGCTGTTTGTCAGCCTTTACGGCGATGCAGGCGCGACGATTTCGACCATCGTGCTGACGATCTTGGTGCTGATCTTCGGCGAGGTTTCGCCCAAGAGCATCGCCAAGGACTGCCCGGAGAAGTTCGCGATGTTCTCTGCGCCGTTCATCCACGTGCTGATGGCGGTGTTTACGCCGCTGAACTTTCTGTTTTCGCAGTGGAAAAAGCTGCTGGCGCGTGTGTTTCATCTGGAGACGAGCAGCAAAATGTCGCAGGACGAGTTGCTGATGCTCGTCAACGAAGTGCAGCAGGACGGCAGCATCGACGAAAACGAGGGCGACTTGCTCAAGAACGCGATTGAGTTTACCGACCTGGAGGCGGCGGACATCCTGATCCACCGCGTGGAGCTGGCGATGCTGCCGGTGGACGCGACGAAAGAAGAAGTTGCCGCAATGTTCACCGAGACGCGCTATTCCCGTCTGCTGGTTTACGAAGGCTCGATTGACCATATCCTGGGCGTGGTGCTGCACAAGGATTTTTATGTCGGCAGCGGCATTACCGACAAGCCCCTGCGCCAGATTGTGTCGCCCGTGCTGTTTGTGCTGGAGCACACGCGCATCCGGCAGATCCTCAAGCGGATGCAGAAGGCCAAGACGCAGCTGGCCGTGGTGCTCGACGAATACGGCGGCACCTGCGGCATTGTGACGATGGAGGACATCCTCGAAGAGCTGGTGGGCGAAATCTGGGACGAGCACGACGAGGTGGAGATCCCGGTGCACGAGATGGGGAAGGATTGCTGGGCGGTGGACGCCTCGATGAATCTGGATGATTTTTCCGAGCAATTCCATGTGGCGGTGGATTCCGAGGCCACGAACGTCGGCGGCTGGGTGATGGAGCAGATGGGCTGCATCCCGGCGGCGGGCGACTCCTTCACCTACGAATCTCTCAAGATCGAGGTGGCGCGGATGGAGAAGCACCGCATCGAAGAGGTGCGCGTGTTCCGTCTGCCCGCACCGCCCGCGCTTTCGGTGGAAAGCGAATGAGAAAAGAGACGAACGGCCCTGCCTGCGCGAAAGCGCAGGCAGGGCCGTTTTTTACCCCGTTCGGGGCGCGTTCTCTGCGGGGGAGCGGAGCTCCCCCTGCACCCCCACGTCCCGCCCCCGGAGACGGAGGACGGGCGGACGGCGGCGGAGATTTTCTTCGATTGGCTGACAGACAAAACAAAAGCACTCGGAAAATTTCCGAGCGCTTTTTGCTGGTAGCGGCGAACAGATTTGAACTGCTGACACTTCGGGTATGAACCGAATGCTCTGGCCAACTGAGCTACGCCGCCAAATGGTTGCGGGGGTGGGATTTGAACCTCACGACCTCCGGGTTATGAGCCCGACGAGCTACCGAACTGCTCTACCCCGCGATAGGAACTGTGCTGAACTCTCAGCGACAAGAAGTATAATACATCATCCTTCGCTTTTTGTCAAGCATGAATTTAGATTTTTTTACGTTGCCGGCGTTTTGGCCGGGGCGGATCTATGGTATGATAGAGGGCAAGTGAAATGTAAAGGGGGATTTTTCCCATGAAGCTCAACGAAAACCTTGAAAAATATGCGTCGATGCTGCTGCGCGTCGGCGTCGATCTGCAAGATGGACAGGAGCTGCTCATCGCAGCCGCGCCCGAGGCTGCGGCGCTCGTGCGGAAAATGACGGAATGCGCCTACAAAATGGGCGCAAAGCGCGTGCAGGTGATGTGGAGCGATGCCGTCTGCGACCGGCTGGACTGCGAATATCAGTCGGAGGAGGAACTGGCGTATGTGCCGGACTGGCGCGCAGAGATGGTCAATGCGCCGGCGCGCAGGGGCTGTGCCTATGTCCGGATCCTGAGCGAAGACCCGGCGGCGCTGGCGGGCGTGGACGCAAAACGCGTCGCGATTCGCCGCAAGGCGCTTTCAACCGCTACGAAAGAGAGCAGCGAGTGCCGCATGACGGGCAAGTCGCCCTGGCTGGTCGCGGCCTACCCCGGCGCGGAGTGGGCGCTGAAGGTTTTTCCGGATGACCTGGAGAGCAAGGCGATGGATGCGCTCTACACGGTGATCTTGCAGGCCTCCCGCGCGGACGGCTGCGACCCCGCAGCGGCCTGGGCGGCGCACCAGAAAAACCTGACCCAGCGCGTCAAATGGCTCAACAGCCAGCACTTTGACCGTCTGCATTATAAAAACAGCCTCGGCACCGATTTTACCGTCGGCCTTGCGAAGAATCACGTCTGGGAGGGCGGCGCAAGCCTGACCCCCGACGGCCGCAGCTTTGTGCCCAACATGCCCACGGAGGAGGTCTTTACCGCGCCCGACCGTTTCAGCGCCGAGGGGACGCTGGCTGCCTCGCTGCCGCTGAGCCACGGCGGCGCGCTGATCGAAAACTTCACCATCACCTTCCATGAAGGGCGCGCGGTATCCTTTACTGCCGAAAAGGGCGGAGAGGCGCTGCAATCCATCCTCGATACCGACGAGGGCGCGAAATACCTGGGCGAGGTGGCGCTGATCCCGGCGGATTCGCCCATCAGCCGCATGGGCCTGCTGTTTTACAACACGCTCTTTGACGAAAACGCCTCCTGCCACTTTGCGCTGGGCGCGGCTTATCCGGAAAACGTGGAGGGCGGCATGGAGATGAGCAAGGAGCAACTGAAAGAAGCGGGCTTGAACGACTCGCTGACGCACGTCGATTTCATGATCGGCACGGCGGATCTGGAGATCACCGGCATCCGGGCGGACGGCAGCGAGATCCCGGTGTTCCGCCGCGGCGTCTGGGCGCGTTGACCACGCATAAATATGCGTATTTTCTGGGGTTATTGTATTAAATAACGGTAAATCACCTTCCGCACAAGCGGATTTTGTGTACAATAAGGAGCATAGAAAATATTCTGTGCGAGGAGGTATCCGCCCATGAAGACTCTTCCCTACGACAAGGCGAAAATGGAGCAGATCATAAAGAAATACCCCACGCCTTTCCATATTTACGACGAGGCGGGCATAATCTCGGCAGCGCATAATTTGCAGCGCGCGTTCCAGTGGAACGTGGGCTACAAGGAATACTACGCGGTCAAGGCCTGCCCGAACCCGGCGATCCTGAAGCTGCTGCACCAGAACGGCTGCGGCATGGACTGCTCGTCGGAGACCGAATTGATGCTGTGCGAAAAGCTGGGCATCACGGGCGAGGACATCATGTTCTCCTCCAACGATACCCCTGCGCGCGAGTTTGAATACGCGCGCAAGCTGGGCGCGATCGTCAACCTCGACGATTACACGCACATCGACTTCCTGGCGCAGCACGGCGGCATTCCGGAGACTGTCTGCCTGCGCTATAATTCCGGCGGGGATTTCAAACTCGGCAACACCATCATGGGAAACCCCGGCGATGCGAAATACGGCATGACCCGCCGGCAGATCTTTGACGGCGTCAAAAAGCTGATGGGGCTGGGCGCGAAGAAGTTCGGCCTGCACGCCTTCCTCGCCTCCAACACCACGGACAACAGCTATTACCCGACGCTGGCCGGGCTGCTGTTCGAGCTGGCGGCGGAGCTGCACAAGGAACTGGGCGCGACGATCGACTTTGTCAACCTCTCCGGCGGCGTGGGCATTCCCTACCGTCCGGAGCAGGAGCCGGCGGACATCATCGCCATCGGCCAGGGCGTCAAGGAAGCCTATGAGCGCGTGATCGTGCCCGCGGGCATGCACCCGCTCAAGATCAAGACCGAGCTGGGACGCTATATGACCGGTCCCTACGGCCAGCTGGTGACAACGGTGCTGCACCACAAGGACACCTACAAGCATTACATCGGCGTGGACGCCTGTGCGGCGAACCTGATGCGCCCGGCGATGTACGGCGCGTATCACCACATCACGGTGCTGGGCAAGGAAAATGCCCCCTGCGATCACCTCTACGACGTGACGGGTTCGCTGTGCGAGAACAACGACAAATTCGCCGTGGACCGCGCGCTGCCCGAAATCGACGACGGCGATATCCTCGTCATCCACGATACCGGCGCGCACGGCTTTGCGATGGGCTATAACTACAACGGCAAGCTGCGCTCGGCGGAGCTGATGCTGCACGCCAACGGCGAGGTGGAGCTGATCCGCCGTGCGGAAACCCCGGCCGATCTGTTTGCTACGTTTGACTTTATGCATCTTTTCTGATGCGCAAGGCGGAAAAGGAGAACAACATGAAAAAGATTCGGCGGCTGGCCGCGCTGCTGGTGCTGCTGGCGATCCCGCTGATGCTGACCGGCTGCCTGCCTGGAGACGGAAGCTATACCTTTGACTCTCCGGCGGGGTTTCTGGCCGGTATCTGGCACGGATGGCTCGCGCCGATTTCGCTGATCCTGGAGCTCTGCGGCACGGGCATCCATATGTTTGAAAACATCAATACCGGTTTTGCCTACGAGCTGGGCTTTTACATGGCGGTGATCAGCGGTTTCGGCGGGCTGGCGCTGGTGCGCCGCCGCAAACACAGAGATTGATTTCCCCTTTCCTGCGTTCCCTCAAAGGAGGTTCCCATGCAGAAAATTACGATGTTCACCCTTTCGGACTGCCCTTACTGCCGCGCCGCACTGCGCTGGATGGACGAGCTGACGGCGGAATATCCCGAATATGCCGACGTGCCGGTGGAGTTCATCGACGAGGGAGAGCACCCGGAGATTGCCGATCAATACGACTACTATTACGTTCCCACCTACTATGTGGCTGGTGAAAAGCTGCATGAGGGCGTGGCGACGAAGGAAAAAATACACCGCGTGTTTGAACGAGCCCTCCGCGCGTAACACAAAGATAAGCCCGTGTGCGGCAATGCCGCACACGGGCTTTTTGCGTCCGGGGAAAATGCGCAGGCTTACACGCCGCTGTAAGCGGAGAAGCCGCCGTCGATGGGCAGCACGACGCCGGTGATGAAGGAGGCCGCGTCGTTGTTGAGCAGGAAGAGCACCGCGCCGGAGAGCTCGGAGGCTTCGCCGAAGCGGCCCATGGGCGTGGCGGCAAGGATCTTGCCGGTGCGCGGGGTGGGGGTGCCGTCGTCGTTGAAGAGCAGCTTTTGGTTCTGCTTGGTGACGAAGAAGCCGGGGGCGATGGCGTTGACGCGGATGCCTGCGGGCGCAAAGTGCACCGCCAGCCACTGCGTGAAGTTCGAAATCGCCGCCTTCGCGCCGGAATAGGCCGGAATCTTGGTAAGCGGCGTCAAGGCGTTCATCGAGGAGATGTTCAGGATCGAGCAGCCGGGGCGTCCCACCATCTGCGCGGCGAAGGCCTGTGTGGGCAGCAGCGTGCCGAGGAAATTCAGGTTGAACACAAACGATACGCCGTCCGCGTCCAGGTCGAAAAAGCTCTTGGTGTCCGCGTCGATGTCTCCGGGCTGATAGGTCTCGTGATCGGTCGTGGCGCGCGGGTTGTTGCCGCCCGCGCCGTTGATGAGGATGTCGCAGGGGCCGAAATCCGCCTTCACCTGCTCGGCCACGGCCAGGCAGACCGCCTTATCCAGCACGTTGCACTTGTAGGCCTTTGCGGTCAAGCCCTCTTCGCGGATGGACGCGGCCACTTCTTCCGCCGCCGCGTCGTTCAGATCCAGCAGCGCCACCTTTGCGCCCGCGCGCGCCAGAATGCGCGAAAACTCCGAGCAGAGCACGCCGCCCGCGCCGGTGACGACCGCCACCTTGCCGGTCAGATTGGTATCGAGTACGTTTTTCATGTCATTTGCCCTCGCTTTCCGCCTTGGCCTTTTCGCAGGCCTCAAAAAGTCCGTTGAGATAGGCCGCGCCCAGCGCGCGGTCGTACAGGCCGTAGCCGGGCTTGCCGGTTTCGCCCCAGATCATGCGGCCGTGGTCGGGACGGACGTAGCCGTCGTAGTTGTTGTCCACCAGCGCCTTGACGATGGCGTACAGATCCAGGCTGCCGCCGCAGGACAGATGCCCCGCCTCCTCAAAGCTGCCGTCCGGGAAGTTTTTGACGTTGCGGATGTGCATAAACGCGATGCGGTCGCGCTCGGCATATTTGCGCACCAGATGCGGGATGTCGTTAAACGACGCGCAGCCCAGCGACCCCGTGCACAGCGTCAGGGAATTGGCGGGGCTGTCCACGATGTTCAGCATCCGGTCGAGGTTCTTTTCGCAGGTGATGATGCGCGGCAGGCCGAAGATCGGGTAGGGAGGATCGTCCGGATGGATCGCCATGCGCACGCCGCAGGTCTCCGCAACCGGGATGACTTCCTGAAGGAAGTGCTCCAGGTTCTTCCAAAGCCCCTCTTCGCCCAGCGCGCCGTAAGCGCGGAACAGCTCCTTCATCTCTTCCTTTTCGTAGGAAGCGTCCCAGCCGGGCAGCGACAGTCCGTCGCGCAGCGGATCCAGCCCTTTCAGCTGATCCATGTACATCACAAGGCTTGTGCTGCCGTCGGGCGCCTTTTTGTCCAGCTGCGTGCGCGTCCAGTCGAACACCGGCATGAAGTTGTAGCAGACGCACTTGACGCCGTATTTCGCCACGCGGCGGATGTTCTCCTTATAGGCCTCGATGTATTCCTCGCACTTTCCGCGGCCGAGCTTGATGTCTTCCGGCACGGGGATGGATTCCACCACGTCAAAGATCAGGCCGTTTTCCTCACATTCCTTGGCGATGTGCGCGATGGATTCCTCGCTCCACACCCCGCCGGGCTTTACATCGTAAACCGCGCTGACGATGGAGCGCATTCCGGGAATCTGTCGGATATAGGACAAGGTAACGGGATCGTCGTCCCCGTACCAGCGAAAGGACATCTTCATGGCATTTCCTCCGTATCAGGATGATTTTTCTGGTATATCATTCGATGGTAAGTGCTTACATTCCTGCTTCTGAGATCATTTTGTCAAAAAAACTTCCTGCCGGTCGAAATCCGCTTTCCACTGTTCGTGTTTTGACAGGCGGAAAAAGATGCGGTAAAATAAAAAGAGAAAAAGAGCTGAAGGAGGCTGTCGTTTATGGGAAACATCTGGCATGACATTTCGCCCGCGCGCATCACGGCGGAGGATTTTATCGCCTACATCGAAATCGAAAAGGGCTCCAAGAACAAATATGAGCTGGATAAACAGACCGGCATGCTGATCCTGGATCGCATCCTGTATACCTCGACGCACTACCCGGCCAACTACGGCTTCATCCCGCGCTCCTACGGCGACGACGGCGACCCGCTGGACGTGCTGGTGCTGTGCAGTGAGAACATATTGCCCCAGGCGCTGGTGCGCTGCCGCCCCATCGGCGTGATCTCCATGCTCGACCAGGGCAAGGCGGACGATAAAATCGTCGCGGTGCCCTTCGGCGACCCCACCTACAACACCTATCACGAGATCTTTGAGCTGCCCCAGCACGTCATGGACGAGATGGCGCACTTCTTTACCGTCTATAAATCGCTGGAGAACAAGGACACCATCATCGATGAGATCCGCGACGCCAAGGCTGCCAAGGAGATCATCCAGCGCGCGCTGGACAGCTATGTGGACAACTTCTGCCGCTGAGAAAAAAGCGAAAAACGCGGAGGAAAACCGCCTATGAAAAAGCTGCTTTGCGCATCCCTTGCGCTGCTGATGCTGCTCATCGCGCCGGGCTGCGCGAAAAAACAGGCCGCCGCAGAGCCTTCCGCAACGCCTGCGCCGACCGCTTCCCCCACGCCCGCGCCGACGGAGGAAACGGAGGCCACCGACCCCAACGAAACCGACGAGGCGGATTATTATTTTGACTTCGGCCAGGACGACATGATCCGCCTGAACTATGCGGTGAGCTACCCCGAAAGCGAGATGGCCGCCGCGGGCTGGACGGCGGCGGAAAACACCCGCGTTTCCGCCCTGCTGACGCTGCAAAAGAGCGGCGGCACGATCACCGTGCTGCTGGAGGACGCGCCGGAATGCGGCAGTCTTTCCGAATTTGCCGATCAGGCGGAGCAGCTGGCCGGATATTCCTATGAAGGCGCAGAGTTTGAACGAACGGGAACGGAAAACCGCGTCGAGCTTTCCGCCGCCATGCCGGACGGGCGCTTTATCCGCATCGTGATGGGCGAGCAGGACGGGCTGTTTTACACGCTTGAATTGTGCGTCTCCGGCAAGAATGCGGAGCAGGATATTGCCCTGTTTGAGGAAAAATTTGTCCCCGGCGTCGCGTTTGCCTATCAGCAGATCGACACGCTGGGCTGTCATGACGAAGAGACATCAAATTAGAAGAGGATACGGAAAAATGGAACAGATTGTCAAGGATTTTCTGGATTATGTGAGCTACGATACCCAGTCTCAGGACGAATCGGATGAATTTCCCTCCACGGCCAAGCAGAAGGTGCTGGCCGAGCATCTGGCGGAGCAGCTGCGCGGCATGGGTCTGAACGGCCGCATGGACGATTACGGCTATGTCTATGCCGATATCCCCGCCAACTGCGAGGGTGCGCCCGCCGTCGGCTTCATCGCGCACATGGACACCGCAACCGAGCTTTCCGGCGCGAACGTCAAGCCCCGCATCGTCCATTATGAGGGCGGGGACATTGTGCTCAACGAGGAGAAGAACATTGTCATGCGCGCGGCGGAGTTTGAATCGCTGGCGCAGCAGGTCGGCAAGGATTTGATCGTCACCGACGGCACGACGCTGCTCGGCGCGGACGACAAGGCGGGCGTGGCGGAGATCATGGCCATGGCGCGCTATTTCGTCGAAAACCCCGATGTGCCGCACGGCAAGATCTGCATCTCCTTCACCCCCGATGAAGAAGTCGGCGGCGGCCCGACGCACTTCGATGTGTCCGGCTTCGGCGCGGACTTTGCCTACACCGTCGACGGCGGCGAGGTCGGCAGCTATAACTATGAAAACTTCAACGCCTGCGCGGCCAAGGTGGCGGTGCGCGGCGTGTCGATCCATCCCGGCTCCGCCAAGCACAAGATGAAGAACGCTGCGCGCATCGCGATGCAGTTTGCGTCCCTGCTGCCCGCGGGCGAGGTGCCGGAGCTGACGGAGGGCTACGAGGGCTTCTCCCACCTGACGAATATGTCCGGCGATTGCGAAAACGCGGTGCTGCACTACATCATCCGCGACCACGACCGCGAAAAGTTTGAGCAGAAAAAGCAGCGCTTCGAGCGCGTGGCGGCCTTCCTCAATGCGGAATACGGCGAGGGCACGGTGACGCTTTCGCTGCGCGACACCTATTACAACATGAAAGAGGTCATCCTGCCCGACCAGAAGCGCGTGCTCGATTTGGCGGTGAACGCCATGAAGGGGATGGGGATCGCGCCCGTGGCGGAGGCCATCCGCGGCGGCACCGACGGCTGCCGGCTGTCCTTCATGGGGCTGCCCTGCCCGAACCTGTGCACCGGCGGTTACAACTGCCACGGCCGCTATGAATACATCTCCGTGCAGTCGCTCAAGACCTGTGCCGAGATCCTGATCCGCATCGCCAAGGATGCGGCAAAGTAATGTAAGAGAAATGAAAGAAGAGCGCCGCTGGACCAGCGGCGCTCTTTTTCTGCGATGATTCGGTTTTACAGCAGGTTTCGGCGCAGCTCCGCGCCGGTTAAGGGGGAGAGGTAAGCGGGAGGCAGGTCGAAGATCGTGCGCGCGCCCACCTGATTTTCCAAGGCGAGACGGGCGACGGCGCGGGCGCAGGCAACCAGCACGCTGGCGGTGAATTCCGGGTTGGAATCCAGGTGCAGCGAGTATTCGATGCGCTGCTTGTGCGCGCCGTTGCCGGTGGAGCCGGTGTGGATCACAAAGCCGCCGTGGGGCAGTCCTTTGTGATGCGCGTTCAGCTCTTCCTGCGAGACAAAATGCACCGTCGTGTCATAGTCGGCAAAATAGTTGGGCATCGTCACGATTTCGCGCTCGACTTCCGCTGCGTCCGCGCCGTCCTTGAGCACGACGTAGCATTCGCGGGTGTGCTTTTCGCGCGTGGTCAGCTCGGGATTTTTGCCTTCGCGCACCGCCTCGACGGCAGCTTCCACCGGCACGGTGTACTGCTTGGCGTCCGCAACGCCGGAAATGCGGCGGATCGCGTCGCTGTGCCCCTGCGAAACGCCGCGGCCCCAGAAGGTGTAGCTGCGCCCTTCCGGCAGCACGGCGGAAGCGTAGAGGCGGTTGAGCGAGAACAACCCGGGATCCCATCCCGCGGAGATCAGCGCCAGGTGATTGCCCTTGCGCGCGGCTTCGTCCACGGCGGCAAAGTGCTCCGGAATCTTGGCGTGGGTGTCAAAGGAATCCACGACGTTGAACAGCTTTGCCAGCGCCGGGGTCTGTTCGGGCAGGTCGGTCGCGCTGCCGCCGCAGAGGATCATCACGTCGATTTGATCGGCATAAGCCGCAGCGTCCGCCAGCTTGTACGCCAGCGCGCCGGGGGTCTGAAGGGAAAGCGAGGCGGGGTCGCGGCGGGTGAACACGCCGAACAGCTCCAGATCGGGATTCTGCGCAATTGCCAGCTCCACGCCGCGGCCGAGGTTGCCGTAGCCCGCGACGCCGATGCGGATTTTCTTGGTCATAGGGATTTTCGCTCCTTTCGTCGCACACAGAAAAAAGGTTTTTCGGGTATGATTATAGCATGACGTTTTGCCGCGCGCCATAGTCCTTGCGTTACGACTTCCAAAAGAATCCGGGAAAGAAAAACGGCTGGAAAAAGCGAAGTTTTAACGATAGCATGCAGGAAGAAACGGCTCCAGATTGTGTAAAATAAGAAGATGTGAATAAGAGCGCGCAGACGCGCTTTGCAATTTATTTGAGAAGGGGATTTCGATGCAGCAAGTTACCGTCACCGAGCAGGAAATGAAGCGCAGGCGAACCTTCGCCATCATCTCTCACCCCGACGCGGGTAAAACGACGCTGACCGAGAAGCTCCTGCTCTACGGCGGCGCGATCCATCAGGCCGGTTCGGTCAAGGCGCGCAAGGCCGAAAAGCACGCAACCTCCGACTGGATGGAGATCGAAAAGCAGCGCGGCATTTCCGTCACATCTTCGGTCATGCAGTTCGATTACGACGGCTTCCACATCAATATTCTGGATACGCCGGGCCACCAGGACTTCTCCGAGGATACCTACCGCACGCTCGTCGCCGCGGACTGCGCGGTGATGCTCATCGACGCGGCAAAGGGCGTTGAGGCGCAGACCATCAAGCTCTTCCACGTCTGCCGCATGCGCTCGATCCCGATCTTCACCTTCGTCAACAAGATGGACCGCGCCGCGCGCGATCCCTTTGAATTGATGGAGGAGATCGAAAAAGTGCTGGGCATCCGCTCCTGCCCCGTGACCTGGCCCATCGGCACGATGGGCGATTTCAAGGGCGTCTACCACCGCCAGAGCGGTCAGGTTGAGGTCTTTGAGGGCGGCGGACACCACGGCGCGGAACAGGTCAAGGCGCGGTTTGTGCCCTTTGAATCCGAAGAGATCAAGGGTGTGCTGGAGGACAGCTACCGCGAAAAGCTCAACGAGGACATCGAGCTGCTGGATGTGGCGGGCGACGAGTTCGATCTGGAACAGGTGCGCGCCGGACAGCTCACGCCGATGTTCTTTGGCTCTGCAATGAACAACTTCGGCGTGGAGTCCTTCCTGGCCAAGTTCCTGGAATACTCCGTGCCGCCGCAGCCGCGCGTGGACGTGGCGGGCGAAGAGATCGACCCGGCCAGCCCCGATTTTTCCGGCTTTATCTTCAAGATACAGGCCAACATGAACCCCGCGCACCGCGACCGCATTGCGTTTTTGCGCATTTGCTCCGGCAAGTTTGAAAAGGGCATGACCGTCAAGCAGGCGGCCACCGGCAAGGACATCAAGCTGGCGCAGCCGCAGGCCTTTATGGCGGATGCGCGCGAGGGCGTGGAGGAAGCCTGGGCGGGCGATATCATCGGCCTGTTCGACCCCGGCATCTACGCGCTGGGCGATACGCTCTATACCGGCAAAAAAGTGGAGTATGCCGGCATTCCCGTGTTTGCGCCGGAGCATTTTGCCCGCGTCAGCACGCTGGATTCCCTCAAGCGCAAGCAGTTTTTGAAGGGCGTGACCCAGTTGGCCACCGAGGGCGCGGTGCAGACCTTCCGCCGTGCGGACGGCATCGGCGAAGAGGTGATCGTCGGCGTGGTCGGCGTGCTTCAGTTTGAAGTGCTGCAATACCGCTTAAAGAACGAATACGGCGTGGACGTCAAGGTCACGCCACTCAGCTTCACCGCTGTGCGCTGGGTGGCGGAAACGCCGCGCGAGCTGGATAAGCTGCGCCTGCCCTCCACTGCGCTGATCGCCAAAGACCGCAACGACCGCGACGTGATTTTGTTTGAGAGCGAGTGGTCGATCCGCTGGGCGCTGGAGAACAACGAGGGCCTGACCCTTTCCGATACGGCGGCGCGCTGACGCGCCCACCCTTCCGTCAGCCCGCGCGGGGCGCGGCCTGCCACCTCCCCTCAAGGGGAGGCTTCGGATGCGTCAGCCCCGCAGAGCAAGGATATGAAATAAAGGAGATTTGCAACATATGGCTATGATGAAAAGAGAGGATATCCGCAATATTGCCATCATCGCGCACGTTGACCACGGCAAGACGACGCTGGTCGACCAGATGCTGCGCCAGTCCGGCGTGTTCCGCGAAAACCAGCAGGTGGCCGAGCGCGTGATGGACTCCGGCGATATCGAGCGCGAACGCGGCATCACGATACTGGCCAAGAACACCGGCGTGGAATACAACGGCGTGCACATCAACATCATCGACACTCCCGGCCACGCAGACTTCGGCGGCGAGGTCGAGCGCGTGCTGAAGATGGTGGACGGCGTGATCCTGCTGGTGGACGCCTTTGAAGGCCCCATGCCCCAGACCCGCTTTGTGCTGCGCAAGGCGCTGGAGCTGGGTCACCGCGCCATCGTCTGCATCAACAAGATCGACCGCCCCGATGCGCGCCCCGCAGAGGTCGTGGACGAGTGCATCGACCTGCTGATCGACCTCAACGCCAGCGAGGAGCAGCTCGACTGCCCCTTCCTGTTCGCCTCCGCGCGCAAGGGCATCTGCTCCACGAGCATGGATGAGCCCGGCACCGACCTCAAGCCCCTGTTCGACGCGATCCTCAAGTACGTTCCCTGCCCCGAAGGCGACCCGGAAGGCCCGCTTCAGCTGCTGGTTTCCACCATCGACTACAACGACTATGTCGGCCGTATCGGCATCGGCAGAGTGGAACGCGGCACGATCAAGCGCGGCATGATGGCCATTCGTTCGACCTACGGCAGCGAGGAGGGCGGCCGCGCGCCCGAGCGCATCAACACCCTCTATTCCTTTGAGGGCCTGAACCGCGTCGAGTGCCAGAGCGCGACGGTCGGCGAGATCGTGGCGGTCTCCGGCATGCCCGACATCAACATCGGCGACACCATGTGCCCGCCCGACTGCGTCGAACCCCTGCCCTTTGTCAAGGTTTCCGAGCCGACGGTCGTGATGACCTTCTCGGTCAACGATTCTCCCTTTGCGGGCAGAGAGGGCAAGTTCGTCACCTCCCGTCACCTGCGCGCGCGCCTGATGAAGGAATTGCAGACCGACGTTTCCCTCCGCGTGGAGGACGGCGCGACCACCGATTCCTTCAAGGTCTCCGGCCGCGGCGAACTGCACCTGACCGTGCTGATCGAGACGATGCGCCGCCAGGGCTATGAGTTCCAGGTGTCCAAGCCCGAAGTGCTCTACAAGACCATCGACGGCGTCAAGTGCGAGCCCATGGAGCGCCTGGTGGTGGACGTTCCCGAAGAATATGCCGGCGCGGTCATCGAAAAGATCGGCCGCCGCAAGGGCGTCATGGAAAATATGTCCGGCCGCGGCCGCGTGCGCCTGGACTTCGTCGTGCCGTCGCGCGGACTGTTCGGCTATCGCTCCGAGTTCATGACCGATACCCGCGGCGAGGGCATCATGTCCACCGTGTTCGAGGGCTATGAGCCGTATAAGGGCGACATCCCGACCCGCAACTTCGGCTCCCTGATCGCGTTTGAGACCGGCGAGGCGCTGACCTACGGCCTGTTCTACGCGCAGGATCGCGGCGAGATGTTCGTCGTGCCCGGCGACAAGGTGTATGCCGGCATGCTCGTCGGCGCGAACACCCGCCCCGGCGATATCGAATTGAACGTCTGCAAGGCCAAGCACCTGACCTCGATCCGCAACGCCGCGGGCGCCGAGGACGCGATGCGCCTGCACCCCGTCCGCCCGATGACGCTGGAGCGCGCCATCGACTTCATCGACGACGACGAGCTGGTCGAAATCACGCCCAAGAACATCCGCATGCGCAAGAAGATCCTCGACAGCACCCAGCGCTACCGCTCCAAGAGATAAGTCTAGGATGGATTTGACCCGTGGGAGGAATTCCTCCCGCGGGTTTTTTAGATGGCGGAAATGTCAAGCAATGTTGTGTTGTGGTTTAGCGGCGGGGGAGTATAATGAAAGTATTAAAAAAGGGGGGAATCTCACATGAAGGCATTGTTTATCGGCGGAACGGGTTTGATTTCTGCCGCAGTTTCCAAATTGGCTTTGCAGCGAGGCTGGGAGCTGACGCTGCTCAATCGCGGCAAGCATGTCAACGATCTGCCTGAGGGCGCGGAGATCATCACGGTGGACATAAACGACGACGAGGCCGTCAAAAAGGTGGTCGAGGGACGGCATTATGACGTGGTGGCGGAATGGATTGCGTTCAAGCCTGAGCGCGTGGCGCGGGATGTTGAGATTTTCCGCGGCAAATGCGAACAGTATATCCTGATCTCATCCGGCGCGGTCTATGAGCGTCCGCTGCGCGGGCCGTACATCACGGAGTCCACGCCGCTGAACAACCGCCACTGGCAGTACGGACGGGACAAGCGCGCCTGCGAAGAGGTCGCCCTGAACGCCTATCGCGCGGAGAACTTCCCCGTGACCATTGTGCGCCCGTCGCTGACCTACGGCGATACACAGATTCCCTTCGCCATGGGAAGCTGGCAGCACCCGTGGTCGCTGGTGCAGAGAATGCTCGACGGCAAGCCCATCGTCGTCCACGGCGACGGCACGAGCCTTTGGAGCATGACGCACAATTCCGACTTTGCAAAGGGCTTTGTCGGCATCATGGGCCGCAGGCAGTCCATCGGCGAAGCGTATCACATCACCTCGGACGAAGCGCTGACCTGGGACGAAATCGCCGTCGAGATCGGCGCGGCCGTGGGCGTGAAGCCCAAGCTGGTGCACATCTCTTCCGACCAGATCATCCGCTTCATGCCCGACCAGGAGGGCAACCTGCTCGGCGATAAGGCCACCGGCGCGCTGATGGACAACAGCAAGATCAAGCGCGCGGTGCCGGACTTTGTCTGCACGACGAGCTTTGCGCAAGGCGTGCGCCAGTCCGTGGCGTATTTCCGGGCGCATCCCGAAATCCAGACCATCGACGAAGCGTGGAACAAGGCCATCGACGCGCTGGTGGAGGCGGACGCCAAGTTCCATCCGTAATACTTATGTTTTCCTGCCGGGAAGAGAAGCCGGTTCGGAAGGGTTGCCCGAGCAAAAGGCGCTCGCTTGAAAAGCGAGCGCCTTTTGCTCGCATGGGGCACAGCGTTTGCCAATGGATCAGCTTGGGCCTATTCCGAATCACCATCGCCGACTTCGTATACCTTTCTCACATCGCTGCGTCTGCGCCAAATGAGCAGCCAACAGGCCAGCAGGGCGACAGTACCGCCGATTGTGACACACCAGCGATAGTCAAGAATCTCTCCGAGAAAGCCCATCAGCAAAGAGAAAATGCTCGAACCGACGGTTAACAGTACCCCGATAAAAGCGTTGACCCGTGAACGGAGCTTTTCCGGAATATAGCGCTGCACGGCGGCGCTTCGCAAAATGGCACTGTTGCTGCCGAGAAAGCCGCAGATCCCGCGGTTGATCAGCATGAGCGGATAGGGCAGCCAAAGCAGACACATATCCATGGCTTCATAAAACTGATAGACGAAAAAAGTGAAACCGTATTTCTTCTTTGCGGGGATTTTGATTCGGTATTGCATCGCGCTGCCGATGGTTCTTCCGGCGAACTCCACCACGGAAAATGCGGAATACATCGCCGCGGTGAATCCCGGAAAAGTGCGGAAGAAGGCGACCAAAATAGGGGAAAAACCGCTGGAAACGCCGTTGGTAACAGCCATATAACCGTAAATGCTGCGCAGACCGCGCTCTTTTTTCAAATACTGTACGGCTTCCCGTATATCTTCGATCCATGCCCTCGGAGTATAGGGCGTATGCTGCTTTCGTTCGGTTTCGTCCAGACGGATACAGCTTTCCGTAGCGGCTGCCGCAAGCGAGAGCCCGCTTTGCGCAATCAATATCCATGCGACGCCGATCGTATCGAGCAAAACGGCGGCCAGCGGCGTCATGATGACCTTCAAAACCGGATAGAGCATGGAGGACACGGCGTAGCCTTTTTCCTCTGCGTCTTTCGGGATCAGTTCGGGATAAATACTGGTAAACGCCAACTCATCGATCGCGCCAAGGCAGGACAGCAGCAAGGAGATTGCAAGATACCCCACATAAGAAAAGTCAAACAGCAGCAGCCATATCCCCATTCCGGCGAGCAGAACCGCATTTGCAGCGTCGCCTGCCACCAGAAAAGACTTGCGGGGAAGCCGATCCATGACGGGTGCGATCAAAATCGGCAGCAAAAGATTCGGAATCAGCTGAATCGCTACGATCAGCGCAGATGCCAGCGTGCTGCCTGTTTCATCAAACACCAGAAATGCCAGCGCAAAGCCGCCGGCGATGGAGCCCAATGTCCCCATCGCGGAGGCCAGAATCACCAAGCGGAAATTTCGCGTCCAGAGCTTTGCCGTACTCATCAATTTCACCTCTGCACACAGTATAGCACATGGGTAAAATAAACAGAATACGGTATATTTGGGAAAATCAGCTCATAAAACAGGCTTTAATAGAGTCTTACAATGCTTTTGCAGGAAACTTCTCAAGAAGCTCACAGGCCTTTTTGTATTGCCTTGTCGCTTTATACCATTCCAGTACCCAGGGCAGGTGGAAGGCCGTATAGCCAAAGGGAAGCTCGCTTTGAAGGCGGTCGAAGCAATCTAAAAGCAGCGAACCGTATTCGTCGCGGGAAAGATAGTCAGGGTGTTCGAGCCGGTAGCGAACCAGCCCGAGAAGCTGCTGTGCGAGATCGTGTTCCACTTCGGCGGAGTCCATCCCCGCCGCTCGGTCTAAAGCGCGAAGGGCTTCTTCCCGCCGCCCGGTCTTTTCACAGCAGATGGCCAGCTTGTGCAGGGACATAAGGGTTGGTGAGGTCTGCGCGGAAAACCATTTGTAGGCATCTTCATAGCGTCCAACCTCGATCCACGCCGAGGCGGTGTTGTACCCCATCACGCGCAAAGCCCGCTCATCCTGTAAATCTTCCGCCAGCCGCTTTCCAACCTGATAGTGACGCTCCATGTTGAGCAGATCCTGACGGTTGCAGTAGGTGTTGCCGAGGAAGAGCTTTGCCTCCAGCATGATTCTTGCAGCGCCGTCCCGGCTTGCCAGTTCATAGGCGGTCTGCAAATGATCCACGGCAGCAGAATCGTTTCCGGCATTATAGTCCGTGATGCCCAGCGATAAGAAGGTAAAGGCATTTGGCAGGAGACGCGCCGCTTCCGCCGCCTTTCCCTGAAGGATCCGCTGCAGGGCCAGCTGCCGCGTGTCCATACAGGGTTCCAGCGCGGCGTCCAAGGGCGCTT
Organism: uncultured Christensenella sp.; assembly: GCA_905193155.1. GTDB lineage: Bacteria > Bacillota > Clostridia > Christensenellales > UBA1750 > Spyradocola. Next base: position 22,465 of record CAJJNQ010000016.1, read on the forward strand.
CAAAAGAAAGCAGAGTAAGATCCATCCATGCGGGAACAGCGCGGTACTGTTCGACATCGATATTCTTCAACAGTTCGGCCAGTTTTTCGCGCCGGCCGTCCAGTAACAGTTCCCAGCATTGATCCGCAAGTTCGGCAGCTTTCCGTTCTGTTTCCTGATCCGGCTTCAAACCCAACCGATCCAGGAGATGTTGTAAAATCTCCTCCGACGGCTCTGCTTTCCCTGTTTCGATTTTTGATAAATAAGACACTGTACAAATTCCTTTGCACAATCCCGCCTGGCTCCAATTCCGCTGTATTCTGGTGCGGTAAATGTTCAATCCCCGGTAATTCATGTTTTTGTATTCCTCATTCATAAAGACAATAAATCCGAACCTATGACCAATCGGCAAAAGGTTCGGATGATATTGCTTTGGTGTGGGCGAGGGGGGGAGTTGCCCCCCTTGCGCTTGTTTCACACCGCTTTATTCCTTTTCGTTCAGCGTGGTCAGGATGCGGTCGTTGTCCAGCGCGCGGCCCGCCTTGGCGGAGAAGAGATCGAGCAGGCCGTCGACGGTCATGTGGGCGCGCTCCTCGCCGGAGATGTCGAGCACGATTTTGCCCGCGTCCATCATCAGCGTGCGGTTGCCAAGATCCAGCGCCTGATGCATGTTGTGCGTGACCATCAGGCAGGTGATGTGCCGCTCGGCCACCACGCGGCGGGTGAGATCCAGCACCTTGTCCGCCGTGGCGGGGTCGAGGGCGGCGGTGTGCTCGTCGAGCAGCAGCAGCTTGGGCGTGACCATCGTGGCCATCAGCATGGTCAGCGCCTGGCGCTGACCGCCGGAGAGCAGCCCCACCGGGCTGTTCATGCGGTCCTCCAGCCCCATGCCCAATTGCGCAAGCTGATCGCGGAACAGCGCCCGATCCGCCTTGGTGATGCGGCTGAACACCGCAAACCGAGAGCGGGACTGGCGCAGATAAGCGATGGCGAGGTTTTCCTCGATGGTCATGTGCGGGGCAGTGCCGCGCAGGGGATCCTGAAACAGGCGGCCGATGCTCTGGCTGCGCCTGTGCTCGGCGAGGTAGGTGATGTCCTTGCCGTCCAGCTCGATGCGGCCGGAATCCACCATGAAGCTGCCCGCAATGGCGTTGAACAGGGTGGATTTGCCCGCGCCGTTGGAGCCGACGATGGTGGCGAAATCCCCGGCGGCAAGGTCGAGATCCACGCCGCAGAGGGCGGGCTTTTCGTTCACGGTGCCGGGGTTGAAGGTCTTACGGATGTTTTGCAGCTTCAGCATACTTTACCTCCCCGGCTCTTCGCCTTCTGGTGCTGGAACGCGGCCCACTTCTTCAGCGCGGGCGACGCGATGGCCACAGCCACGATCAGCGCGGAGACCAGCTTCATGCACTCGGCGGGCACGTCCAGACGCAGCGCAATGGCCACGAACAGGCGGTACAGGCAGGAGCCGAGAATCGCGCCCAGCGCGCGGCGGAGCAGCCCGCCCTTGCCCACCAGCGTTTCGCCGATGATGAGCGAGGCCAGCGCGATGGTCACCATGCCGGTGCCCAGGTTGATATCGCAGCTCTTCTGATACTGCGCCAGCACCGCGCCGGAAAGCGCCGTAAGGGAACCGGAGATGCACAGCCCCACCGTGATGGTGAAGGCGGGGTTGACCGACGAGGCGCGGATCATGTCCGGGCTGTCGCCGGTGGCGCGGATCGAAAGCCCCAGGCGGGTCTTGAGGAACCACGTCAGCAGCAGCGCCACAGTAAGCGCAATGACCGCCGCGACGAGCAGCTTCGACCATCCCGCCAGCGCGCCGCCCAGCACGCCGGAGAGCGCGCTCTTGGCAAGGGAGAAGATCGTGTCGCACTTAAATACGCTCAGGGTGGAGGAAAAGCCCATCGCCATCAGGTTGATGGTGTAAAGGCCGGTATTGACGATGATGCCCGCCAGGATGCTCTCCACGCCCAGCCGCGTCTGCAAAAACGCGGTGATGTAGCCGGAAAGCACGCCCGCAGCCATCGCCGCCAGCAGCCCCAGGAACGGATGCCCCATCAGCGTCACCTGACAGCACACCGCGCAGCCCAGCGTGAAGCACCCGTCGGTGGAAAGATCGGCGATGTTCAGGATCGAATAACTCAAAAACAGCGCCAGCGCCACCAGCGCATAGACGCAGCCCAGCTCCAGCGCGGTCTGCGCCGTGCTCAGCGTGAAGATCGAGCTCAGCAGCTCCATGGGCTCTCCTCCTTAAAACCTTGTTTTGTCTTTATACAGGAAAAGGCCGGGGCGGGAGAAAGGCTCTCCGCGTCCCAAACCGTTTTCCGCTTTTGTTTACTTGGACGATGTTTTTTGATTAGTTGAAGCTTTCCTGCGTGATGGTTTCCTTCAGCTCTTCGCACAGGCTGGCGAAGGCGGAGTAGTCCAGGCCGATGGCGGAGGCGACTTCGGTGTTGACGGTCGCGATGCCGCTGGACATGATCTGCACGGGAGTGGAAGCGGGCTGAGCGCCGTTGACCAGAACATCGACCGCAATGTCGGCCGTGGAGGTGCCGAGGGTGACGTAGTTGACGCCGTAGCCGCAAAACGCACCGTTCAGGGCGAAGGAGTCGGCACCGGCATAGTGCGGGATCTTAGCGTCGACGAACTTTTCGTAGATGGCAAGCTCGGTGGTCATGACGGTGTTGTCGGTGGGGGTGAACACAGCGTCCACCTTGGCGGCGATCAGCGCGTCGGCGGCAAGGGCCAGCTCGTCGTTGGTGGTGCCGGTCTTTTCAACGGTCTCGATGCCCTTGGTCTCGCAGTAGGCCTTGGCCGCGGCGATGGCGGACTTGGAGGAATCCTGCCCCTGATCGTAGAGCAGACCGAGCTTCTTGAGGTCGGGGTTGGCGGCGAGCATCAGGTCGATCACGGCTTCAACGTTCAGCGCGTCGGAGGTGCCGGTGATGTTGGAGCCGGGAGCTTCCAGCGAGTCCACAAGCCCCGCGCCCACGGGATCGGACACCGCGGAGAAAACCACCGGAATCGCATTTTCTTCGGTCGCAGCCTGCATAATCAGGGCGGCGGGCGTTGCAATCGGGATGATGACGTCCACGCCGTCCGCGATGAGGTCGGCGGCGATCTGGTTCAGGGTGGTGGAATCGGCCTGGCCGTTCTTGGTGTAGTCCGCGTAGTCAAAGGTCACGCCCAGCTCTGCGCCCTTTTTGTCCAGTTCGGCCTGAATGGACTGCTCAATCTGGTCGAGGGATGCGTCGTCCACATACTTGACGATGCCGACCTTATAGATCTTTCCGGCTTCGGCAGGGGTTTCCTCGGCGGCTGCGCTCTCGGCGGGAGCGGCGGATTCAACGGGCGCTGCGCTTTCGGCGGCGGGCGCGGCGGTTGCGGCGGGGGCCTGAGAGGAGCAGGCCGCCAGGGTCAGGGTCATCAGCGCGGCGCTCACCAGCGCCAGGGTCTTGCGGAAGATGTTCGCGGTTTTCATATGAGGATGCCTCCTGAAAAATTGATTTGACTGAGTTTTGCATCGGGCCTTTGTCGGTACGGGGAGAGGGAAGGGTACGAAAAAAGCCCTTGTCCCCTTGTAAATCAGGGACAAGAGCTTGAATACACTCCTGCGATACCACCCATATTGGCGAAAACGCCCGCTCCGCGCACAGTCATGCGCTCCGCTGTGATAACGGGCCGGAACCCCCGTCGCCATCTACTCGAACCTGCCGGTTCTTTCAAAGCGCCCTCGCGGGTCCATTCGCCGTCGTGCCACTGCCGTGATCTCACCACCCACGGCTCTCTTGAAGCTTTGCGACCGGGTACTCTTCCCGCTCATCGGTTTGTTGAGATGAATTATAGAACCGACGCCATGGTTTGTCAAGCACTTTTTCAAACTTTTTTGCAGGCAGCTCTTTGGAGCGCTGCATTTTGAGAGAAAAGGGCTTTGGGGTGCGCTTGAACGGGGCGTGTTTCCGCGAAAGGTTACAGGCTCTCCTGAAGCGCCTTGCGCGCGGAGAGGATGTATTTGGCGGTGTCCAGCGGGTCGATGCCGCGGCGTTCGCAGGTGCGGCCGAGGGTCAGATCCACCGGCTCATAGGCCTTCAGCCGCGCCGTCATCAGGCCACGACCGCCCGTGTAGGCGGCAAGCTCCGTGGGGTAGTCCGTCGAGGTCGCCGCGGGGAGCTCTGCGGTGAGCACCATTTTGTCCCCGCGCATCTCCGGCGCGGAAAAGCGCCCGCGCATCGTCGCAAGGTCGCTCATCAGCCGCCCGCCGCAGTCCGCAGGCACCACGAAGCGGCAGGAGAGCACCGGCTCCAGCAGCACCGATCCTGCGCGCTGCAGGCCGTCCTGTATGCCCATGGGCGTGGCCACCGCAAAATCCAGCGGGTGCGTGTGCCACTGGTGGTCGCTGCCGTCGTAGAGCTCGATTTCGAGATCCGTCACCGGCCAGCCCAGCCGCCCCTGCGCCAGCGCCTGCGGCAGCGTCTGCTCGACCTGCTTCAGGTATCGCGGCTTGATGGCCGTGGGCGGCACGGTGCATTTGTAGACGATGCCGCTGCCCGCCGGCAGGGGGGTTAAGTGGAATTTCATGATCGCCCAGCAGGGCTTGGGCATCGTGTAGGCCACAAAGCCGTCGGTTTCGCGCGCAATCGTCTCGCGGTAGAGCACCGTGGGCGCGGAGAGGCGGCATTTCAGCCCGAACCGCTCCTCGATCAGCGCGGGCAGGATCTCGGTCTGGATGCCGCCCATCAGCTGCACATACATCTCCTGTGTGAAGCTCACCCATTGTGCGTTCAGCGCGGGGTCCTCGGCGGAAAGCTCCGTCAGCGCCGCCCGCAGCGCGCGCAGATCCTTTTCGTCCTCCGGCTCCACCTTGGCCGACAGCAGCGGCTGCGCCCGCAGCGCGTCCATCCGCCCCGGCGGCAGCAGGGCTGCGTCTCCGATCACATCGCCCGCCTTTGGCTCGCCCAGGCCGTAGATCAGCCCGATGTCGCCCGCGCGCAGCTCGCCGCGGTCCTCGATCTTCGTGCCGCGCAGCACGCGGATCTGCGTCACCTTGTTCTCGCCCAGCTGCATCCGGTTGGAAATCGTGCCGGAAAACAGGCGCGTCAGCGCCGCCCGCCCCATGCCTTTGTCCGGCGAGACGGCGAACACCACGCCGCACAGCGCCGCATCCGGATCGCCGCAAGGGCCGGGCAGGAAGTCCGCAACCGCGTCGAGCACCCGGTCAACGCCTTCACCCCGGAGCGCCGCGCCCGAAAGCGCCGGGTAAGCGCGGCACTCCCGCGCGGCGCAGCCCAGCGCGCGCAGCGCTTCGGCGGGGGAGGGCAGGTCGCCTTCCAGATAGCGCTCGGTCAGCGCATCGTCGGTCTCGCACGCGGTTTCGATCATCGCATCCTCGTCCCACAGCGGCGCGACGGGGACGTTCAGTTCCTCGCGGATCTGACGAAGCACCCGCTCACGATCCGCGCCGATGCGGTCGGTCTTGTTGAGGAAAAACACCACCGGGATCTTCGCCGCGCGCAGGGCGGAAAAATACAGCTCGGTCTGCGCCTGCACGCCCTCCACGGCGGAGACCGCCAGCACCGCGCCGTCCACCGCCCAAAGCCCGCGCTCCACCTCGGCCGCAAAGTCCGCGTGGCCGGGCGTATCCACGATGGTGATGAGCGTATCCTTCCACACGCCGCTGGCGGCGGAGGAGCGCACCGAAATGCCGCGCGCACGCTCCACGCCGAGTGTGTCGGTATGCGCCGTTCCGTCGTCCACGCTGCCCGCGGTCTTGAACGCGCCGCAGAGCGCCAGCATTCGCTCGGTCAGCGTGGTCTTGCCTGCGTCCGCGTGCGCAAGGATTGCAATATTGCGCCTGTCCATCGGCGTTTCCCCCTTGTCAACGATCTTTTTTATCTGTATTTAAGAAATGCGGGTCAGCTTTCCTGCTGATCCGCAATGTTGAAAAATCTCGTATAGCGCGCTTCCCAGCCCAGACGTACCGTGCCTAAGGGGCCGTTGCGCTGTTTCTGGATGATGACCTCCGCGATGTTCTTGTCCTCGGTTTCGGGGTTATAATAGTCCTCGCGGTGCAGGAACATGACGGTGTCCGCGTCCTGCTCGATCGCGCCGGAGTCGCGCAGGTCGGACAGCATCGGGCGGTGATCCTGGCGCTGCGCCGCGCCGCGGGAGAGCTGCGAACCCACCACGATGGGGATCTTCAGCTCCAGCGCCATCAGCTTGAGCTGGCGGGACAGGTCGGAAACCTCGTTCTGGCGGCTTTCGTTGCGGTTGGGCGAGGTCATCAGCTGCAAGTAGTCGATCAGCACCAGATCCAGCCCGTGCTCCATCTGCATCCTGCGGCAGCGCGAACGGATTTCCGGTATGGTGATGGACGCGGTGTCGTCGAAATAGATCGGGCTTTGCGCGATCGGCCCCATCGCCTCGGCCAGCTTCTGCCAGTCGTCGTCGGTCAGGGAACCCTGACGCACCTGCTGCATATCGACGTGCGCCTCGGAGCAAAGGATGCGGTTGGCCAGCTGTTCGCGCGGCATTTCCAGCGAAAAGAACGCCACGGTTTTGCGGCCGACCATCGCCGCGTGCTGCGCGATGTTGAGCATGAAAGCGGTTTTACCCATAGAAGGGCGCGCGCCGACCAGGATCAGCTCGCCACCGTGGAAGCCCGTGGTCAGGCGGTCCAGCTCTACAAAGCCGGAAGGCACGCCCTGCACGCGCCCTTTGTTGATATAGAGCTCTTCGATGTTGGCGTAGGTCGTCATCAGCGCGGGCTTGATGTGCACCAGCGAATCCGACGCGCGCTTCATCGAGATGTTATAGATTTGCTTTTCTGCATTGTCCAGTATGTCCGGGACGGTCTTATCCTCGGTATAGCACTCGTTGCTGACCTCTCCGCAGGCGCGGATGAGGCGGCGCAGGATGCTTTTTTCCTCCACGATGCGGGCGTAGGCCTGCGCGTTGGCCGCAGAGGGCATGGAGCGCGACAGCGTCACCAGGTACGCCGCGCCGCCGATGCCTTCCATCATGCCGCGGCGGTTCAGCTCGTCCGTCATCGTCACCAGATCCACCGGCCGCCCTGCGGCATACAGCGCGCACATGGCTTCGAAAAGCGCCTTGTTGACAGCCGAATAGAAGTCGTCGCTCTGGAGGGTTTCGACCGCCATCATCACGGCTTCTCGACTGAGCATCATCGCGCCCAGAAGGGATTTTTCCGCATCGTCGCTGTGCGGCGGCACACGGCCATCCATTTCCATCGGCATGAGCTTTCCCTCCTTTCGGCATACGATAAAAATTCCCTAGTTATCATATCATTGTGTTGACAAAAAAACAAGCCGTGTTCTCTGCCAAGAGATCACGGCTTGCAGCCCTATGAAAATCAGATTTCGTAAACCACGCCGTCGTAGGCCACGTCAAAGCCCTCCGGGTTGGCCAGCTTTTCCAGCTCCTCGTGCAGCAGATGACCGTTGTGGGAGAAGTGGGTGATGACCAGCTTGGTGCTGTCGTCCACATTGCTGTTTTCGCGCAGGCGGTCGCGCATGATCACGTCGTCGCTAAAGCCCATGTGGTTGGTGCCTTCGGCTTCGTCGCCGCAGGTGCAGTCCAGCATCACAAAGTCCAGATGCCTGCCCTTGAGCGCCGCCATGGTCTCCGGCACGAACAGACCGGTGTCGTGACCGTAGAGCATGGTCTTGCCGTCCTTGTCCGTCACCAGATACAGGTAGCACTGCTGGCTGCGGTCGTGCAGCGCCGTCAGCGCTGTGAAACGATAGCCGCCGGGCAGCTCGGTCTCGGCAAAGGGCACAACGCGCTTGAATTGCACGCGCCCGCCGGGGCCGCCGTAGGCCGCCGTGCCGCGCGCGATCTGAAGACCCACGCGGTCGTTGCCGTAGACCGTCAGGGTTTCCGGAGAGGTCTCGTCCAGATGAGAAAACCAGGTGTAGCGCGTGCCCAGATCTTCGGCGTAGAGATGATCTTCGTGGTCATGCGTCACCAGCAGCGTGTGCAGGCGGCTCAGATCCAGGCCGTTTCGCAGAGCGTTTTGATAGGTGTCGGCGGAAAAGTCGATCATCAGGTCATCGTTGATCAGGGTCGAGGAGCGGGTGCGGATGTTCTTTCCGCCCAGCTCACGGGCGCGCTTGCAGAATTCGCAGTTGCAGAACAGAGCCGGCCAGCCCTCTGCGGCGGCCGTACCCAGTATCCGTATCTTCACAGGGAATCAATCCTCCTTGACTTGAGATTCATCGGTGGAGTCGACAGCCTCTTCCGGCGCGTCAACGGGGGCGGTATAGGTGTTCTCCTGCGCCTCGGCCGCGTCGGGAGCAGCGGCGGTTTCAGCCGCCGGAGCATCGGGAGCAGCAGCGGCGTCCGCCGCAGGAGCCTCCTGCCGGGGCTGATCGTGCAGCGGCGGCTGCGCCCAGGTCGAGGTGTCCGAATAGGAATAAGAGGCGTTTGCTGCGTTCTGCTGCGGCTTGGGCGCACGGTGAGAATGCGCAATGCCGCGCACGAGCAGGCAGATGCCCACCAGGATCAACAGCGCCGGGAAGATGGTGCCGTAATAGGGCTTGAGCAGCGCGTTCAGGCCGGGGGTGAACAGGATCAGCAGCCCGCCGCCCACGCACAGCAGGATCAGCGCCGGGATGATCGGCCAGTTGCCGATGCGGCGGAACTCACAGATGTGAATCAGGAAAAACGCCAGCGACAGCGCAAGGGGCGTGACGACCGAGGCGTATTTGCCGGGCAGCATCAAAAGATCCGCCGCCATCCAGCCCGCGCCCAGGCACAGCACGATAAAGCCCGAGATCGTAAAGCCGCACTTGCCCGTCGTCAGGCGCCCGATCAGCAGTCCAAGCCCCACCAGCACGAAAAACGTGCCTTCGGGAAGGTTGACGCCGGGCAGCGCGCCCAGCAGAAAGTAAAGCCCCGCCAGGATCAATACGATGCCGGGGGTAACATATTTTTTCATACCAAAACCTCCTTGCGATTTCTTGTATGGATTATGTTTATTATACTTCAAACGAGGCGGAACCTCAACAAAATTCACAATTCGTTCCAGAAATGTTTGCGAAGAAGCGGAACGCCGGAGAAAATGCGCGCATAGGATGCAGGGACGCTTTCAGAAGGAGGAAGATGCGGGAATGAAAAAGGGAATCTGTGCATCGATGTGTCTTGTGCTGGCGGCGGCGCTGCTGCTGACCGGGTGCCAAGGCGGCGGGCTGGAAAAGGTGCGCCTTGCCGAGGTCACGCATTCGGTGTTCTATGCGGCGCAGTATGTCGCAATGGAGCGGGGCTTTTTTGCTGACGAAGGGCTTGAAATCGAGTTGACCAATGCGGGCGGCGCGGATAAGGCGATGACCGCGCTGTTGGCCGGGCAGGCCGATATCGCCCTGATGGGGCCGGAAAGCGCCGTCTATGTCGCCAACGAGGGACGCAAAGACGCTGCCGCTGTGGTCGGCCAGCTGACGCAGTGCGACGGCGCGTTCATCCTGGGGCGCGAAAAGGAGGAAAACTTCACGCTCGAATCGCTGCGCGGAAAGTCCATCCTCGGCGGGCGCGCGGGCGGCATCCCCCTGATGACGCTGGAATACGCGCTGCGCAAGGCGGGATTGGAGCCGGGCAAGGACGTGGAGGTGCGGTCCGACATCCAGTTCAACGCTATGGCAGGCGCATTTGCGGGCGGCGAGGGCGACTATACCACGCTGTTCGAGCCCACCGCCACCGCGATGGAAAGCGAGGGACAAGGCTATGTGCTGGCTTCCGTAGGCGAGATGGCGGGCGAGGTTCCCTATACCTGCTATCAGGTGACACGCTCTGCGCTGGAGGAAAAGAGCGATACCGTGCTGCGTTTCCTGCGCGCCATTGCCAGAGCTCAGCGCTTTGTGCAGGAAAATGACGCAAAAACCGTGGCCGAAGCGCTGGCACCTGCTTTTGCCGACACACCGGTGGAGACGCTGGAAACCGTCGTGGAGCGCTACCGCAGTATCGGCGCGTTTGCGCAAGCGCCCGTGATGCACGAGGAAGCCTATGAGCGCCTGCTCGACATTATGGAACAGGCGGGCGAATTGGAAAGCCGTCCCGCGTTTGAAACGATTGTCGATAATTCTCTGGCCGAGCGTGCGCAGAAGGGTTAGTTGCCGGGGGACGTATACTCCCCCCGGCACCCCTCTTGGCATCGGCTTGCGCCGCTGCACCGCGCCGCCGTTCCGGCGGCGCGGATGCGGGGGACTCCGCCCCCCGCACCCCCCGTTTGTGCGGCACCGAAGTTGCCTGCGCTGCTGGTTTCTTTGCACAGAAACGTCCATGGAACGACGACCATCGCCGGGAATTGCCTGCCCGTCCGCAGCTCGAGAGGGGGCAGGAGAGGGGGGTGCAGGGGGGAGCGAAGCTCCCCTCGCTCACCGAAGAAGCCTTTCGGAAAGTAAAGGGAATCTGCAAGAACACAGATTCCCTTTTTGCGCAGCGATCGGCCGATTACGCAGCCGGATCGAACAGCGCCAGACCGGAGCGGTACATCTCGACGTCTTCGGCATAGTCCTCCCAGCTGTCAATAGGAGCGGAACAGCGGAAAAAATAGACATAGCTGTCTGTGACGAAGCAGAGATCCTCATGAACCAGTGTGTCCTCGTTAGAGCCCGTTTCGTAGTGCGCGGTGAACACCGGATAGGTGAGCTTTTTCGTCAAAACGTCGTCCTGCATCGCGTCCACGCTCAGCAGCGTCGGGTTGGCCTGAAGAATCGCGTTTTCCAGCGCGGCCTTGGCGTCGCTGCCGTCGGGGAGCGCACGCTCAAATTCCAGAAACAGTCGTCCGTCTCCCGTCAGCAATTCACGGTAACTGCCGTCCGCGTTGTTGACGTTCTCCACCACATCGAGCTTGGCCGTGTAGGAATTGACCAGCACCGGCCCAGTGATGGTTGCCTCGCCGCTCTCGGCAGGAGCCGTCTCCGCGGGCGCGTCGGTGGAGATTGCCTCATCGGTCGGGACGGGCGTTTCGGCGGCGTGAGAAGCCGTGGGCGCAGCGTCTTCGGAGGGTAGCGGCGTGGCTGCGGGAACCGAGGCGCAAGCCGTCAGGGACAGCAGACAAAGACTCAGCAAAAGAACAAAAAGCTTTTTCATAAAACAAAAATCTCCTAATTCCGGGAAAAGCGCGTCAGGCGCGCGGGGTCAGTCCGTCGCCGGTATCGATGACGGGCAGGAAGACTGCACGCTCGTTGGGCGTATCGTTGGGGGAATGGATCGTGAGCATGAGCTGGCCGCTTTTGTCGGTAAAGAGCATTCCGTGCCCGCCGTCGCGGTCGAACAGCGGCTGCTCCGCCGGAACCCACGGCCCCTCGATGCCGCCGCTTTGCGAGACAGAGTAGCCGATGGCGTAACCGTGCTTGCCGAAGGTGGACCACAGCATCAGCAGCTTGCCGCCGGAGGTGCGGTACAGGAAAGGTCCGTCGGCGACGTGCGTGCCGTCGGGATCGTCATGGTTGTTCCACGGCGCGGAGCTGGCGGCAAACAGCTCCACCGCAGGCCCCGCCGCCGCGCGCAGATCGTCGGTCAGCGGCAGATAGGCGATCGTGCCGTCCTTGATCTGCACCCATTCATGGCAGAAGACCATGTAGGGCTTGTCGTCCCTGTCCACATACAGCGTGCCGTCCAGGCATTCCCAGTCCCGCGGGGTCACGGGGCCGTCGCTCCATTCCTCAAAAGGCCCCAAGGGATGATCGGCACGCAGAATCTGTGTCCCCCGGCAGACGCCATCTGCTTTGAAGGAGGCGAACAGGTAGTAACCGCCCCGGTAGAAATGCATTTCCGGCGCCCAGAAATTTTTGTCCGCCCAAAAGCCGGGCCGGGGGCGAAAGATCGGGAAGGGACCGTCGAAATGCGTCAGATCGTCGCTGATGTAGGCATCAAAGCCGTAGCCCTTGCCCCAGCAGTTGTTGCCCGTCGTGCCATAGAGATAGTATTTTCCGTCCAGCAGGACGACGTAGGGGTCGCGAATTTGGATTTCGCTGCACAGCATGGATCAGATTCCTCGCTTTCTGCGATGATAATTCGGTTTCCTTTTAATGTTTTCAGTATAGCATAGCATTGCCCTGCATTCAATCGAAAAAAACGTCCGGAGACCGCAAGCGGTTTCCGGACGAAAGGCGAAGAAGTCTTGTTTATAGGCTGAAGTAATCCACCGCGCCGCGGAAGATATCCTGGAATTTGTTGCCGGGGACGTTTTCGTAAAGGCCGTCGCCCATGCGCTCGGAGTGCGCCATCTTGCCCAGCACGCGCCCATCGGGGGAGGTGATGCCCTCGATGGCGTCTGCGGACAGGTTCGGGTTGAAGCGCACGTCCAGCGTCGGCTGGCCGTCAAGATCGACATACTGCGTGGCGATCTGCCCGTTTTCGGAAAGCTGAGCCAGCATCTTCTCGCTGGCGACAAAGCGTCCCTCGCCGTGGGAAATCGCCACGGTGTGGATGTCGCCCACATTCATGTGCATCAGCCACGGGGACTTGTTGGAGGCCACGCGCGTGCGCACCAGCATCGACTGGTGGCGGCCGATGGCGTTGAAGGTCAGCGTCGGGCAGGAGGCGTCGGTCTCCACGATGCGGCCGAAGGGCACAAGCCCCAGCTTGATCAGCGCCTGGAAACCGTTGCAGATGCCCAGCATCAAGCCGTCGCGCGCCTGCAGCAGTTCGTGCACCGCGTCGGTGCACTGCGGGTTGCGCAGGAAAGAGGTGATGAACTTGGCGCTGCCCTCCGGCTCGTCGCCGCCGGAGAAGCCGCCGGGCAGCGCGATGATCTGCGCGTCCTGCGCCAGCTTTACGAATGCGGCGATGCTCTCCTCGATGTCCTGCGCGGTGCGGTTGCGCACGACCAGGATCTCCGGCTTGGCGCCGGCGCGCTCAAAGGCGCGGGCGGTGTCGTATTCGCAGTTGGTGCCGGGGAAGACCGGGATGAGCACGCGCGGCTGCGCGATGCGGCGCGGGGCGTGCACGGGCTTGCCCGTGGCGCGGTAGACCGGAACCTGCTCATCCTTGGAGGGAGTCAGGTACGGGAACACGCTTTGCAGCTTTTCCTCATAGGGCTTTTGCAGCGCGTCCATCGAGAGGGTCTCTCCGCGGAAGGTCAGCGCGTAGTCCGCCGTGATTTCGCCCAGCAGTTCGCAGCCCTCGGGCGCGGCGTCGCACTCGAGCAGGAACGCGGCGGTCTGCGGCGCAAACAGCTCTTCATCGGAAAGGTCGCATTCAAACCGGAAGCCCAGCTTGTTGCCCAGCCCCATCTTGAACACGCCCTCGGCAATGCCGCCGAAGCCGACCACCCACGCGGCGTAGACGCGGCCGCCCTTTTCCAGTTCCTCCACGCGGTCGAACACCGCGCGCACGGAGTCAAAGTCCGGCAGGCCGTTTTCCTTGACCTTGGCGCGCAGCAGCGCCAGTTTGTGGCCCGCCTGCTTCCATTCGGTGGAGACGATGTGCTGCGTGTCGGTGGTGGAGACGGCGAAGGAAACCAGCGTCGGGGGAACGTCCAGTTCCTCAAACGAACCGCTCATCGAGTCCTTGCCGCCGATGGAGGCGATGCCCAGCTGAAGCTGTGCCTCCAACGCGCCCAGCAGTGCCTGGAAGGGCTTGCCCCAGCGCAGCGCCTGCCCCTTGGTGCGCTCAAAATACTCCTGGAAGGTCATCCAGCAGCGGTGCTGCGAGCCGCCCGCCGCGACCACCTTGGCCACGGAGTCGATCACCGCGTCCATCGCGCCCTTGTAGGGGTCGGCCTTGCTGATGACGGGGTTGAAGCCCCAACCCATCAGCGAGCAGGTCGAGGTCTGCCCATGCAGCACGGGGATCTTGGCTGCCATCGCCTGCGCAGGGGTGAGCTGGCGCTCGCCGCCGAAGGGCATCAGCACCGTGCCCGCGCCGATGGTGGAGTCAAAGCGCTCGACCAGCCCCTTCTGGGAGCAGACGTTCAGGTCGGAGACGAGGGAAGCCATCTTTTCCTTCCAGTCGGAACCGGCGTAGGTCTTTTCCGCCTTTTCGGGCAGCTCTACGCGCACGGCGGTGTGTTTGGGCGCGCCGTTGGAGTTCAGGAACTCGCGGCTGATCGAGACGATGGGCTTTCCGTTCCAGACCATGGTCAGGCGCGGGTTTTCCACAACCGTCGCCACGACCACGGCGTTTAGGTTTTCCTTGTTGGCGGCGGCGATGAACTTTTCAACATCTTCCGGCGCGACCACACAGGCCATGCGCTCCTGGGATTCGGAAATCGCCAGCTCCGTGCCGTCCAGACCGTCGTATTTGCGGGGAACGGCATTTAAGTCGATGTCCAGTCCGTCCGCAAGCTCGCCGATGGCCACGGAGACGCCGCCCGCGCCGAAATCGTTGCAGCGCAGGATCATGCGCGTGACCTCCGGGTCGCGGAACAGGCGCTGGAGCTTGCGCTCCTCCGGGGGATTGCCCTTTTGCACCTCCGCGCCGCAGGTGGACAGCGAATCCACCGTGTGGGACTTGGAGGAACCGGTCGCGCCGCCGCAGCCGTCGCGGCCCGTCGTGCCGCCCAGCAGGATGATCTTGTCGCCGGGGCGCGGGGTCTCGCGGCGGATGTTGGCATAGGGCGCCGCGCCCAGCACCGCGCCGATCTCCAGGCGCTTGGCGACATAGCCCTCGTCGTAGATCTCGCTGACATGCCCGGTGGCCAGACCGATCTGGTTGCCGTAGGCGGAGTAGCCCGCCGCGGCGGTGGTGGTCAGCTTGCGCTGCGGCAGCTTGCCCGCACGGGTCTGGTCAAAGGGAACCGTCGGGTCGCCGGAGCCGGTGACGCGCATCGCCTGATAAACATAGGAACGGCCGGAGAGCGGGTCGCGGATCGCGCCGCCCAAGCAGGTCGCCGCGCCGCCGAAGGGCTCGATTTCGGTGGGGTGGTTGTGCGTCTCGTTCTTGAACATCAGCACCCAATCCTGCGTTTCACCGTCCACATCCACCGGGATGCGCACCGAGCAGGCGTTGATCTCCTCGGATTCATCGAGGGATTTGAGCAGCCCTGCCTTTTTTAGCGCCTTGGCGCCAATGGTCGCCATGTCCATCAGCGTAACGGGCTTGTCCTTGCGCCCGGCGTAGAGTTTGGCGCGGATGTCGAGGTATTTGTTAAAGCTGTCCTTGACCGCGGGATATTCGATGTCGGCATCGTCGATCTCGGTCAGGAAGGTGGTGTGGCGGCAGTGATCGGACCAGTAGGTGTCGATCATGCGGATCTCGGTGATGGTGGGGTCGCGATGCTCCTCGTCGCGGAAGTACTTCTGGCAGAAGGCGATGTCGTCCTCATCCATCGCCAGGCCGTATTCCTTCACAAAGGCCGCAAGACCGTCCTTGTCCAGCGCGTTAAAGCCGTCAAGGGTCTTGACCGTGGTGGGGATTTCGTAGTCCGCCTTCAGGGTTTCGGGACGGTCGAGGGAAGCTTCGCGCGCCTCAACGGGGTTGATCAGCGCCTTTTTGACCGCTTCCATCTGCTCGTCGGTGAGATCGCCGTCCAGCAGATAGACCCGAGCGGTGCGCACCGTCGGGCGCTCGCCGCAGGTTTGGAACTGGATGCACTGAGCCGCGGAATCCGCCCGCTGGTCGAACTGGCCGGGCAAAAACTCCACCGCCAGCGCCCGCACCGAAGGCGCGCGGGGCGGCAGATGCTCATAGGTCACGTCCAGCTGCGGCTCGGAAAGCACGCTGCGCACCGCGCGGCCGAACTCCTCTTCCGTCAGCCCCTCCACATCGTAGCGGTTGAGGATGCGCACGCTTTTGAGATTTGCAATGCCCTGCACCGAGCGCAGGTCGCTGAGTACCGCGCCCGCTTCCACCGCGTGCTCCGGGCGCTTTTCTACATAAATGCGGTCAATGGCCATGATGTCCGCCTGCCTTTCTGCCAATGTCGTTGCGGTAATGCGCGCCGTCAAAATGGATCTTGGATACGGCGGCATAAGCTCCGTCCAGCGCGCTATCCAACGTATCGCCCGTCGCGGTCACGCCCAGCACGCGCCCGCCGGCGGTGAAGTATTTCCCGCCCTCCCGGCGGGTTCCGGCGTGATAGACCGTTGCGCCGGAAAGCTGCCCGTCCGCGTCCAGACCAGAGATCTCCTTGCCGGAGACGTATTTGACCGGATAGCCGCCGCTGGCCATCACCACGCACGCCGCGCTGCCGGGCTTCGTGCTCAGCGGCACGCTTTCCAGTTCGCCCTTTGCCGTGGCGATCATCGCCTCCAGCAGGTCGCCCTCCAGCAGCGGCAGCACGACCTGCGTCTCCGGGTCGCCGAAGCGGCAGTTGTATTCGATGACGTAGGGTTCGCCGTCCACGATCATCAGCCCGAAGAACAGGCAGCCGCGGAAGGTGCGCCCCTCCTTGTTCATGGCCTCCATCGTCGGCAGGAAGATGCGCTGCATCGCCTTTTCCGCGACTTCCTTCGTAAAGAGCGGGTTGGGCGCGATGGTGCCCATGCCGCCGGTGTTGAGCCCCTCGTCAAAATCGTTGGCGCGCTTGTGATCCATCGCGGAGGAGAGGGGGCGCATCACCTTGCCGTCGGTCAGCGCCAGCACGGAGACTTCCGGGCCGGAGAGAAACTGCTCGATCACGATGCGGCTGCCGGAAGCGCCGAATCTGCCGTCCAGCAGCATGTCGCGCACCGCCTGAACGGCCTCGTCCTCATTCTGCGCGATGATCACGCCCTTGCCCAGCGCCAGCCCGTCTGCCTTGATCACGGCGGGATAGCTGTTCTTTTCCTTCAGATAGGCAATCGCCTTTTCCGCGTCGGTAAAGACCTCATAGTCCGCCGTGGGGATGCCGTATTTCTTCATCAGGTCCTTGGCAAAGGCCTTGCTGCCCTCGATCACGGCGGCGTTCTTCTTCGGGCCGAAGGCGGGGATGCCCGCTTCTTCCAGCGCGTCCACCATGCCCGCCGCCAGCGGGTCGTCCGGCGCGACGATCACAAAGTCCACGTTTTTCTCCTTCGCCAGCTTTACTGCGCCCTCGATATCCGTGGCCTTGACCTCCGGGCAGCAGATGGCGTCTGCCGAGATGCCGCCGTTGCCGGGCGCGCAGTAGACCGTGCCGCACAGCGGGCTTTCCTTGATCTTGCGGATGATGGCGTGCTCGCGTCCGCCGCCGCCGATGACGAGTAGTTCCATGAAGGACGACCTCCTGATGTTTTTAGTGGTGGAACAGACGCGCGCCGGTGAAGCACATCACCATGCCCAGGCTGTTCGCCGTCTCAATGACCTGATCGTCGCGGATGGAGCCGCCGGGCTCCGCCACATAGGTCACGCCGCTGCGGTGCGCCCGCAGGATGTTGTCCCCGAAGGGGAAGAACGCGTCCGAGCCCAGCGCAACGCCGGTAAAGCCCGCGATCCATTCCTTCTTTTCCTGCGCGGTCAGCGCTTCGGGGCGCTCGGTGAAGGTGTTTTCCCAAACGCCGTCGGCCAGCACCTCCTCCGGGTCATTGCCGATGTAGACGTCGATGGCGTTGTCGCGGTTGGCGCGGCCCAGTCCCTTTTTGAACTTGAGGTTCAGAACCTTGGGGTGCTGGCGCAGGAACCAGTTGTCCGCCTTGCCGCCCGCCAGGCGCGTGCAGTGGATGCGGCTCTGCTGTCCCGCGCCGATGCCGATGGCCTGCCCGCCGTAGACATAGCAGACCGAGTTGGACTGCGTGTATTTGAGGGTGATCATGGCGATCTGCAAATCGATCAGCGCGCTTTCGGGAATGTCCTTCTTTTCCGTGACGACGTTTGCAAACATTTCGCGGTCGATCTTCAGCTCATTGCGGCCCTGCTCAAAGGTCACGCCGAACACCTGCTTGCGCTCGATGGGGTCGGGGCGGTAAGAAGGGTCGATCTGAATGACGTTGTAAGCGCCCTTGCGCTTGGCCTTGAGGATTTCCAGCGCGCCGTCGGTGTAGCCGGGGGCGATCACGCCGTCGGAGACCTCCATGGAGATCAGGTGCGCGGTGTCCTCATCGCAAACATCGGAAAGCGCGATAAAATCGCCGAAGGAGGACATGCGGTCCGCGCCTCTGGCGCGGGCGTAGGCGCAGGCCAGCGGGGAGAGCGGCTTGGAGCCGGTGAAGTAGATCTTTCGCTCCACATCGGTCAGCGGATGCCCGACCGCCGCGCCGGCGGGGGAGACGTGCTTAAACGAGGTCGCCGCGGGGAGCCCGGTGGCCTCTTTCAATTCCTTAACCAGCTGCCAGCCGTTGAGCGCGTCCAGAAAATTGATGTAGCCCGGGCGGCCGCAGAGCACGGTCACAGGCAGCTCGCTTCCGTCCGCCATGAAGATGCGGGAGGGCTTCTGGTTGGGATTGCAGCCGTATTTGAGTTGCAGCTCGTTCATCGCCTGTTCCTCCTTAAACGTTTTTGTTGACGATGCGGGTGTCGGCCTTGCCGGAGGCGAGGTCGATGAATTGCACAAAGAGGGAAACCTTATTCTCCTCGTTCAGCGCGTTCCAAACGCTTTTCGCAAGCTCGTCCGGGTCGCCCTCGATGGCAAGCGCCTCCGGTTCGCCGGAAAAACTGGGCAAGGGATTGCCGTCGCCCTGATAGGTGTGGATAAACCGCCCCGTGCCGGCGGGACAGTCGGGATATTCATAAGTATAACGATTGCAGAAGGTGCCTTCGGCGTCGCTCGCCTTGAGGATGGACATCTTGGTGAACATCCCGCCGCCGCAGACGCGCACCGTGCCGCTGATGCGGGGGGTCCAGTTGGGGCCGTCCGGCTCAAATTCGCGGGTGCGCAGCGCGGAGGCAAAATCCCCGCCCGCAGCCAGTGCGTCGCGGATGGTGTCGGTCTGGTCGCCGTTGGTCACAATCGTGGTGTCGCCCGTCACGCGCACGGGGTGATAGATGATCAGCGAAGGGTCGGTCAGCTTGCTCTCGTCAAAAGCGCGCGTGCGGATGCCGTCCGCCGTCTCTTCAAAAACGCGGTTGCGGCTGTTGACCGAGCGCCCCATGATGAAATAGACGATCACGGCATGGGTTCCGGCGGTATTTTTGCCGATCAGGATGCCGCGGCCGGGATAGGCGTTGGCGTTCAGGGCCTGGGTAAAGTTCATCATTTCGCTTCCTCCATCTCTTCGGCCAGCATTTTGGTCGCGGCGGGCAGCAGGTGCCATTCGGCCTGCTCCATCACGCGCCTTTGCAGGGTTTCGGGGGTATCGCCGGGGAGCACGTCCACGGCCTTTTGCAGCAGGATCGGCCCCTCGTCCACGCCCGCCGTCACAAGATGCGCCGTCGCGCCCGTGACCTTGCAGCCCCGCGCCAGCACCGCCTCATGGACGTGCAGGCCGTAGAAGCCCTTGCCGCAGAAGGAGGGGATCAGCGCCGGGTGGATGTTCAAAATGCGTCCGGAGTACCGAGCCAGCACTTTTTCGCCCACAATGCCCAGAAATCCCGCCAGCACGATCAGGTCGATGCGCTGCGCTTTCAGCCTTTGCAGCAGCGCTTCGTCGTATTTTTCGGGATCGGGCTGCATCACCTTGGAAAGCACGTCCGTCTCGATGCCGCCGTGGACCCTGGCGCGCTCCAGCGCATAGGCGGCCTTGCGGTTGGAGAGCACATAGACGATGCGCGCAGGGCCGAGCTCGCCCCGGTCCTGCGCGTCCATCAGCGCCTGCAAATTGGTGCCGCCGCCCGACACCAGCACCGCGACCCTTACCACAGCTCTACACCTTCGTCGCCGGAGATGACTTCGCCGATCTTCCAGACCAGCTCGCCCTCTTTTTCCAGCAGCGTCAGCGCCTTGCTCGCCTCTTCCGGCGGAACCACGATGCACATCCCGATCCCCATGTTGAAGGTGTTGTACATATCGCGCTCGGAGATATCGCCCGTCTCCTGGATCAGGCGGAAGATCTTGGGCACCGAATAGGAGGATTTCTGGATGCTGGCCGAAACGCCCTTGGGCAGGCAGCGCGGAATGTTCTCAAAGAAACCGCCGCCGGTGATGTGGGAAATGGAGCGCACATGGACTTCCTCAAGCAGCTTGAGCACGGGCTTTACATAGATGCGCGTGGGGGTCAGCAGCGTGTCCAGCAGGCTCGCGCCCAGCTTTTCGTCGTATTCCTTCAGATCCTTTTCCCCGATGCCGAACACGCGGCGCACGAGGGAGAAGCCGTTGGAATGCACGCCGGAGGAGGCAAGGCCCAGGATCACATCGCCGGGCTTCACGTTTTCGCGGTTGAGAATCTTGTTTTTATCGACAAGCCCCACGCAGAAGCCCGCCAGGTCGTATTCGTCCTCCGGGTAAAAGCCGGGCATTTCGGCGGTCTCGCCGCCCACCAGCGCTGCGCCGGACTGCACGCAGCCCTCCGCCACGCCTTTGACGATGGCAGCAATGCGCTCGGGCACGTTTTTGCCGCAGGCGATGTAATCGAGGAAGAGCTGCGGCTTTGCGCCGACGCAGAGCACGTCGTTGGCGCACATGGCCACGCAGTCGATGCCGATGGTGTCGTGGCGGTCCGCCTCAAACGCCAATTTGAGTTTGGTGCCCACGCCGTCCGTGCCGCTGACCAGCACGGGGCGCTCAATGCCGGTCAGATCCAGCTCGTACAGGCCGCCGAATCCGCCGATGCCGTCGATGACGCGCTCGCTCATCGTGCGGCGGATGTGCTCCTTCATCAGTTCGACCGCGCGGTAGCCTGCGGTGATGTCAACGCCCGCCGCTTTATAGCTTTCGGAAAAACTTTTCTCGTTCATGTTTTTCACTCCTTTGGAAAAGAAGGCAACCTATTCTTCGTATTTGTCGAGATATTTGTCGCGCGCCTGCGGCTTGGGAGGTTCGACGGGATATTCGCCCGTGAAGCACCCGACGCAGAACTCGCATCCGCAGCCCACGGCGATCTTGCGCGTGTCATCCACGTCGAGGAAGCCGAGGGAATCGACGTTGAACTCCTTTGCCATGGCCTGTACGTCGTGGTTCAGGCGGCAGGCGACCAGTTTGTCCTCGCTGGGCACATCGGTGCCGAAATAGCAGGGATGGACGAACATCGGGGAGGAGATGCGCAGGTGAACTTCCTTCGCGCCCGCCTGCCGCAGGATGCGCACCGTGCGCGCACAGGTCGTGCCGCGGACGATGGAATCGTCCACCAGGATCACGCGCTTGCCCTCCACGACCGACTTGATGGCGGAGAGCTTGATGCGCACCGCGTCCTCGCGCATCTGCTGGGTCGGTTCAATGAACGTTCGGCCGACATAGCGGTTCTTGATAAAGCCCATCTGATAGGGAATGCCGGACTGACGGGCATAGCCCATCGCCGCGTCCAGCCCCGAATCCGGCGCGCCGACCACCACATCCGCCGAGACAGGATGCTCCAGCGCAAGGAACGCGCCCGCGCGCTGCCGCGCCTCGTGCACGCCTGCGCCGTCGATCACCGAGTCCGGACGGGCAAAATACACAAATTCAAATACGCAAAGGCCGGTCTTCTGCCCGCACAGCGCGGGGATAAAGGAAAGGCCGTTTTCGCCTGCCACGGCGATTTCGCCGGGGGCGACGTCGCGTACCAGCTCCGCGCCGACCGCGTTCAATGCGCAGGATTCCGATGCGAAGAGGATCTGCCCCTCGCGCTTTCCCACGCACAGCGGGCGGAAGCCCTGCGGATCGCGTGCCGCCAGCAGCTTTTTTGCGCTCATCATCACGATGGAATAAGCGCCCTTCAGGTGCTTCATGGTGGCGGCCAGCGCCTCCTCGGTGGAGGCGGCTTTGAGCCGTTCGCGGGTAAAGATGTAGGCGATGACCTCGCAGTCGTTGTTGCTCTGGAAGATTGCGCCGCTCATCTCCAGCTCGCGGCGCAGCTCACCCGCATTGGTCAGCTGGCCATTGAAACAGAGCGCGATGTTGCCGCGCACATGGCGCACCACCATCGGCTGCGCCGAAGCGCGGTCCGCGTTTTCGCTGGTGCCGTAGCGCACATGGCCGATGGCCAGATGCCTGTCGCCCAGCGATTCCAGCGTCTCGGGGGAGAAAACCTCCGGCACCAGGCCGTTGTCCTTGTGGCTCTTGATCAGGCCGTGGTCGCCCACCGCGATGCCGCAGCTCATCTGGCCGCGGTGCTGTAGAGCGTACAGCGCAAGATAGGCGGTTCCGGCCACGTTCTGGTCGTCCCGCTCGGAATAGATGCCGAATACGCCGCACTCCTCGTGCAGCTTGCCAAATTGCTCCATGTCAGTTCCTTTCGGATGGCGGGGAATAGGGATTAAAGGCCGAGCAGGCGGTGCAGGATCTCCTTGTAGGCGCCCTCTACATTGCCCAGGTCGCGGCGGAAGCGGTCCTTATCCAGCTTTTCGCCCGTCACACTGTCCCAGAAGCGGCAGGTATCGGGAGAAATTTCGTCTGCCAGAATGATCGTACCGTCGCTCGTGCGGCCAAATTCAATCTTGAAGTCGATCAGTTCGATATTGGCTTCCTTCAAAAAATCGGCAAGGATCTGATTGATCTTGAGCGCATAATCGGAAATGGTCGCAAGCTCTTCCTTCGTGGCAAGCCCCATGGCGTAGATGTGATAGTCGTTGACCATGGGATCGCCCAGCGCATCGTCCTTGTAGCAGAACTCCAGCACCGTGCTCTTGAGCTTGGTTCCCTCCGGCAGCCCCAGGCGCTTGGAAAGGGAGCCCGCGGCGATGTTGCGGACGATGACCTCCAGCGGTACGATGGAAACGCGCTTGACAATGGTTTCACGGTCGGAGATCTCCTCGACCAGGTGGGTGGGAATGCCGTGCTGCTCCAGCATCTTCATCAGGTAGTTGCTGACCTTGTTGTTGATGATGCCCTTGGATTCGATGGTGCCCTTCTTCAGGCCGTTGAACGCGGTCGCATCGTCCTTGTAGTCGACGATCAGCAGTTCGGGGTCGTTGGTTTCAAAGACCTTCTTGGCCTTGCCTTCGTAGAGCTGGTTCAGTTTTTCGATCTTCATAGTGCTTCAACCTCTTTCTGCAAATTCTCGTTCTTTGCCATGACCTCATCGGTCATCTTCTGCTTGAAATGATCGAGCTGCTGCGCAAGACCCGCATCGGAAAGCGCCAGCATCTGTACCGCCAGATACGCCGCGTTGTCCGCGCCGTCGATGGCGACGGTGGCGACCGGGATGCCCTTGGGCATCTGCACGGTGGCCAGCAGCGCGTCCAGTCCGTCCAGCGTGGAGGACTTGATCGGAATGCCGATCACCGGCAGCGTCGTGTGCGCAGCCAGCACACCGGCCAAATGCGCCGCCTTTCCCGCCGCCGCGATGATCACGCCAAAGCCGTTCTGCCGCGCCGTGCGAGAAAAAAGGGCGGCCTCATCGGGAGTGCGATGTGCAGAAAGCACGCGCACTTCAACGGGCACGCCGAAGGATTTCAGAGTTTTGATGCAGTTTTTGACCACGGGGAAGTCCGAATCGCTGCCCATGATGACGGCGACTTTCTTGATCATAAGGACACCTCCTGAAAGCATGGGGAGCGCGGCGGACGCCTGCTCCGTGTACTTTTATTGTAATCGAATACAGGCGGTACTGCAAGTTAAAAATCCGTACACAATTATATGATGAGAATAAAACGTTCGGGAAAACGAGAGTGCCGAGAGCACTTTTAACCGAAAGTCCCTTTGACAAGGCGCTTATTTGGGGGTATAATAAAAGAAGTGAATTGTAAAAACACGAACGACCGAATACAAACAGCCGGAGCATTTCCGGCAGGAGGAGACCGGATATGGCCAACCCGAATTCGTCTTATCAGAGCCCGTTGCAGGGAAGATACGCCTCCCCGGCGATGCTGAAACTCTTTTCCAACGACACGCGCTACGGCACCTGGCGCAGGCTTTGGGTCGCGCTGGCCGAGACCGAGATGGAGCTGGGTCTGCCCATCACCCGCGAACAGGTCGAGCAGCTCCGCGCGCACGTGGACGATATTGATTACGACGTCGTCGCCGCCAAGGAAAAGGAGATCCGCCATGACGTCATGGCGCACGTCTATGCCTACGGCGTGGCCTGCCCGGACGCCAAGGGCATCATCCACCTGGGCGCAACCTCCTGCTATGTCACCGATAACGCCGATGTGCTGATCTTAAAGCAGGGCTTGGAAATCATCCGCAAAAAGATGGTCAAGGTGCTGGAAAACCTTGCCGCCTTTGCAAAGAAATACCGCGATCTGCCCACGCTGGGCTATACTCACCTTCAGCCCGCGCAGCCCGTGACCGTCGGCAAGCGCGCCACGCTCTGGATGCAGGATCTGCTGATGGATTATGACGACCTCTGCTATTTCCAGTCCCGTCTGCGCATGCTGGGGTCGCGCGGCACGACCGGTACGCAGGCTTCTTTCATGGAGCTGTTCGACGGCGATCAGGAAAAGGTCAAGGCGCTGGACGAGCGCATCGCCCGCAAGATGGGCATTGACGGTGTGTTCCCCGTCAGCGGCCAGACCTATCCCCGCAAGCTCGACTCCAGGGTGCTGGGCGTGTTGGGCGGCATTGCGCAGTCGGCTTACCGCTTCGGCAACGATCTGCGCCTGCTGCAGCACATGCGCGAGATGGAGGAGCCCTTTGAGAAGAACCAGGTCGGCTCGTCCGCAATGGCCTATAAGCGCAACCCGATGCGTTCCGAGCGCATCTGCTCGCTGAGCCGCTATATCACGTCCCTGATGGACAACACCGCCATGACCGCCTCGACCCAGTGGTTCGAGCGCACGCTGGACGATTCCGCCAACCGCCGCCTGTCCATCTCCGAGGCGTTCCTGGCTGCGGACGCGGTGCTTTCGCTCTATATCAATGTCACCGACGGCATGGTGGTCTATCCCAAGATCATCGAGCGCCGCCTGCGCGAATACCTGCCGTTCCTCGCCACCGAGAACATCCTGATGGAGGCCGTCAAGCGCGGCGGCGACCGTCAGGCGCTGCACGAAAAGATCCGTCAGCACTCGATGGAATCCTCCCGCCGCATGAAGGAAGAGGGCGCGGACTGCGACCTGCTGGAACGCCTGGCGGGCGACCCGGCCTTCGGCATGACGATGGAGCATTTGCAGACCGTGCTCGATCCCAAGCTCTACATCGGCCGCTGCCCGGAGCAGGTGGACGAATTTCTGCGCGACTACATCCAGCCCATCTTCGACCGCGAGGGCGACGTGCAGGTGGATGCGCAGGTCAATGTGTAAAGTATAGAAAGCTCTCCCCGGCACAGAGGGGCAGCCGCTGCAAAAGCAGCGGCTGCCCTTTCTTTTATTGGAAAAAACAGAAAGCCTTTCCGAGAAAGAAAAAGGCGCGAAAGAAAAACGAAATCAACGCATCTGTCTGCCACGGATCTCCCCAAGGGGGGTAGGAGAGGGGGGTGCAGGGGGGAGCGAAGCTCCCCCCGCAGAGAACGTGCCCCGAAGGGGCGAACCAACGGTCAAACGAAAATACGGAAACAAAAAAGGAC
Organism: uncultured Christensenella sp.; assembly: GCA_905193155.1. Lineage (GTDB taxonomy): Bacteria > Bacillota > Clostridia > Christensenellales > UBA1750 > Spyradocola. The sequence goes on from CAJJNQ010000016.1 coordinate 47,817, forward strand.
AGCGCAAAACGCTGTCCTTGATTGTATCTGCGATCAGTGGAGCACCTTGCCCAGGAACTCGCGCAGACGGTCGCTCTTGGGATGCTCGAAGATCTCTTCGGGGGTGCCGTCCTCGGCGATGACGCCGTTTTCCATAAAGAGCACGCGGTTGGCAACCTGGCGCGCAAAGCCCATCTCGTGGGAAACCACGACCATGGTCATGCCGTCCGCGGCCAGCTGCTGCATGACGTCGAGCACCTCGCCGACCATCTCGGGGTCGAGCGCGGAGGTCGGCTCGTCAAAGAGCATCACGTCCGGATGCATGGCCAGGGCGCGCACGATGGCGATGCGCTGGCGCTGCCCGCCGGAGAGCTGCGCAGGATAAGCCTTGGCCTTGTCCTGCAAGCCCACGCGCGCCAGCAGCTTCATCGCTTCCTCTTCGGAAGCGGCTTTGTCCGCCTTTTTGACGATGGTGGGGGCGAGGGTGATGTTGTTCAGCACGTTTAAGTTGTTGAACAGGTTGAACTGCTGGAACACCATGCCCATGCGCTCGCGCAGATGGTTGAGGTTGCGCCCGGCGTGAACCACGCTTTCGCCCTCAAAGAGAATGTCGCCGCTCGTCGGGGTTTCCAAACGGTTCAGGCAGCGCAAAAAGGTGGATTTGCCCGCGCCCGACGCGCCGATGACCACGATCACTTCGCCGCGGCGGATGGTGGTGGTGACGCCCTTGAGCACTTCCAGCTTGCCGAATTTCATCTTGAGATCCTGTACTTCCAGAATCACGTTCTTGTTCTCAGGCACTGCGCTTCATCCTCCTTTCCATCACGCCCAGCAGACGGGACGTGGTGAAGGTCATCACAAAGTAAACCAGCGCGCAGACGATCAGCGATTCAAAGTAGCGGAAGGAGCTGGAGTACACCTGAGAGGTGTTGAACATCAGCTCCGTGATGCCGATGGTCATCACGATGGAAGATTCCTTGATGACGGTGACAAATTCGTTGCCCAGCGCGGGGAGTATGTTTTTGAAGGCCTGGGGCAGTACCACGCGGCGCATGGTCTGCCAGCCCGTCATGCCCAGGGAGCGCGCCGCCTCGGTCTGGCCCTTATCGACCGCCTGAATGCCCGCGCGGACGATTTCGCCCACATACGCGCCGGAGTTCAAGCCCATCGCCAGGATACCGGAGGCAAAGCGTGGAAAGTCAAAGCCAAGGCCTGTGATGTTCGGGATTTTGAAGCCCATCTGGGGCAAAGCGTAAAAGATGAAAAAGATCTGCACCATCAGCGGGGTGCCGCGGATAAATTCGGTGTAGGCCGCCGAGAGGAAGGACAGGGGCTTGAACTTGCCCAGGCGCAGCAGCGCCAGAAACACGCCGATGATCAGGCCGATCAGCACCGTGAAGAACGACAGAATCAGCGTCGTGCCCGCGCCGCGCACAAACATCGGCCAGTACTTGGACAGGAAACTGAAGTTGAGATTCATGATGCGCATCCTTTCGTTCGTTTTTTTCTGCATACCAACGACGCGGATCAGCAGTTAAGTACCGATCCGCGCCGTATTTTTTCGGATTATTCAGCCAGAGAGTCGTTTTTTATTCGCTCAACTGGTCGATGGCCTGCGCGCAGGCTTCCTGATAGAGCTTCTCCAGCTCGCCGCTGGCCTTGAGCTCCTCAATCGTCTCGTTGATGAAGGCGATCAGGTCGTCCTGACCCTTGGCAGCGGGGAAGGCGACGCCGCCCGCAGCATCCGCCACCACGTAGTCGGCGATGACCAGATCTGGATACGCCGCAGCATAGATGTCGCCGGCGGGCTTCTCCATGCAGATCGCGTCGATGTTGCCGGTCTTGAGCTCCTGAACCAAGGTCGTGACCTTGGGCAGCAGCAGGCTCTGGGCATTGGTCATGTCGTTGACAACCAGATCATTCTGCGCGGTGCCGACCTGTGCGCCGATGGTCTTGCCGTCGAAGCTCTCGGCGGAGGTGAAGTTGCCTTCCTCACCCTTGCGAACCAGGAACACGTTGGAGGTCTCGTAGTAGTTCTCGGAGAAATCAACGGCCTGCTTGCGCTCGTCGGTGGGGGTCATGGAAGCCGCAATGTCGATGGTGCCGGCCTGGATCGCGGGGATCAGGGAATCGAACGCCATCTCGGAGGTCACCAGCGTCACGCCGAGCTTTTCGGCGATCTTCTGAGCCAGCATCACGTCGAAGCCGGCGCCGACGCTCTGGCCGTTTTCAATGACGATGAACTCAAAGGGCGGATAGGTGGACTCGGTGCCCAGAATCAGCTGGCCGCGTTCGCGGATGGCATCCAGGGTGGGAGTGGCGGAAGCGGTGCCTTCGGCAGCAGCGCTCTCCTCGGGAGCTGCGGTGGCCTCGGCAGCGGCGCTCTCTTCAGGAGCCGCGGTGGCTTCGGCGGAAGCCGAAGGAGCGGGGGTGGAAGAGCAGCCTGCAAGCACGCTGCCCAGCATCAACATCGCGCAGACGAGCGCGAGCAACTTGGTCGTCTTTTTCATCTTAAAAACATCTCCTTAATCGGAAAATCTGTTTCACATTATAGCCGCTCCTGCCGGAGTATGCAAGCGAAAACGCATAATTTTACATCTTTTTAGCATAAAAGGGGTGCATATATGCATCCCTTTATACATTTGATTACAGGATCAGCGCTTCTGCGGCATTCCAGGCTTTTTGTGCGGCTTTCTGCGCATCTGCGGCGCAGGCAGCCAGGTCGCACCGGCGATAGGAAAGCGGTTTGCCCCGCGCCACACGCCCGACGATGTCCGCGCTTTGCCCGGCATACACCCATTCAATGAGCGGATAATTATGCGGTCCGAAACAGGAGGGATCGATCAGCAGCAGGTCTGCGGAGAAGCCCGGCTCGATGCGGCCGATCTCCATGTGCAGCCCCTGCGCGCCCGCGATCGTCGCGGCGTAGAACGCATCCGAGGCCTGGAACTGGGAAGCGTTGGTCTCCAGCTTGCCGCCGAAGGCCGCCTGCCTCATCTCGTCCAGCATCGACAGACCGAAATACCCGGTGGACAGGCAGGTGTTGATGTCCTGCCGCAGGTTTGTCACGATGGGGAAGGGCAGGCCGTCCTGCATCGCCGTCACCGCCGAGATCGACACCGTGCTGCCCGCCGTGCGCAGGCGCTCGCGGTCGAAAAAGTCCGTGTCATACCCGCCGACCACCAGCGTTTTCTCCCGGAGCAAACCTTCCCTGTCCAGTTTGCCCAGCGGCGATACGCCGTGCGTCATGCGGCAGAACTGCTTTTCATATTCGCAGTAGGCGGCGCGCACGGGCAGCAGCCCTTCGGCCTTCCGCGCGGCGGCATACATTGCGTCCGAGGTCGTTTCAACCGAATAGAGCGCCTCGCCCGCGTAAAATTCCCCGCCGGAAAGTCCGGGATTTAAGTATTTTCCGCTGTGCTCCGCAGCCGGGTAGCCGTTTGCCGTGCGCTCCGGATACACCAGCGCGCGCAGCCCCAGCTTTTCAGCTTCCTCTGCGACAAAGGACGCGAAGGCGGGGTGCGAAAGGTCGAGTGCGGTGGTCACGCCGGAGTCCAGCAGGCGCATCAGCCCCCACTTGACGATGGCGCGCTTTTCGGCGTCGTTCAGCGTTTCCGCCGCGATGTCGGTCAGCGGCAGCACGCGGCCGTGGATCATGCTGCCCTGCCAGCGCGCGCGGGAGTAATCCGGGATCAGCCCGCTGCACAGCACCGCGCCGGCGATCGACGAGCCCGCGTCCACCAAGCCAGGCATCACCCACAGGTTCTTTGCATCGATCACCTGGGCGGAGGCGTCGGAGATTTCCTCCCTGATGTCGAGAAATTTGCCGTCCTCGATCAGGATATCGGCGTATTTCATCTTGATGGAGTGGTAACCCTCGTGGATGAAGGTGATGACCAATCCGTTTTTGATCAGCAGTTTTTCGCTCATGCGCGCACCTCCCCGTCGTACAGGCCGTTGAGGATCGTCAGGTTCTCGCGGGCTTCGGAAAGATTGGCCACGCCCAGGTTGTACACGTCGATGAAATCCCTGCGCGCGAAGGCCCAGCGCAGCGCGCCGGGGATATCGTAGGTCAGCTCGCCCTTGCCCAGCACCTTGATGACGTAAACGCCCTTGCCATTGTCATGCGCCTTGCGCAGCGCCGCTTCCATGTCGCCCAGCGTTCCCTCTTCAATGCGGGAGCCTTCGCGGTTGAACGGCGCGCAGACGATCTGGATCTCCGGAATGTCCGCCGCGGCGGAGATCACCGGCGCGCAGTGCGTGGACAGGCCGACCGCACGGATATAGCCTTTTTTTTGCATCTCCAAGATGTATTGGAAGGCGGGCATTTTCTTGTCCAGCGTGCCCGCGGCGACCTCGTGCAGCAGGAAGATGTCCAGATACGGCGTGTCCAGCTCGCGCAGCGTGCGCATCAGGTCGTATTCCGCCTCCTCGCGGCTGCGGCCGTAGGTCTTGGAGGTGATGACGATTTCCTCGCGATTGAATTGCTTGAGCCCCGCCGCCACCTGCGTGTGGCTGCCGTAGGCGTTATCCGTATCCCAGAAGTTGATGCCGTGCAGCCGCGCGGCGTTGGCCAATATGTTCCCGCCGAACTCCGGCACGGAGCGGTTGATGTGCTCGGTGCCGAAGCAGACCTGGGAAGCCGTCACGGGGCCGAGCTTGACCTGGCGCGCGCGGACGGGATTGCGTTCGATGAGCATGATGTCCTCCCTGTCAAGGCTTGGTCAGCCGATGTACTTGATCACCACGTCGGAAATCCAGTCGGCGTAAAGGTCGAAGCACTTTTCACCCGCCTCAATTGTCGCATCCGCGGGGTCGCCGACATAGCCGGGGCACTGCGCCGTGCCGGTGGGCGCGTAGACCGCCACCGCGCCGCCGTAATACCCCAGACCGTCCATCTTGTAGTGCTTGTCGCTTTCGGGCGGATACCAGGAGGGCAGGTCGTTCAGGTTCACCAGGTTCGGCACTGCCACCATCGTGCAGCTCGTCTCGTCCTCGCCGCCGTGGCCCTGATGTTCCGGGTTCTTCAGGAACTTCGGCCATTCGTCGTTCATCGGGGGAATCCAGTTGCAGACGATGGCGGTCAGGCCGTATTCTTCGTAAAGATCCTTTGCCGCCACGTTCATGCTGGCGAGGTTTTCGGCATGGCTGACGCAGAACACGAAGCGCTTGAAGCCGGATTTGGAGAGGGAGACGCAGATTTCCTCCGTCATGCGGATCAGCGTCTTCTGGCTGATGTAGCCGTTGCCGAAGTTCTCGGTGCGCTCAAACTGGTTGGTCTGCACGCCCAGAGGGAACGCAAAGCCCGGCACGGCCTCCATGCCCTTTTTTTCAAGGTACTGCGCCACGCGGCGCACCAGCACATTGCCTTGGAAGGTGTCGCAGCCCAGCGGCAGATGCTTGCCGTGGTTTTCCAGCGCGCCGAAGGAAAAGACGATGGTATCGCAGGTCTCGAGCTTTTTTTCCAGCTCCGCCGCGGTCAGCTCCGTGATGTTTTTCGGCCCGCGGACCTCGTAAAGCAGTTCTTCATCCTGATACATGGTTGGTTTCTCCTTATAAATAGATGATGTTGTGTGGATCATGGGCTCCGTCTGAAAGGGGAGGCATTGGGTGCGCGCTCTTTGGGTAGGAGCCGTCATAGTGGGTGAGGGGGTGCTTAGGCTCCCCTATGTAAGGGGAGCTGGCGCGCAGCGCCTGAGGGGTTGCGGCTCGCGAAACCCCACCCTTCCGTCTCGGCTGCGCCGAGCCACCTCCCCTCGAAGGAGAGGCATTGGGTGCGCGCTCCTTGGGTAGGAGCCGTCATAGTGGGTGAGGGGGTGCTTAGGCTCCCCTATGTAAGG
>CAJJNQ010000017.1 GCA_905193155.1 uncultured Christensenella sp.
GGCGGCGTGAGCGCCGCCCGTCCCTGTCGGGGAGGAAGCGAGAGGGCCCACGGCCCTCTCGCGCTCTCCCGGGGCTGCACAAACCTTTCCTTGTGCGAAAAGGAAAGGGGGAGAACGGAGAGCCGCCGCGCGCCCGGCGAAGACGGGCCGCCGGGGCGCGCGCAGCGCGCAACGGTGCTGTCCGCCGGATACGGCGGGCGCGGCGGCTCGGGGAAGCGGTGCGCAGTCAGATGCCTGGGTGGAGAAGTCTTACAGCCGCTTTTCCAGCACGAACTTCGCCTGGGAGATATTCTGAGGATCATTGACGTGAACGACGTGAAAGCCGCAGGTATTGATGTAGAAACAGTGGTTGCGATAGGAGCGCGCAGGCGTTTCCGTGTGCCAGACGCGCACCTGCGGGAACATCGCTTCCGCTTGGAACCAGGCGGCTTTTCCCAGCCCTTTGTGATGATGGGTCGGATCAATGAACAGGCAGCCCAGAATCCCATCATTTGCACAGTCGGGGGAGAGAAAGAGAATGATGCAGCCGACAAGCTCCTGATCCAGCGCCAGCGCATAAGCGTATGCGCCTGATTCCAGTCCCCATTTGCGCAAAAAGCTGCCGTCGTCGTAACCTTCCGGCCCGGCGTGTTCACAGCCTTGATAACGCACTGCGTCGTCGTCAAAGGCGCGGATCATGATTGCGGTCAGCGGCGAAATGTGTTCTTCCCTGAGCGGGATAAAGTGGAGCTTCGGATTCATTGAGATTCCCTCCTTTTTTGAATGGGCAGCAGCAGATCCAGCTGCCCGGTTTGCAGCCTTCCCGCGGCGCGGTCTTGCAGATAGTTCAGATGCTCTTCCAGTGACCCGCCCATGATCTCTGTTCCATCGCTAGCCCAACGGATTTCCCAATCGGGACTTTGTTCCGCCCAGCCGGCCAGCGCCGCCCATTCGTGAAAATCGCCCATCTTGATGGCGTGCGCGGCGGCGACTGTCAGTCGCGGCAGGGAAAGAATGCGAACATCCTGTGGCAGGGAGGGCATCGGCGGGATGCTGTTTTCCCGAGGAAGCAGCGGAACCGATTCTTTCCATCCTTCAGAGCCCGAAACGGAAACCTTCTCCTGCAAATAGCGCAGCAGACGGCGCACGGCGGTTAGCTGATCGATTTCTGCATCCATTTCGGCAATGCGGCGGCGGAAAATCTCGATGGCTTCGCGCGTGTCCTCTCCGCGCAGCAGTACGGCAATATCCCGGAGCGGAATGCGCACGCTGCGCAGAAAAAGGATCTGTTCGATACGGCGCACCGTGTCTTCGTCATAGACGCAATAGGCGTAGCCCTCGATCCGTCGGCTGTGGATCAGCTCCATTTCTTCGTAATAGCGCAGTGCCCGCGTGGAAACTGACAGTGCGCGGGAAACCTGGCTGATGGTGTGCGTCATGGCGTTGTGTCACTCTCTTTTTTCTGACTCTTAGTATAAACGGCGACGCCGCGTCAAAGTCAACCGGTTTTGAGTTGAATTTGACAAAAAATACCGCTGACCCTTTTTTGGCGAAGGAAAAGCGCGGTGTCTTGCTTTGCCAGCATGGAGAAAAGAACGCGCCGCATACTAAAAACGAAAATGGAGTGCGGAAAGGAGAAAGCGGAAAATGGCGCAGTATATTCTGAAAAAAAGCCCGGCGCTTTGCGGCGAAGCGTTCGTGCAGCGGTCGAAAAACGCGGTGCTGCCCATGATGGCCTGCTGCCTGATGACACAAGAACCCATCGAGCTTTTCAATGTGCCGCAGCTGACGGACGTAGACTGCATGGCGGCACTGCTGACCGACTTGGGTGCGAAGGTGACACGGCAGAGAGAAGATGTGACGCTGTGCGGCGAAAATCTTTCCTCGTGGCAGACCGATGCGCGCTGGGTGGAGCGGATGCGCGCCTCCGTGCTGGCGATGGGGCCGCTGCTGGCGCGCTGCGGCCGGGCGCGGATGCACTTCCCCGGCGGTTGCGCCATTGGATCGCGCCCCATTGACCTGCATCTAAAGGGCTTTGCTGCGATGGGCGCGAGAATCGAGCTGGATCAAGGCTGCATCGAGGCGCGGGTGGACGCGCTGCACGGGGCGGAAATCTATCTTGACTTTCCCTCTGTGGGCGCGACGGAAAACCTGATGATGGCGGCGGCGCTGGCAAACGGCACCACGGTGCTTGAAAACGCCGCCAAGGAGCCGGAGATTGTCGACCTTGCGGGGCTGCTCATGCGCATGGGCGCAAAAATCGACGGCGCGGGGCAGAGCCGGGTGCGGATTGAAGGGCGCAGCGCGCTCCATGGCGCATCCTATACGCCCATGGCCGACCGCATTGAGGCGGGGACGCTGATGCTCTGCACCGCAGCGACGGGGGGCGACGTGCTGCTGCGCGGCGCGGAGGAGGGCGCGCTTCAAGCCGTGACGGCGAAGCTGCGCGAGTGCGGCGCGGAGGTAACGGGCGATGCGTCGGGTTTGCGCGTGCGTGGGGGCAGACTGCGCGGCGTGGATGTGGAGACGCTGGTCTATCCCGGCTTCCCGACCGATTTGCAGGCTCCGATGATGGCGCTGCTCTGCCGCGCGGAAGGCACGTCCATCCTCACCGAGCACATCTTTGAGAACCGCTTTATGCAAGTGCCGCAGCTGCGCAAAATGGGTGCGTCCATTGCGGTGCGCGGGCGGAACGCCATCGTGCGGGGGGTGATGGCGCTGCACGGCGCGCGCGTAGCGGCGACCGATCTGCGCGCGGGCGCAGCACTGGTGCTGGCGGGGCTGACAGCAGAGGGGCACACCACCGTGACGGACGTATCGCACATCGAACGCGGCTATGTCGATCTGGCGGGCAAACTGAATGCGTTGGGGGCGCAGGTGGTGCGGCAGGAATGAGCGAAAGCGGGTGCGCGTATACTCTCCTTTGAAGAGGGGAGGGAGCGGCTTTGCGCAGATTGATCGGCATCGCGCTGCTGCTGGCCTTCGCCGTGGGGCTGGTGCTGTCTGGCGGGCGGGACGACAAAATGCCGGCGCCCTCTGCGCAGGTAAGAGATACGGCGGATCCGCAGAACCGGGATCGGATCTGCGTGGAGATCGTGCGCCCTGCGGCAGCATCTGCCGAGACGGCGGTTGTGCAGACGAAACCGGTGATCCTTAACGTCTGCGATGAGGGGCGCATGGAGCGCGTCGCTTTGGAGGACTATCTGGTGAGTGTGTTGGCGGGAGAAATGCCTGCCTCTTACCCCATGGAGGCGCTCAAGGCGCAGGCGATTGCCGCGCGCAGCTATATCGTCTGGAAGCTGCCGCGGTTCGGCGGCAGCGGCTGTTCCCGTGGGGCGCAGGCCGATGTCTGCACCGATTCCAAGCACTGCATGGCCTATCGTTCCGATGCGCAGATGCGGGAGGGTTGGGGCGAAAGCTATGAGGAAAAGCACGAAAAGCTGCTCCGGGCCGTACAGGAAACCGCCGGACAGATTCTGCTCTACGACGGCCGTCCGGCGCAGGCGCTGTTCCACGCTGCGTCGGGCGGACGAACCGAGGACGCGCAGGAGGTCTGGGGCACGGCGTATCCGTATTTGCAATCGGTGGAGAGCGAGGGCGAGCAGGGGCAGACGGCACAGGTGCGCTTGAGCAAAAGCAAGCTGGCGCAAAAGCTCAATGCGGCTTTTGAAGGCGCAGGACTGACGGCGGCGAACATCGAGCGGCAGTTCAGCATCCGCAGCGTGACGGGCAGTGGGCGAGCGGACGCGGTGCGCGTCGGGCGCGTGACGGCCACGGGCAAGGCGGTGCGCGCGGCGCTGGGGCTGCGGTCGGCGGGTTTTACGATTGCCTTTGAAGGAGACGACGCGATTTTGACCACGAACGGCTTCGGTCACGGCGTGGGACTGAGCCAGGAGGGCGCGCAGAACATGGCTGAAAACGGCGCAGACTGCGAAGAGATCCTGCTGCATTATTATACCGGTGTGACCATCGGCTCCATACAGGAGATCTCCGGCGCATAGCGCGGCGCGCGGTGGGGAAACCTACCCTCGAATGGGGAGGTGACGCACCGTGAAGCGATTGGAAAAACTCCGGGCGTTCTGGGAAAAACACGGCTATCTTTGCGTGCTTTCGGCTTGTTTTGTGTTGGTGATGACGACGGCGGTGCTGACGCGGAAGCCCGCGCCGCAGCCGGAAAGCCCGGAAACCACGCGCTATGTGCTGGAAAGCACAACGCCTACACCGCGCCCTGCGTCGGTGCAGAAAACGGTGCGGCCCACCGCGACGGCGGCGGTTTTTGCGCTGCCCTGCGAGGGAAAAACCGGCATGGTCTATGCGCCGGACCAATTGGTCTATCAGCAGACGCTGGGGGAATATGCCGTGCATGGCGGCGTAGACTATCTGGGACAGGAAGGCGGTGTGGTGCGTGCGGTGGAGAACGGTACGGTCACGCGCGTTTGGGACGACGCGCTGATGGGGCGCTGCGTGGAGATTTCTCACCGGGGCGGATATTTTTCGCTCTACGCCTCCTTGGGGGAAGAAGAAGTGGTGCAGGCGGACGAGGCCGTCTCCCGCGGGCAGATCATCGGCACGATGGGAACGTCCGCTGCGCAAGAGTGCGGCGAAGGGCCGCACCTGCACTTTGAGCTGCGTCGCCTGCGAGAAGCGCTCGATCCGCAAAAATATTTGAAAGATGCGTCGTAAACTCTGTTTCAGGGGGATAAAAACCGGGTATCTATAAGACAACAAACGAAAAACGAGGAGGCCACTTTCCATGAGCAAGGTTTATGTCTGCGATGTTTGCGGTTATGTTTACGACGGTGATGTTCCCTTCGATCAGCTGCCCGAGGATTGGGTCTGCCCGCTCTGCGGCGTGGGCAAGGACGAGTTCACCGAGCAGGATCAGTGAAAACTTTAGCTGAACCATAGCACTGGAGTTATAAAACAGTGAACCCTCCGTATGGGATGAGAGCATACGGAGGGTTTATTTATATTCCGAAGAAGCGGCTTTCACAGAGCGTTCGGTTCGTCGAAGCGGTGCTTCTGAATTTTTTACTTCTAATGATGATGTGTTTAACAACACCGTTAGGATCGCAGTAAACGATGGGAGAATTGGCAGAATCCGGCTCCCGGATATCGCCCCACATTCCCAACAGACAGCCGTTGGGTTCGCCAAAATCTTCCATTAATAGCGTGTTCTTGTATCCTCGCAATTGCTTTGCGGCATCCTCCCCGCGCTGGTTTTTGCAGGGATAGCCGCAGGATCGGACGGTTAGGCGCCGTGCTGCAATAAAAAGAATTGGAATAAGGAACTTGATCTTCTTTTTCATATACCGTATCCTCTGTTCCGTTTGATTTGTTCAAGGAAAATATATCATAGAAAAAAAGAAAACGATCTGTTACGCAGGAAAAGCTCGAAACTTTTTACCCCGCAAAGCGACGGATCATGCAGCGAAACGCGGGGTTGGAACGATTTGTTTTGACAGAAAAAGCTTGCCCGTGTAGACTGTTCTTAGTTAGGAAAAGGCGGAGCGTTTACCGCCACGGAGGAGGAAACGGAAAATGTGGTCAAGAAGCACTTTGAAACAGAACGCCAAGAACGTGCTGCGCGGCAATTATTGGATGGCCTTTTTGGTCTGCCTGCTGGCGAGCGTGCTCACCGGCGGCCTTTCTGCCGGCGGCAGCGGAGCACGGGTCAATTATAACGTGACGGACACGGATTTGACGCAGCTGATGAACGGGCAGGTCGATCCTACGCTGATTGCCGCAGCGATCGGCGTGGCCTCCATGGCGGCGGCTTTCGGACTGGTAATCGGTTTAGCGTTCAATTTCTTCGTCTACGGTCCGATCAAAATCGGTCAGATGCGCTATTTTCTGGAGAGCCGGGAAAGCGGGTCTTCCGTCAGCCAGCTCTTTTACGGCTTTAAGGGCGAGTACATCAAGAACGCTGCGGCGATGTTCCTGACCGATCTGTTCACGGCGCTTTGGAGCCTGCTGTTCATCATTCCCGGCATTGTCAAATCGCTGGCCTGGTCGCAGGTGCCCTATCTGCTGGCGGAAAACCCCGGCATGAGCGGCAAGCGCGCCCGCGAACTTTCCGATCAGATGACCATGGGGCATAAGTGGGATCTGTTTGTGCTGGGGCTGTCGTTTATCGGCTGGAATCTGCTGGGTGCTTTGGCCTGCGGCGTGGGCGTGCTGTTTGTTGCGCCCTATGTGCAGGCGACCTATGCAGAGGCTTATGCGTTTCTGCGCGCGCAGGCGCTGGAAAAGGGATTGGCCCTGCCCGGCGAGTTCCCCGGCCTTGCTCAGCAGCGCTAAAAGGATGAACCGCGAAGCCCGCGCGGCGGTTTGCTGTGCGGGCTTCGCGGCGCTTTTTCTTGACAAAGGTCTTAAGTTGGGTGTAAAGTATTTGTGTAATCGTTTACACAAAGAAACCGAAGAAGGAGTGGACAATATGGCAACCAAAGCGCTTCCTGTTGTGGAAATTGCAAAGGACACCTATGAAATCGACGAATTCGACTGCGGCTCGATCTTCGTGCTGGTGGGCGCGGACAAGGCGATGGTCATCGATACCGGCAGCGGCATCGGCGATCTGCGCGGCGTGATCGCGAACATCACCGATAAGCCCATCGTGTTGGTCATCACCCATGCGCACGGCGACCACGTCGGCGGTCTGGGTTGGTTTGACGATTATTACATGAACAAGGAAGACGTCGGCAAGTATGCGATGGAGGGCGTGGACTTCCGCCGCCAGTATGCCGGCTTTATCGCCCAGCGCTCCGGCAAGGAATACGCCTATAACGTCGAGGAGGATATCCGCCCCTGGCCCGCAGATGCCAACCCCGTCCGCCACGATCTGGAGGATGGACAGACCTTTGACCTGGGCGGCGGCCGCATCGTCACCGCCATGCGCGCGCCCGGCCACACCCCCGGCTCCATGGTGCTGATCGACCCCACCACCCGCATCCTGTTTGCGGGCGACGCCTGCAACTGCAATACGCTGTTCGGCTCGCTCCCCGGCGATCCCACCTTTGTCAGCGTGGAAACCGCGGGCAAGGCGCTCAAGGACATCTACGCCCTCAAGGGCAAGATGTGGGATAAGTGCTACAACGGCCACCACGACTTCCGCCCGCTGGGCGCGCCGCTGGCCGACGACGTCATGCCCAACCTGATCGACCTGTGCGACCAGCTGGTCTCCGGCAACTACGAGGCCAAGACCGTTCCCGGTATGTTCCCCAATATGCCGGAGCGCACGGTTGTGACCAAGGGCACCGTCATGGTCACCTTCAAGGAAGGCGGCATCCACGAGCCCAAGAAGTAATTCCCGATAATAGAAGAAGCGTCCGGAAAGAGTTTCCGGACGCTTCTTTGCAGTTCGGGAAGGTTACGCAAGCTTGCCGTCGATGGTGACGATCTGCACCTTAAGCGGGATGTCCTTTCCGCAGGCATTCAGCGCGCGCTGCACGGCGTTGACCAGACCGCCACAGCAGGGAACCTCCATGCGCAGGAGTGTGATGGAGCGGATGTCGTTGCGCAGGAAGATCTGCGCCAGCTTTTCGGCGTAATCCACATCGTCCAGCTTTGGGCAGCCGATCAGCGTGACACGCCCGGCGATGAAGTCGCGGTGGATGTTGGCATAGGCGTAAGCCGTGCAGTCCGCCGCGATAAGCAGATCGGCGCCTGCAAAATACGGCGCGGAGAGCGGCGCAAGCTTGATCTGCACCGGCCAGTTGAACAGCTGGCTCTCCATCGTGACGGAGGAAGCGGGCGCGGCGGGGTGCAGTGTTCGGGACTGCGCCGAGGGACAGACAAAGGGCGCGCTCTTCTGTTGCTTGCCGGCTGCAACCGCCGCCGCGTCATAGGCGGGCGCTTCGCGCTCTACAAAGTGAATCGCGTCCGCCGGGCATGCGGGCAGACAGTCGCCCAGACCGTCGCAGTAGTCCTCGCGCATCAGCTTCGCCTTGCCGTTCACCATGCCGATGGCGCCCTCATGGCACGCCTGGGCGCACAGGCCGCAGCCGTTGCACTTTTCTTCGTCAATCTGTATAATTCTGCGGATCATGTTCGCATCGTCCTTTCGAAATTGATTTTACGCTCTGAGCATACTATACTGAAATCAAATTGTATGTTGGAAATCCAACAAGATGCAGAGGGAAATCGAGGAAAAGGAGAAAAATATGAACTGCGAGCTGTTTGACGGGATTGAAGGCGAAGAGCTGGAGAAAATGCTGAAATGCTTGTCGGCGCGGCGGGTAAAGATGGAGCGCGGGCAGACGCTGTTTGCAGAAGGAGAAGCGGCCGGGCAGGTGGGGGTGGTGCTCTCCGGCGCGGTGCAGATCCGCCAGACCGACCTATTCGGCAACCAGACGATCCTGGCGCATTTGACGGAGGGCGGCATCTTCGGGGAGGCGTTTGCCTGCGCGGGCGTGGCGCGCTATCCGGTAGACGCGGTGTGCCAGAGCGCCGGGGAAGCGCTGCTGCTCGAGCGCGTGCCGTCGCCCTGTGCGCAGCCCTGTCCTGCACACAGCCGTCTCATCGGCAACATGATTACTGTGCTTGCGGAAAAAAACGTTCGGCTGATGGATAAAAACCGCATCCTCTCCCGTCGCAGCACGCGGGAGAAGCTGCTGGCTTATCTCGATATTCAAGCGCGCGCTGCGAGCAGCCGGGAGTTTGAGCTGCCCTTTTCCCGGCAGGAGTTGGCGGACTATCTCTGCGTGGAGCGCAGCGCCATGACCGTGGAGCTGATGAAACTGGACCGGGAAGGGCTGATTCGGGTCAGAGGCCGAAGGATCGCACTGGGGAGGAGAGAATCCGACGCATAGCGTGTCCTTTTGGGTGGGAATATGCTATAATAAATCCCAAGTTGACGGAAAGAAGGCGCGCTCATGAGCTATGATATGTATCTATACGGCATGATCCTGCGCACCAACAGTTTTTTGCTGGAGGGTGATTATCCCGAAGCCGATACCTATGCGGAAATTCGGAAGAAATACTCTCTGCCCGGCGGCGAGACGGGCACCTGTGCCACCGTGCTGCTCGGCCTGGGGCGGTCGGTCAAAATGGACGGCACCTTTATGGGGAAATCCACGATGCCCTTTATAAAGAAATTCTATGAAGGCGCGCCCTGCGATCTTTCCGGCCTGCATCTGGATGAAACCTTTGACGGGCTGGAGGACAACGTGCTGGTGGCGGGCAATACGCGCACGCCGTTCGGTGAGTTCCGAAAGTTTTATTCCGATCCCGTGCACCGCTGGAACGCGCCGAAGGCAGAGGACATCGCCGGGGCAAAGGTCGCGGGCATAGATCCCTATTTCCGAGAGGATTCCGTGCGTGCGGCGGAGATGTGCCGGGAAATGGGCAAGCCCTATGTCACCATCGACTGCGCTTATGACAGCCCCATGCACAGGCTCTCCGCAGTCAACGTCGTGAGCAATGAATTCTATCGCGAACACTATAAGCAAGAGGAGCGCGACCAGGTGCTGCAAAAGTACATGGATGCTTCCGATGGGCTGACCATTTTTACCCTCGGCGCAAAGGAAATCCGCTTCGGCCGCAAGGGCGGCAAGATTCGCTCCTTTGAGCCGTATCAGGTGGATGTAGTGTCCACGCTGGGCGCGGGCGACACCTTCAAGGCGGGCTGCGTCTACGCATTGTGGGCGGGTATGGACGATCTGTCCACCGTGCGCTTTGCCGCCGCCTGCGCCGCCGTCGCCTGCACGCGCTTCCCGCTGCCGCTCAACCCGCCGCAGCTGGCTGAGGTGCTGATGTTGATGTCCACACGCGGAAACGTGCTTTGACAAAAAAGAGAAAGGAATAAAAATGACCATGCAGCAGAAAATCGAACAGTTCAAGGCCGCGCTCAAAAAGATGAAGGCCTATCAGCACGCCATGGGGGTGATGTTCTATGACTTTGAAACCGTGATGCCCAAAGGTGCGGCGGAGGACTTTGCCGCGCACATGGGCATTCTGTCCGAAGAGGTCTACAAGATGCAGACTGCGCCGGAATTCAAGGCGTTGATCGATGAGCTTTACGAAAAAAAGGACGGGCTGGATCTCGTCACCCGCCGCGAGGTCGAGGTACTGCGCGAGGACAGCGCCCGTACCGCCTGCATCCCGATGGAGGAATATGTGGACTATCAGAAGGTGCAGTCCATGGCGTCCAGCGTCTGGCACGAGGCAAAGGTCAACAACGACTACGCCGCCTTCAAGCCGTATCTGAAGCAGTTGGTGGATTACAACCGCAAATTTGCGCTGTATTATGCGCCGGACAAGGACCCTTACGACACGATGCTGGATCAGTTTGAAAAGGGCTTGACCCGCAAGGAGCTGGACGGCTTCTTCGGCAACCTGCGCGAAAAGCTGCTGCCTTTGATCAACGAAACCAGCGCCCGCCGCGATGAGATTGACGACAGCTTCCTGTTCCGCCACTACCCGGTGGAGCAGCAGCGCGCGTTTTCCGATTACCTGATGCAGGTGATGGGCATCGACCGCAATTTCTGCACCATCGGCGAAGTAGAGCATCCTTTCACGACCAATTTCACCAAGCACGATGTGCGCATCACCACGCACTACTATGAGGACGCGGTGGCAAGCTCGCTCTATTCCGTGGTACATGAGGGCGGCCATGCCCTCTATGAGCTGCACACCGGCGATGAGCTGAACGATTCGCCGCTGGGCACCGGCACGAGCATGGGCATCCACGAATCGCAGAGCCGCCTGTTTGAAAATATCATCGGCCGCAGCGAGGAGTTTACCCGCCTGATCTTCCCAAAGATGGAGGAGCTCTTCCCCGAACAGCTCAAGGGCGTGACGGCATGGGATTTCTACCGCGCGGTCAACAAGAGCGTGCCCTCGCTCATCCGCACCGAGGCGGACGAGCTGACCTATTCCTTCCACATCATAGTGCGCTACGAGCTGGAAAAGCAGCTCATCGGCGGCACGCTGAGCGTGGACGATCTGCCCGCGGCCTGGAATAAGCTCTATAAGGAATACCTCGGCGTGGATGTCCCGGACGACATCCACGGCGTCTTGCAGGACAGCCACTGGTCCGGCGGCAGCTTCGGCTACTTCCCGAGCTACGCCATCGGCAGCGCTTACGGCGCGCAGTTCATGGACGCCATGCGCAAGGATGTGGACGTGGACGCGGTGATTCGCTCCGGCGATCTCTCGCCCGTCGTCGATTGGCTGACCGACAAGATCTATCGCTTCGGCATGGTCAAGACTCCGGAGCAGCTGATCCGGGATACCTGCGGCGCGCCCTTTGAACCGCAGTTCTATGTGGATTACCTGACCGCGAAGTTCACCGATATCTACGGCCTGTAAGAGGCGCAGAATATGCTGGACTTTACTCCCCTGGACGGTAAAGATACGGTTGCGGTGAACGAAATGTCGCATTTGGCTACGGACATTGTTCGAGAATACTTCGATCCGCTGATCGGCAAGGCGCAGAATGACTACATGCTGGCGCGCTTTCAGACTCCGCAGGCCATCGCGGAGCAGATCGCACACGGCAGCCGATACTATTTTGTTCGGGAAAACGGGCAGGACGCGGGCTTTGTCGCGTTCTATCCTCGCGACGGCAAGATGTATTTAAGCAAGTTCTACCTGAAAAAGGAAATGCGCGGCAAGGGTTATGCGCACGAGATGCTGAGCTTTGTGCTGGACGAAACAAAAAAAGCGGGTCTGCCCGCGGTATTCCTCAATGTCAACCGTTACAACGACGCCTGCCGCGCCTATGAAGCGCTGGGCTTCACCGTCGCGCGCTATGAGGTCAACGACATCGGCAACGGCTTTGTGATGGACGACGCAGTGTACGAATACACGCTGTAAGTCAAACAAAAAAGAAGAACGCTGCAAGCGTTCTTCTTTTTTTGCTGTTGATGAAAATCTATTCTTCGACAATGCGGCCAGCATACCAGCCGATGACGCCGTCTTTTTTGCAGAAATACCCAAAGGGGCAGCGCTGCGGATCGATCAGCGACAGTTTGTCGCCCGGCTGCACGGGCAGGCGGTAATCTGTGACCTCGGCGCAGCGCACGGGGGAAGTGCGGGAATAGATATGAGAGGATAAAATATCCATCTCATATCCGGTGCGCAGGTGACGAATGTGTATAATTCCGTCGTTTTCGCGCAGGATCTCGATTTCGTTGTCGATCCAATGGATGCAAAAGGAGTGCGGAGAGGCCTCCTGTGCGTCTTGCGCGACGACGGTGGGCAGGCAATCAAACGACGTAAAGCGGAAGCCGTCCTGCGCAAGATCCGGAATCATCAGCACGTTGATCTGACCGGAGGCCTTCAGCACGCAGCCGCCGTCGATGGAGACGATGCGCTGTTCTTCCCGCACTAGCGGATTGCAGCAAGAGCGCTCGCTGCCGTAGAGTGCCGCAGGCCAGTGTCCGCAGACCACCCATTTGTCAAATTTCCCTCCGCTGTCCGCAAAGGCGTCCATACGGAGAAATTCCGCTTGCGGATGCCGCTCCCATTCGCTTTCATCGGCGCAGGGCAGCGCCGCGTGAACGAACACATAGTTCGGCGCGATCAGCACCGTGGGCATCTCTTTTAGGAAAGCGATCTCTGACGCGAAGCGCTGTTGCACGGCGGCCAGCGCATCATGATCCCCCGGCGAAAGTCCCAGCGTGCGCAGCATCTCCGCCGGAAGGCAGCCGTACCAGTCCTTGCGGCTGTCGATGTAGCGGCAAAGCGCTTCCCGCGCCTGCGGATCGGCCGGATTGCCGGTGAGCGCACGCAGCGCCCTTTGATCGCAGTTGCCCAGCAGACAATGCACCTCCATGCGGCGGGAAAGCCCCATCAGCAGGCGCAGCGTGCCCAAACTGTCCGGTCCCTTTTCGGTCAGGTCGCCGCAGACGATGAGTCGGTCGGCGAGGGTGAGCCCTGCGGCTGCCAGCGCGCCGGTGAGCATTTCGCTGTGGCCGTGGATGTCGCTCAGCGCCAGCGTGCGCCGCCCCGGGCGCGGGTCGATGCGGCGGAGAATGGGCTTAGCCATGGGCTTGTTCTTCGTCCAGATCGGGATGATAGAGCTTGCGGCCTTCCAGCGCGCGCACGCGGTCGGAGAACGCGCCGCGCGGCGTGGCCAGCAGCGCTTCGTGCATGCAGTACATCCGCGCGTCCATCATGTCCAGCAGGTGCAGCATCTGCGCCTCGGGGAAGAGCGGCGGCTTGGGAGAGCCGTATTCCGGCGTTTCGTGGTGGGAGAGCACCATGTGTTCCACGAGCAGCTGCGTCTCCTGCGAAAGCCCCAATTCCTTGCAGACCTCCGCGATGTGCGCCACACCCTCGACGATGTGCCCCAGCAGGTTGCCCTCTTTGGTATATTCCGTCGCGATGCCGAATTCCGCTGCGCCCAGCTCGTCCATCTTGCAAAGATCGTGCACGATCACGCCGCACAGCAGCAGGCTGCGGTTGAGGTAGGGATAGATGGGCAGCAGCGCTTCCGCCGCGTGCAGCATCGTGGTGGTGTGGTGCAGAAGCCCGGAGCGTTCCGCGTGATGAAAGCTCACCGCGGCGGGCCAGAAGAGCAGCTTTTCCCGCTTTTCCTCGATCAGGTGCACGGCCAGCTTGGAAAACTCCTCATTGCGCAGGGATTTGGCGCAGGCGAGCAGCTCATCGTACATCTCCTGCGGGTCGCGCGGCGCGGTGGGCACGAGGTCCTCCCAAACGATCTCCTCCGGCTGCGCGGCGCGGATGCGGTCGATGCGCAGCTGTAATTTTCCGTTGAACTCCGTGATCAGCCCCTTGACGCGCACCGGGGTATTCACCGGCGGCAGCACCGCGCCGTCCTGCCAATTCCAGGCTTTGGCGTTCATCTCGCCTGTGGCGTCCATCACCGTCAGATCCAGATACAGCCCGCCGTTGGAGGACTTGCGCGCCGCTACCGTCTTGACCAGCATCACGCCGTCGAGCAGGTCGTCCTTGCGGCGGTAGGCAAGATTGATTTTTTCCATGAATTTCGTCCTTTCGCGTTTCCAAATGGAAGATGCTTATGCTATACTCTATGATAACATAAAAATGCCCCGAGAACAAAGGAGAGCGTGTAATTTATGAAATATGTATTGGTCATCGGCGACGGCATGGCGGATTTCCCGGTGGAAGAGCTGAGCGGCAAAACCCCTTTGCAGGCGGCGAAAAAGCCTGTGATTGACCGTTTGGCAGGGCAAGGGCTGGTGGGCGAGGTGCGCACCGTGCCGCGCGGCGTGCCCGCGGGCAGCGATACCGCCATTTTGAACATCTTCGGCTATGACCCGCGCCTGGTCTATACCGGCCGCTCCCCGCTGGAGGCTGCGGGCTCCGGTGTGAAGATGGAAAAGGGCAATATCTCCTTCCGCTGCAACCTGGCGGCGATTACCGAGGACGGGGACGAATACGAAGGGCAGACCATGCTCTCCCACAGCGGCGGCGCCATCGACGGGCAGGACGCGATGCAGCTGATGAACGACCTGATCGCAGAGCCTTCCTTTGCAGCGCTACTGGAAAAACACGGCATGAGCTTCACCGTCAATCCCTCCTATCGCCACATCGCGGTGCTCAAAACCGGCAGCGACAAGGTGGAAACCACGCCGCCGCACGACATTTTGACCCGACCCATCGCGCAATACCTGCCCAAGGGCGAGGGCGACAAAATGCTGCGCGAAATCATGAGCGCATCGTGGCGTATTCTCAAAAAGCACCCCATCAACAACGAGCGCCGCGCTGCGGGCAAGATGCCGGCCAATTCTCTCTGGTTCTGGGGGCAGGGCAGCGCTGTGCAGCTGGACGAGTTTGAAAAGAAATACGGCCACAGCGGCGATGCGATCACGGCGGTGCCGCTGGTGGCGGGCATTGCGGAGCTGGCGGGACTGAAGCACACGCCGGTGGACGGTGCGACGGGCGAGATCGACACCAACTATGTCGGCAAGGTGCAGGCGGCGCTGAATGCCCTCAAAAAGTATGATTTTGCCGCGCTGCACATCGAAGCGCCCGATGAATGCGGCCACGCGGGAAACGCAAAGGAAAAGGTGCGCGCCATTGAGCTGATCGACAGCGAGGTGTTCGCGCCCCTGCTGAAGGGATTGGACAACATGGGGGAGCGCTACCGCATCCTGTTCCTTTCCGACCACTATACGCCCATCTGCACCCGCACGCACGACGGCACGCCCGTGCCCTATCTGCTCTACGACAGCGGCGTGAAAACCCAGCGTGGACTGCCTTATTGCGAGGAATCCGCCGCGGCGGTGGGCAATCGCTTGGAAGAGGGCACGGCGCTGATGCCGCTGCTCTTCGGGCTGTAAGCAAAAGCAAACGGGCGCGGGGGCGAACGGCCTTCCGCGCCTTACTTTGACAAAAGGGGGAGGGCATGGCGCTTGCGAACTTTGTATCTGACCGATCTGGACGGCACGCTGCTGGGACGCGGCGCCCGCCTTTCGGCTTTCTCCCGTGCCGGGCTGGAAAGGCTCTATGATGCGGGCGTTGCTGTCACGGCGGCGACGGCGCGCTCCTGGTCGGCGTTGGATGTGCTGCAGGGGGTGCGCTTTCGCGCGCCGATGATCCTGCTGGGCGGCGCGCGGATTTACGATGCCGAAAGGCGGAAAATCCTCTTTGAGCAAACCCTGCCGGAGCAAAGCGCCGCTGCGGCGCTGCACCGCCTTCGGGACGCGGGGCTGTCGCCGCTGATCTATACGCAGAATGCCCGTGACGAGCAGAAAATCTATTACGAGGACGGGGCAGATGAAGCGCTGCGCGGCTATGTTTCGCAGGAGACGAGCGGCGGTGATAACCGTTTTGCGCGGGCGGAGCGCTTGGAGGAGCGCTTTGGCGAAAAGCTGTTTTATCTGACGGCGCGCGGCGAAGAGGGCAAGCTGCGCCCCATTGTCGAGGCGCTGAAAGAGCAGGGAATCTATGCGCACCTGTATTTCGACGTGCGGCGCGCGGACATCTGCTGCATCGAGGTGTGCGCGGTGTCCAAAGCGGAAGGCGTGCGGCAGCTTCGGCGCATCACGGGCGCGGAGCGCATCGTCGCCTTTGGGGACAACGGCAACGACCGGGAATTGTTCGCCGCCGCAGAGGAGCGCATCGCCGTGGGAAACGCCAGGCCGGAATTGAAGGCCATGGCGGATTGCGTAATCGGGGAAAACGAGAGCGACGCCGTTGTGCGAACCATATTGGAAAGGGAAGGCCTGTAAATGACGGATCTGATGATTGTGGGCGGAGGCGCGGCCGGGCTGATGGCGGCGATCTGCTTTCTGGAAGAATGTCCGCAGGGAAAGGTGAAGCTGCTCGAGGCGGGCGAGCGCGTGGGTAAAAAGCTGCTCAGCACCGGCAACGGCCGCTGCAACCTGACCAATTTGCGCGCCGCGGCAAGGGACTACGCCCCTGCGGACGTTTCCGGCGTGCTGAATCAGCTGCCGTCGCAGCGCCTGATCGAAAAGATGGAGGAGATGGGCCTGCCCTGCCGGGAGGAAGGCGAAGGGAGGGTCTACCCCGCGTCGGACGCGGCCTCTTCCGTGCTGGATACCCTGCGGCTGACGGCGGAACACTTAGGCGCGGAGGAAGTTACCGGCTTTGAAGTGGTGCGCGTCCGCCGGGACGCAGAGGGATTTGTCGTGGAAGCGGCGGATGGACGGCGCGAATGGGCGAAATTGCTGTTA
This sequence comes from uncultured Christensenella sp., assembly GCA_905193155.1. GTDB lineage: Bacteria > Bacillota > Clostridia > Christensenellales > UBA1750 > Spyradocola. Next base: position 16,605 of record CAJJNQ010000017.1, read on the forward strand.
CTCACCACGGGCGGCAGGGCGGCCAGTAAATTTGCGGGCTACGATTTGGCGCGTGCGTTGGGCCACAGCGTCACGCCCCTGATCCCTGCGCTGCTGCCGTTCAAAACCGATGCTGCCGCCATCAAAGGATTGAACGGCGTGCGCTGCAAGTGCGCCGCGACGCTGCTCTGCGGCGGAAAGCAGATTCTGCGCGAGGAGGGCGAAGTGCTCTTTAAGGACTACGGCCTGTCCGGCATCGCTATCTTCCAGCTTTCCCGTGCGTTGGCACGGCAGAAAAAGGACGTCCAAGCGGAGGTGGAGTTGGATCTTCTGCCGGGAATGACCGACGCGCAGGCAGAAGCCTTTCTGTTTGACCGCGCGGAAAGACTCGGCTGGCGGCAGACCGACGCTTTCTTCCTCGGGATGTTCCACAAGAACATTGCCATGAACCTGCTGCGCGCCACAGGGATCGGCAGCGGCATGGTGGAGGACGTGACGACGAAGCAGCTCAAGGCATTGGCGCATTTGCTCAAGCATTGGGAACACCGCGTGCTGGGCACGCAGGGCGGCTTCCAGAGCGCGCAGGTGACGGTGGGCGGCGTGCCGCTGCGCGAGACGGACGGTGAGAGCCTGGAATCGAAGAAGTGCCCCGGCCTGTATTTGGCGGGCGAGCTGCTCGACGCGGACGGCCCCTGCGGCGGCTACAACCTCACCTGGGCGTTTGCCTCGGGCGCCGCGGCGGGAAAACACGCAGCGCAGGCACTGCGGAAATAAAGGAGATAAGCAAGTGATCCGGATCAATCATCTCAAACACGGTGTGAAAAAGCCGCAGGACGAAAACGCGCTGCGGGCGCTGGCGGCGCGTGCACTGCGCCTGCCGGAGGAGCGCGTGACGCGCGTTGTGATTCTCAAGCGATCGGTGGATGCGCGCGACAAGGGCGATATTCTCTATGTCTACGCGCTGGCGGCAGAGGTGCAGGGCGATGAAAAGCAGATTCTTGCCCGCTGCAAAAATCCCAATGCCGCGCTCTATAGGCGGCCGGAGCCGCTGGAGATCCCGAAGGTTTCTGCGCCAAAGAAGCGTCCCATCGTGGTGGGGCTGGGGCCTGCGGGACTGTTTGCAGCGCTCTATCTGGCCAAGGCGGGTCTGCGGCCGCTGGTGGTCGAGCGCGGACGCGAGGTGGAGCAGCGCCGCGGGGACGTGGAGCGCTTCTGGCGCAGCGGGGAATTTGATCCGCGCAGCAACGTGCAGTTCGGCGAGGGCGGCGCGGGCACGTTTTCCGACGGCAAGCTTACCACGGGCATTTCCAGCCCGCTGTGCGCCTATGTTCTGCAGGCGATGGCCGCGCACGGCGCACCGCAGGAGATTCTCTATCAGGCCAAGCCGCACATCGGCACCGATCATCTGACGCAGATGGTGCGCAGCATCCGGCAGGAGATCGTACGCCTAGGCGGCGAGGTTATGTTTGAAACAAAACTATCTGACGTTCGGATCGAAAACGGCGTGCTGTGCGGCGTGGTGCTGGAAGGCCCGCAGGGCTGTGAAACGCTGCCTTGTGAGCGGCTCATCCTTGCCTGCGGGCACAGCGCACGGGACACCTTTGCCCTGATGCGTGATCTCGGCGCACAGATGCAGCGCAAGCCCTTTTCCATCGGCGCGCGCATCGAGCACAAGCAGGAAAGCATCTCCCGCGCGCAGTACGGCGCGATGTGGAAATCGCTGGGAGCGGCGGATTACAAGCTCTCCTGCCACCTGCCCACGGGACGGTCGGCGTACACCTTCTGCATGTGCCCCGGCGGGCGCGTGGTGGCGGCGGCCTCGGAGGAGGGCGGTGTGGTGACCAATGGCATGAGCGAATTTGCCCGCGACGGCGAAAACGCCAACGCTGCGCTGCTGTGCAATGTCGAACCCGAAGATTTCGGCGGGGAGGATGTGCTGGCGGGCGTGGAGTTCCAGCGGAAATACGAACGGCTGGCCTTTGAACTGGGGGGAAGAAATTACCACGCGCCGGCGCAGACCGTGGGCGATTTCCTGGCGGGACATGCATCAACCGCGCTGGGGAAGGTTGTACCCAGCTATGCGCCCGGCGTGACGCTGACCGATCTGGCCGGGTGTCTGCCCAGTTTTGCCGTGACGACGCTGCGCAGCGCGATCGTGATTTTTGACAAGCGCCTGCGCGGCTATGCGCAGGAGGATGCGGTGCTCACGGGTGTGGAGACGCGCTCCTCTTCGCCTGTTCGTATTCTGCGCGGAGAAAACTGCCAGTCGAATCTAAAGGGGTTATTTCCCTGCGGCGAGGGCGCGGGCTATGCGGGCGGCATCATGTCCGCCGCGGTGGACGGTCTGCGCTGCGCCATCGCCTTAACTCAAAGCCTTTGACCCTAGGAAAGCTGTGCGCAAAAACGCGGATGCGGACAGGGAAAACGTGCTATACTTCGGGCAGAAAGGGGTGGTTTTCTCATGGAATGGATGGAACGGATGAACCGGACGATGGATTACATCGAAGAGAACCTTTCCGGAAGCATTGATCCGGAGCAGATTGCGCGCATCATGGCCTGCCCGTATGCGGTGTTTCAGCGCGGGTTTGGCCCGATTGCGGGCGTGCAGCTGGCAGAATACATCCGCAGGCGTCGGTTGAGCTGCGCGGCCTATGATTTGCAGCATACCTCTCTGCGCGTGATCGATGTGGCCGTAAAATACGGCTACGATTCGGCGGACGCTTTTGCGGCGGCTTTCCGGCGGATGCACGGGTTGACCCCGCAGGAGGCGCGCAAGCCCGGCGCAAAGCTCAGCTTTTATCCGCGGCTGACGTTTTCGCTGCGCATTGTCGGCACGGAGAAGATGCGTTATGAGGTCTGCGAGCTTCCGGCATTTTCGGTGCTGGGCATCCGGCGCACGACGCCCTGGGGCGGCGGTACCTGGGGTGTCATCAAGCAAAACGGGCAGATTCACGACATTGAGCGAGTTTGCGGGCATGCCTGTGATCTGGGATTGTGCTTCGGTTTTGCGGAGGACGGCAGCAACGATTATTTCTGCGGCGCGCGCTACGCGGGCCCGGATGTGCCGGGCTTCGACCGCACAGAGCTGCCGGAGGGGCTTTGGCTGAAGTTCTTTGCGGAGGGCAGAATTTCAGCCGGCATGCTGGGGGAAACCTGGAAGCGCATCTACGGCGAGTTCATGCCGCAGAGCGAGTATTGCCAGATCGACCTGCCCACCATCGAGCGATACGTCCGCTGGGATGAAGCTGCCGACGACTGCCTGGTGGAGATCCTGATCCCCGTGAAAAGGTCGTAAGGGGGCGGAAGCATGAAGTTTGAACCGGAGAGCCGCTGCGGTGTATCCTGCGCGGCATTTCCGTGCGAAATCCTCATGGAGTATGAAAAACAGCCGGGCAAGGCGGGCTGGTGTGGATCCTGTGTCGGTCTGTGGACACCACTGCGATTTTTGTTTTCTGGGGCAGTGGTGCGGCGGCTGCCGTAGCGGATATAACTGCTGTTCTTTTGCCACCATCAGCCCGGACGGCATCTGTCCGCAGGTGAAGTGTGCGGACGAAAAAGGGCTGGAAGGCTGCTGGCTTTGCACAGAATTGGACGGTTGTGCAAAGGGATATTACGGCAATCAGGACGAGTATGTTGCCAAGGCGACGGCGATGTTTATCCGAAAGCACGGTAAGGAGACTTACACAGAAGCATTGCGCCGCGCTGTGGAAGCGGGGGAGAATTATCCAAAGAGCTTTGACGCGCAGGGCAGCGTGGAGGCGGCGTTGCGCTTGTTGGAGCATACCGTTAAGGGGAAGTGCGCGCTTCACCTCCCACCCTTCAGTCCCGGCCTTGCGGCCGGGCCAGCTCCCCTCAAGGGGAGCCTTTGATTCGGAAAAACGTGAGGTGCCAAGCCTCCCCTTGAGGGGAGGTGTCAGTCCGCCTTGGCGGGCTGACGGAAGGGTGGGCGTGGGGACGAAAAAAAGAACTGCAAAAAAACGACAAAACGGACGTTCCGGCAATCGGAGCGCCCGTTTTGTTGATTCCCTTGCGTGAGCAGGGGGAAACGCGGTATAATCCCCTCGTATGGAAAGAAAGGCTGGAACCTTTGATTTATGAAGATTGATTTTCATGTGCATCTCTTCCCGGATGCGCTGGCGGTGAAAACCATCGAAAAGCTGGCGCGCATCGCAGGAGACGAACACGGCGACGCGCCGCATTATACCGATGGCACGCTGCGGGGAACGCTGGAAAAGATGGATGTTTGGGGCGTGGATCGTGCTGTGACGCAGCACATCGCCACTTCCGTTCACGCCATGCACAAGGTCAATGACTTTGCCGCATCGGTGCGCAGCGAACGGCTCTATGCCTTCGGCTCGGTGCATCCCGATGCGCCGGATGCGCTGGAGGAGCTGGAACGCATCCGTGCGTTGGGCCTGGACGGCGTTAAGCTCCATCCGGATTATCAGAATTTTTTCGTCGATGAGGAGCGCATGGCGTCGATCTATGAGAAGATGGCGCAGCTGCATCTGCCGGTGCTGTTCCATGCGGGGTGGGATCCGCTCTCACCGGAATTGCTGCACGCAGAGCCGGAACGCCTTGCTCACGTGGCGGAGGGCTTTCCGGAGCTGACGATCATCGCCGCGCACCTGGGCGGTATGCGGCGCTACGATCAGGTGGAAAAGCATCTGCTCGGCCGCAAAAACGTCTATCTCGATACGGCGATGACCGCAGCTTATCTGCACGACGAAGCACAGTTTGTCCGCGTCTTGCGCGGACATGGGCTGGATCGCGTGCTCTTTGCCACCGATTGCCCCTGGTCCAACCCGGAACGGGAGCTGCACCTGCTGGATAACGCGGGATTGACGCAGCAGGAATATGACGCGGTGACGTATGGCAACGCATTGCGCTTGCTCAGCTCCAATCGGCCTCAATGAACCAGAGATCCCGGTCGTGGAATAGATAAATCTGCTTGCCCTGCACGCGGCAGGTGTAGCGCATTCCATGCCCGCCCGTTCGTTCGGAGGCCGCGGGGCGCACATCGGTGATCCGGTCGATCAGATAGGTTTCGCCCTCCGCTTCCCGGAACTTCAGCGGCGTGATCTTTCCGCCGATGTCGTGGTCAGCGCGCACTTTGACGAAGGCTTTGCGCGCACGGGGTTGGGTGTATCGCTGCATGAAGATCCACATCCTCTCTGATCATGTACATATATTCCGGCTACATGAGTTCGCTTAATTGACTTTGAAAAGCATAACATAAGAACGCTTGTGCGTCAATAGCTCGAGCGGATTTTTGGCATAGAAATTTCTGCAAAAGGGAAAAGAGCGTTTTTTGTCGAACCATCAGATAAGATCAAAAAGGAGGGGGGAAGCATTATGCCGGAGAACGACAAGCAGGGCGTCCGCAGCGGTCATGAAGGGCATCGAAAGCGACTGCGCCAGCGGGCACGCGCCACGCAGCTGGAAGGTTTTCAACCGCATGAGGTGTTGGAGCTGCTGCTGACCTACGCCATTCCCCGGCAGGACGTCAATCCCCTGGCGCACGCGCTGATCGATCGGTTCGGCTCGCTTTCGGGCGTGCTGGACGCGAGTGCGGCGGAGCTGGAGCAGGTACCCGGCATGGGCGAAAGCGCCGCGGTGCTGCTCTCGTCGCTGGTAGGCGTGTTCGCAGCGTATCAGAAGGATCGCTGGGGTGAAAAGCCGCGTCTGACCAATCGCGCGTTGGCGGGAGAATACTGCACGGCGCTCTTTGCCCGCCAGCAGGTGGAATCCATTGTACTCATCTGTCTGGATGTGCATAAAACCGTGATCGCTGCCGAAACGCTGATGCGCGGCACGGTGGACGAAACGCCGCTTTATCCCCGTTCGGTCGTCGAGTGCGCGCTGCGCCATCGGGCGCATTCGGTCCTTCTGGCGCACAATCATCCCAGCGGCGTGCTCACGCCGTCGCGAGGAGATATCGACGTTTCTATCCAGGTCGGCAACGCATTAAAGCCCGTGGAGATCGAACTGCTCGACCATATCGTGGTGGCGGGCAGCGAATATTGCAGTTTATATGCGCTGGGCTATCTGGGCGGAGGAACGCAGCTACATCCCGTGGGAGGATACCGCCGTGCGGCGGATGCGGACGGATCGCTTCACGATTCCGATTGAATGCCGCCGTTCAGCCAGCGCTTGGCCAGTGCGGCGTTTTCCGCATCGAATGTGGAGAGAAAATCCTCCGGCGCGGCCAGCTTGAAACGGTTGCTCTTGTAGTAGCTTCGCAGGGCGGTCAAAAAGGCTTCGTTGCCCAGGTGCGCGCGCAGGTCGTGCAGCATGGCCGCGCCCTTGCGGTAGACCAGCGCGTCGTAAACCGCTGCGCTTTCAAAGCGGGAGAGCTCCTGCGCAATGCCCACGCCGCGCAGCGACGGATTGTCCACGGCGGGGCGCACCATGTTTTGATAGAGAGAATCAAAAGAATCTGCACCGTAAACCGATTCGTAATACAGCAGCGTGGAATATTCCGCCAGCGCTTCATCCTGCCAGGGGGAAGCGATCTGGTCGCTGCCCACGGCGGCATACCACCATTGATGGGCCGTCTCGTGCGCGACGACGAATTCCAGCATGCCGTCCTGCGCGGTATAGAGGCGTTGATCCACTATCGCCAGCGCAGGGTATTCCATGCCGCCGACGTAGAAATCCGCGGCACAGACCGTGAAATCCGGATAAGGATAGTCTCCGAACCATTCGGAATACAACCGCAGCGCCTGCGCGGCTGTGTCCAGCGCCTGCTGCGCGTCTTCCTCCGTGAAGGCGAAGGAGCGGATACATATGCCGTTCTGCTCGGCCTGCGCAACTTCATAGTCCTTGCTCAGCAGCAGCGCGAAATCGCGCTGATTCCGTGTGCGGAAGGTCCATCGGCCGTCCTCCGCACGCACGAGTCCCGGCCCGGCGGCGACATAGCCGCCCGGCGCGCTCAGCTCCACATCCCAGTCCGCGCATTCGCTGAGAAACGGATCGCCGATCGGGGTGTAGTCGTCTGTGCGGAAAGCACCGTCCTGAAAGATGCAGAGCGTCGCCAGCACATTGCACAGTCGCACGTCCTTGGTCAAAACGCCGGTTCTCAGCCGGTTGCGGGAAAGCGCTGCGTCATAACGCAGAGTCACTTCTGCGCCGCCCTGCGGCCGCAGTGAAAACGGCAGCTGCACGCGCAGCACCGTGCGTTGCGCGCCTTCCAGCATAAAGGGCGCGTTCTTGCCGTTGACCTGGACGGAAAGGTTGGAAACGCCGCCGGACGTGAAGCCTTCCGGATAGGCGATGGAAAGCTCGTTGTCCGGCACGGGAACAGAGCGCTCCTCGGCAAAGGCATTGGGATAGAGCCGGAGACAGAGATGATCCAGCGATTCTCCTGCGCGATTGGTGAGCCGAATGGTTTCCTGCACGGAAAGCGTCGCGTTTTCCTCCTGCCAGACCGCCTGCACTTGATAGTGGTCGCGGCGGTGCGCGTTCCCCGTCAGGATCAGGCAGAGCGTCAGCAGCAGCACAGCGCCCAGGAGCGGCAGTTTGTATTTTTTGATTTTTAACCATACGTTTTGAAGCACGGCAGGCAAGCGTCATCCCTCCGGTCGTTTTTTTCCTTTCATGGGTATGACGCAGAAACCTTTATTATTCGGGAAAGACAGAGGATTTGTATTATGGCGATGTGTTCGTTTGCAGACCGGTTTTCCATGTTTGACGTAACGCCGGTGGAAAACCTGTTTATCGAGGAATATATGCTCCGCGCGCCGGGAGATTATGTGAAGGTCTATATCTACGGCCTGCGGCTGTGCTATCATCCGGTGAAGGAAGCGTCGGTTACCTCTATCGCCCGCGCGTTGGGACTGGAGGAAAAGACCGTCATGGACGCCTTCGCCTATTGGGAGCGCGTGGGCGTGCTGCGCCGCACCGGCGACAATCCTCCGACGTACAGCTATTTCAACCTCAAGGAAGCCATGATGACGGGCAAGGCCGAGGACGATGTGACCAAGGCCGATCGCAGCTTCAACACCGCCTTGCAGGATCTTTTCGGCACGCGGCTTTTGCAGGCGCAGGATTATGAGCGCGTCTACGGCTGGATGGAGGATTTGCAATTCAAGCCGGAGGTCGTGCTGATGCTGGTTCGGCACTGCATCCAGACCAGCGGCAAGGGCACGAACGTGACCTTTGCCTCGATGGAAAAGGAGGCGCTGCGCTGGGCCAAGAAGGGCGCGACCAATATGCAGGCGGCGGAGGACTATCTGCGCACGCTTTCCGCCTCCTATGAAGGGGCGCAGAAAGTGGTGCGCCAGTGGGGGCTGCGCCGCGCGCCCACGGTGGATGAGGAAGCGCTCTATACCAAGTGGTCGCAGGAGTGGGGATTTTCGTTGGACGCGATCCTCTATTCCTGCCGCGAGACGACGAAGATCTCTCAGCCGAATTTTGCCTATCTGGATAAGGTGCTGGAAAACCGCTATAAAAAGCAGCTGAGCACTGCGCGAGAGATGGAATCCGCCGAACGCAGCCGCACCGACGCGATGCGCCCTGTGCGCGAGGTGCTCGAAACCCTCGGCACACGGGGAACCGCGCCCACGGAGGATCTGGCCATGCTCTATGCCGGCTGGCTGCGCATGGGCTTTACCCACGAGGCAATTCTGCTGGCCGCGCGCCACGCGCTGCGCCAGGGAAAAAACAAGATGGAGGATGTGACGCGGTATTTGCAGTCCTGGGCGAAGCAGTCGCTCTATACCGCCGAGGCCATCAACGCCTATCTCTCCCGGCGCAGGCAGAACATCCAGCGCTGCTACACGCTCTTTGAGGCGGCGGGGATCTCCCGCGAGCCGACCAACGGCGATATCCGCATGATGGAGCAGTGGCGTACGCAGGGCTATGAGCCGGAGATGCTCGCCATTGCCGCGGAGAGCGCCAAGGGTGCGGGTAACCCCATGGTCTACATCGGCCGCGTGGTCGAAAACTGGGCCGCCAAGGGCATTTCTACGCCGGAGGCCGCCAGAGCCGAGCATGAAAAATGGGTGGAGGGCATCCGCCAGCGCGCCGAAAGCCCTGCGCAGAACGCGGATGCGCCCCGGCAGTCGGCTGCCAGCCGTCCCTCCAAGGAGGTGGGCGCGCACCGCTTCTCCCAGAGAAGCTATACCGACGAGCAGCTGGATGCGCTGCTCTATACCGATCTGGACGAGCTCAATTCGTAAGGAGAAAAACATATGGATATCGTTTCCCGCAAGGCGATTTTGCGCCAGCTGCTGGCGGAAGCCCGCGCCAACAAGGAAAGGGCGGAACAGGACGCCGATCGCGTGCGTCTGCGCGTGGCCGAAAAGGTGCCGGTCTATGCCGACATGAGCGGTGCGATCAGCCGCATCCTGATCGGCGCGTCCCGCCGCGTGCTGGAAGATCCCGCCCATGGCAAGGAGATTTCCGCAAAGGCGCAGCGGGAGGTGCTGGAGCTGAAAAAGCGCTCCGAGGAAGCGCTGCACGCCGCGGGTTACACGCCGGAAATGCTTGCGCCGAAATACCATTGTCCCATCTGCAAGGACACCGGGTTTGTGGGCGAGCCGATTCACGAATACTGCTCTTGCATCAAGACCGAGTTGGCGCGGCGGATGTACGACCAGGCCAATGTGGGCGAGGAAACCTTCGAGCACTTTGACCTGAACGTGTTCTCCGACGCGGTCGATCCGGAAACCGGGCGCTCCCAGCGGCAGGTGATGCAGGCCTTCCGCCAGTACTGCGAAAATTATGCCGATGCTTTCCCGGAGGTCAAAAAGCGCAACCTGCTGCTGCTCGGCCACACGGGGCTGGGCAAGACCTATATGCTCAATTGTATCGCGGCGCGGGTGCTGGAGCGCGGCGTGTCCGTGCTGCGCATCACGGCCTACAAAATGCTCGACGCGATGCGTCGCTACCACCGCGGGCAGGAGGACGGCGGGCTGGAGATGATGCTGAATGCCGAAATGCTCATCATCGACGACCTGGGTACCGAGCCGATGCTGGAAAACATCACGGTGGAATATCTCTTTACGCTGCTCAACGAGCGGCGCAGCGGCCGCCTGCCCACGCTGATCGCCACCAACCTCACCCCGCGGGAATTGCAGGCGCGCTATACCGAGCGCATCTTCTCACGCATGGTGGACAGGAGCGATACGGAACTGCTGCACTTCATCGGGCAGGACGTGCGCCTGACCCGGCATTAACGGAAAACGGGCCTCATATCCATGTCCTTACAGGAGGGATGGAGATGGGGCTTTCGGTTTCGTGGGAGGTCGTGCTGTTTTTCGCGCTGGGGATGCTGCTGCTCTACGGCGTGGGTTGGCTGCTGCTCGTGCCGCTGAAGAAGGGGCTGTGGTTTCTGTTTAATTCTCTGGTGGGCGGCCTGCTGCTCTGGATTGCGCAGCTGGTGGGCGGCGGTTTCGGTCTGACCGCGGTCATCAACCCGTTTTCTGCCATATTGACGGGATTTCTGGGACTGCCGGGCGTGGCGCTGGTGCTGTTGATTCAGAACCTGCTTTGAAGCGAAAAAGAACAAAGGGGGAGAGCGCATGGAAGAGGTGGAAGCCCGGCAGCTGATGCAGAGCTGCACCGGCGAAGGCTGGTTCGGCCATAGCTGGAACATCAATCTCTACCGGGGGTGCTGCCACGGCTGCATTTATTGCGACAGCCGCTCCTCCTGTTATCAGGTGCATGAATTCGACCGCGTGCGGTGCAAAAAGGATGCGCTGAAGCTGCTGGAAAGTGAGCTGCGCAGCCATACCCGCAAGGGCGTGGTGGGCATGGGCGCGATGAGCGATCCCTATAATCCTTTTGAAAAGGACAAGCGCTTGACGCGCGGCGCGTTGGAACTGCTGCTGCGTCACGGCTATGGCGTGTCGATTGCCACGAAATCCGATCTGATCGTGCGGGATGCGGATCTGCTTTCCGAAATCGCGCGCTTTCACCCGGCGCTTGCGAAGGTCACCGTCACGGCGGCAGAGGACAAGCTCTCGCGCCTGGTGGAGCCGCACGCTCCGCCTTCCTCGGTGCGATTTCACGCCATCGAACAGCTGAGCAAACGCGGCGGCATTTTCCACGGCGTGCTGCTGATGCCTGTGCTGCCCTTCATCGAGGACAACGAGCGCAACCTGCGCGGCATCGTCGCCCGCGCGGCGGATTGCGGCGCAAGGTTCATCTATCCGCAGATCGGTGTGACGCTGCGCGCCAACCAGCGGCAGTGGTATTATGAGCGGCTGGACGAGCGTTTTCCCGGCCTGCGGGAGAAATACGAGGAAACCTACGGCGAGCGATACGATTGCGCTTCCCTGCGGGCGGCGGAGCTTTACGCCGTGCTGGAGGATGCCTGCCGGGAGCGCGGGGTACTGCTTCATATGCCGGAGATCATCGCCGCCAGCCGGAAGCCGTATGGCGTGCAGCAGCTCAGCCTGTTCTGAGAAGGAGGCTAAAGATCACAGGAGAGTTGTCGAAGCTGCCCAATACCGGGAACCCAATGGAGGAAAAGTTTGCACAGGCGGGCATCGTCACGGCGGATGAGCTGAGGAAAAACGGAGCAAAGGCGGCCTGGCTGAAAATCCGGCAGGTCGATCCTTCTGCCTGCATTCACCGCCTGCTGGCGCTGGATGGCGCGATTGAGGGCGTGCAGAAATCCCTGTTGCACGGCGCGGTGAAGGCCGACCTGAAAGCCTTTCATCAGCAACATAAAATGTGAGTTAACCCTTACATGTGTCTTTACAGCAGACAATTCATGGGCTATACTTTTCCTCAAGGTATATGGCCGCAAGGAGGAGTTTTTGCTGTGATGCAGAAAAAAGAAAAAAGAACCTTTTTTGGCTGGCTCAAATGGGCCGGCAACCGGTATTTCATCCGGGCGATGTCCTCGATGGCGCTGGGGCTGTTTTCGTCCCTGATCATCGGGCTGATTCTGTCGCAGCTGTCCAAGCTGCCGTTCCTTTCATGGCTGGCCCCGTTTGCGGAGGTCGTATCCGCCTCTTCACCTGTGGTCGGCTCGGCCATTGGCGTGGCGGTGGCACACGGTCTGGGTGCAAAGCCGCTGGTGATGTTTTCTTCTGCCGTGACGGGCGCGGTGGGGTATAACTTGGGCGGCCCGGTGGGCGCGTTCCTGGCCTCGGTCGTGGGCGCGGAGCTGGGCGGACTGGTCGCTGGGCGCACGCCGGTGGACATCGTGCTGGTGCCTGTGGCGACGATTGTGACCGGCGGCCTGACCGGCACGTTCGTAGGCCCCGGCGTATCGGCGCTGATGACGAGCCTGGGCGATTTCATCAACCGCGCGACGCAGCTGGCCCCCGTGCCGATGGGCATTGTGGTGTCCACGGTGATGGGGCTTTGCCTGACCGCACCCATCTCCAGCGCGGCCATTGCGATTTCGCTGGGGCTGGATGGGCTTGCCGCAGGCGCGGCGGCGGTGGGGTGCTCGGCGCAGATGATCGGCTTTGCCGTCGCTTCTTATCGGGAGAATAAGCTCGGCGGGCTGGTGGCGCAGGGACTGGGCACCTCGATGCTGCAATTTGGCAACATCTGCCGCCGCCCGCAGATCCTGATTGCGCCGACGTTGGCGGGAGCGATTCTGGGGCCGGTGTCTACGGCGGTGTTCCACATGGTCAATAACCCCATGGGCGCAGGCATGGGCACGAGCGGGCTGGTCGGACAGTTCGGCGCGTACAGCGCGATGACGGCGGCGGGCTTTACCCCGGCGGCGACGCTGGGGCTGATCGCGCTGATGCACTTTGTGCTGCCCGCAGCGCTGACGCTGGGCATCAGCGAGGTGCTGCGCCGCATCGGATGGGTGAAATTCGGGGATCAGAAACTGGATTTGTGATCGAAGAGCGGATCTTTTTGCAACAAACGGGCCCGCTGCTTCGTCGCATAGGAAAGAGGTGCGTTTTTGCACCGATCAGAAGAAGGAGTGAGCCTCATGGCTGGAAAAAAGAACAACAAAACGCTCTGGACGATTGTGGCCATCGTTTCGGCGATTGTGCTGGTGGTCTGCGGCGTGTCCATCGTGCAGCGGATTGTGCAGGATAACGAAGCCAACCGCGAAAACCAGGAAATGGCGGAGCTGGCCTATACCATAACGCCTGTGCCGACGGCTACGCCGGAACCCACGCCGGAGATGACGGCGTCCCCTGAACCCGCGACCCCGACGCCCTCTCCCACGCTGCCGCCCGTGCCGCAGGAAATCGACTTTGCCGCGCTGCACGAGGAGAACCCGGAGATTTTTTCCTGGATCAAGGTGGACGGCACGCAGATCGACTATCCTGTGCTTTGCCGTGTGGGCGACGATGCATATTATCATACCCATACCGTCAAAGGCAAAAAGGCTGTTGCCGGATCGATCTACATTCAGGCAGGTTGGAATAAGCAGGACTGGTCGGACTTCCACACCGTGATCTATGGTCACAATATGCGCAACGGCAGTATGTTTGCCAATCTGCACAAGTTCGAAAAGAAGAAATTCTTCGATGAACATGATACCATCGTGATCTATACGCCGGAAAAGAAACTGACCTACACCATCTTTGCGGCCTATAAGCGCGATGATGCGCACATGATGAAGAAATACGACTATGCGACCGAACAGGGCAGACAGGCCTTTATCGACGATATCTATACTCACGAGGGCAATTTCCGCGAGGAGGTCAAACTCACGACCGACGACCACATTATTTCTCTGGCAACCTGTGTGGGCGGTGAGGATGATAAGCGTTATATCGTGCAGGCGGTGCTGACCAAGGAGGAAGCGGTCATTCAGGAAGACTGACCGCGCCGGTTTTTGACTGAACTTGACAGAAGATGCGGGTCCGTGCTAGAATAAATCTGTGTACGGATCCGCATTTTGCTTTTGAAAGGGGCTAGATAATGAGCGAACAGCGCGAACACGTTCGGCCGCTGATCCTCTCCATCCGATAAAAAAACACGCGCCGGGAACAACGGTCTTTCCCGCACGGCGGATGGACGCGCCTTTTTTCAAAACAGTCAACGGATCTTTTTTTGCCCCTCTGGCAGAGGGGAGCGGTTGAACGGTTCGCTTCCACAGGCATATGAATGGGTAGAAGACCGGAGCGAAACGTCCACAAGGAGTTCTTTTGTGAAATTGAATCTGAAAAACTGGATTAAAGGTTTGAACCTGACGTGGGGGAACATTGCCTGGAATCTGCTGGGCAGTGCGATCCTCGCCTTCGGGCTGTACAATGTCCATGCGCTTTCAGGTGTGACGGAGGGCGGTATTCTCGGCCTTACGCTGCTGCTGCACCATTGGCTGCATCTGTCGCCTGCCATATCGGGCTTTGTGCTCAACGCCATCTGCTATCTGTGGGGATGGAAATTGTTGGGAAAGTCTTTCGTTGCTTATTCTGCTGTGGCAGGCGGAGGATTTTCCATATTCTACGCGATTTTTGAACAATTTCCGCCGCTGTGGCCGCAGCTGGCCGATCGGCCGCTGCTGGCGGCGATTCTGGGCGCGCTGTTCGTCGGCATCGGCGTGGGTCTGTGTGTGCGCGCAGGCGGAGCGCCCGGCGGAGATGACGCGCTGGCCATGAGCATTCACAAGGTTACCAATTGGGATATCCGTTGGATCTATCTGGGCAGCGATCTGATCGTGCTGCTGCTGTCGTTGACCTATCTGGATCTCCGGCGTATCGCGGTGTCGCTGCTGACGGTGATCCTGTCCGGACAGCTCATCGGTCTTGTGCAGCAGATCAAATTCCCGCGCCGCGGCGCAGCGGAAGAAAACGCATAACGAAAGAAGCGAAGGGGCTTGTGCGGCAAGAGCGCAGGCTCCTTTTTCATGCGCCTGCAGCGGCGTATGGGAATCTTTATCGAACTTTTCCATACATTTCGCCAAATCTCGTTGCACAGGGGGAAAAATACAGGTAAAATAGAAATTGAGAATTCCGGAGGGTCTTTTGCACCCTTTTTTACAGGATTTGAAGGGAGAACTTGCGCAGCCATGATCAATCAGGCGATATTCAACCGGACGCCGCTTGCGCCCAATGCATTTGCGCCGCTGCCCGTGGGGGCCGTCAAGCCCAGAGGCTACTTGCTCAGTGTCGAGCGCATGATGGCGAGCGCCATCACCGGCAACCTGCCCCGCGTCTGGGACAGCATGAGGGACAATGCCTGGATGGGCGGTAAGGGCGAGAGCTGGGAACGCGGCCCGTATTATCTGGACGGACTGCTGCCGCTGGCCTGGCAGCTGGGCGAAGAGGAACTTAAAAACACCGCGATGAAGTTTGTCGAATGGACGCTTTCTTCTCAACGGGAGGATGGTTTCTTCGGCCCGGCGGATAATGAGGACTGGTGGCCGCGCATGGTCATGCTCAAGTGCTTGCAGCAGTATTTTACCGCCACCGGCGATAAGCGCGTGCTCAGCTTTATGAACCGCTATTTTGCTTATATGTATCGCAATCTGGACGAAAAGCCGCTGGGGTTGTGGGCGATTGCCAGAGCCGGAGACAACATCCAGATCGTGCAGTGGCTCTACAACATCACCGGCCAGAAGGCGCTGCTCAAGCTCTGCGATAAACTGCTGGAGCAGTCCATTGATTGGACGGGTTATTTCCACACCTTCCCCGATGCACGGGATCAGAAGCGAGCCTTTCCCTGGTCGCTGCTCAAGCCCATGCTCGACGAATCCAGCGATCCGTGGAGCCCCGGCTGGCAGCAGCATCAGCACACCCATGTGGTGAATCTGGCCATGGCGCTCAAGACCCCCATGCTCGATTATGCGCTGCACGGCGGCATCAAGCAGGCTGAGGCGTTCAAGACCGGCTGGGCAAAGCTCATGCGCGCGCACGGCCTGGCGCTGGGCATGTTCTCCGGCGATGAACACCTCTCCGGCGCAAACCCCTCTCAGGGCACGGAAACCTGCGCTGTGGTGGAGATGATGTATACCCTTGAAAGCCTGATGGCGCTGAGCGACGATCCGTCGCTGGGCGATATTTGGGAGCGGCTGGCCTACAACGCGCTGCCCGCATGCCTGTCCTCCGACGGCTGGGCGCATCAATACAATCAGCAGGTCAACCAGATCCGCATTGACCGCCGCAAACGCGATTGGTATAACACCAACGAGGATGCAAACGTGTTCGGGCTGGAGCCGAACTTCGGCTGCTGCACGGCGAACCTGCATCAGGGCTGGCCTAAGTTCACGGCGCATCTTTGGATGGCGTCGCAGGACGGCGGGCTGGTCGCGCAGAGCTATGCGCCCTGCCAGGTCACCTGGGCGATCGGCGGCACGAAAGTCCGCATCGAGGTGGAGGGCAATTATCCCGCAAACGGCGAGGTAAATATCCGCATTCATGCCGAACAGCCGACGGCCTTCCCCATCCGTCTGCGCATTCCCGCTTGGGCAAAGGACGCCAAGGCCGCAATCGGTGGGGAGAACTTCTTTGCGGACGAGGGAACCTATCTGACCCTTGAGCGCACCTGGCAGGAGGGTGATGAAGTCCGTCTCACTCTGCCCATGGATGTGCGCACCGAGAAATGGTATCACCAGAGCGTCGCCGTCGTGCGAGGGCCATTGCTCTACGCCCTGCCTGTGGAAGCCCAATGGGACTACCGCGGCGAGCTGCCGCTGTGCGATCGCTGGGCGGAGCCGGTGGGCAAGTGGAACTACGCCCTGCTGCCGGAAGAGGGCTTTAAAGCGGACGAAGCGGGAACGCGGATTGAGGCGACCGCGTTTATCTGCGAGGAATGGAAAGAAGTCCGCGGCTCGGCCGGACAGCCCCCGGTGTCTCCCTTGCGCGGGGAAGCCGCGAAGGAAACCATCACCCTTGTGCCCTATGCGACCGCGCCGCTGCGCATTGCGCAGTTCCCTTGCGGCCGCGAGGAATAAATAAAAAGAAAAAAGCAGAAATACAGGAGGAAACAAACTATGGCACTGAAAATCGGCATCATCGGCTTTGGCGGCATGGCGCACTGGCATGCGACCAACGCCAGCAAGATCGACGGCGTGGAATACGTCGCGGCGTTCGATGTGGATGAAAAGGCGCTGGAATCGGCGGAAAAGGAATTCGGCATGAAGGCTTGCCATTCCGCAGAAGAGCTGCTGGCCATCCCGGAGATCAACCTGGTGTTGATCGCTACTCCCAATCAGTTCCACAAGCCCTATGCCATCGCCGCTATGCGCGCGGGCAAGAATGTGCTCAGCGAAAAGCCTGCCACGCTCTCTGTCGCGGACTGGGACGAGATGGTCGCCGTCAGCAAGGAAACCGGCAAGCTGCTCACCGTGCACCAGAACCGCCGCTGGGATAAGGATTACCGCGTCATGCGCGATGTGGTGGAAGGCGGCACCATCGGCAAGGTCTATTCCATTGAGAGCCGCGTTTACGGCACTGTCGGCGCAATGTACGGCTGGCGTGCCTTCAAGGATTACGGCGGCGGCATGGTCTACGACTGGGGCGTGCACATGTTTGACCAGCTGCTCTGGATGTACGGCGACAAGAAAATTGTGGATGTCAAGGCCGAGCTGATGAGCCTGCTGGAGGCCAACCGCGAGGTGGACGACTACTTCAAGGTCATGATGAAGGTGGAAGGCGGCCCCGTGCTCACCGTGGAGGTTGGCTCCTACGCCTTCCGCGCGCTGCCCCGCTGGTACTGCATCGGCGATAACGGCACCCTGCAGATCGATGATTTCACTGCTGAAAAGGGCGGCATCACCCGTCCCCGCTTCGGTGCAGAGGGCAACGTCGCGCCCGTTGTGGTGCAGACCCCTGCCGGTCCCACCCGCATGATGGCGCCCCGGCCCCCGGAGACCCGCGAGGAGCTGGAACTGCCCAAGTCCGATGCCGATTGGACCAGTCTTTACAAGAATCTGTTGGACGTCATCGACAACGGCGCGGAGCTCATCGTCAAGCCCGAGCAGGTGCGCCGCGTGCTGCAGCTGATTGAGACCATTTTTGAATCCGCAAAGACCGGTCATTCCGTGGCTTGCCGCATCTAACCATTCGCGCAAAAGCTCCTGCATCGAAGAATTTGATGCAGGAGCTTTTTTTGCGAAACAAAGGAGTTTTCAGTTTCGTCGAAGAAATAGAACAGAACGGTAGAAACCGGAAAAAACGACGGATGAGGGGGAGAGTTTTCCATGAAGAGGATGAAAAAGATACTCCTGGCTCTGCTGGTGATGGCACTGCTGCTGACCACCGCCTGCGGCAGCGGTTCGGAGAAGAGCGCCTCTGCGACGGAGGCAGCCTATGACAAGGTCGAGTATCCGGCGGAAGAGGAATGGGCGGAACCGTTGCCGACCGCGGAACCCTCGCTGACCGAAGAGGATTTTCAGGTCACGGGAGCGGTAGAGACCAACCGCAAGCTCATCCGCAGTGCATCCATGACGCTGGAAACGCTGCACTTTGATCAAACCATTGCGGATGTGACGGCGCTGGTCAGCCGTTTGGGCGGCTACATGGAAAGCACGCGCATCGAGGGGGAGAGCGCCTACAGCAGCTATTCCAACGAGCGCAGCGCGGAGTTTATCGCCCGCGTGCCGATGAGCAGCTACGATACGGCCCAAGAGGAGCTTGCACAATTTGGCTCCGTGCGCGAGCGCAGCGAAAACGCCGAGGACGTGACCGATCAATATTACGATGTGCAGGCGGAACTGGATGCGCTGAAGATTCAGCAGGAGCGGCTGCTGACGATGATGGAGCAGGCCGACAAAATGGAGGATCTGATCGCATTGGAAGAGGCGCTGACCAATGTGCGCACCAGGATCAATGAGCGCACATCCGCCATCCGCCGCTACGATGGGTTGATCGAATACGCAACCATCCGTCTTTCTATCAACGAGGTTGTGGAATATTCGGAGCGGATCGAAAAGCCTGCGACTTTCGGCCAGCGCATTGCAGAAACCTTCAAGGGTTCGCTGGATTTCATCCGTGCCTTCGGAGAGACCATCGTGTTGGGGATTGTGGCGGTTGGACCGTTCGTACTGGTCTATGGCGGTGGGATCGCGCTGGTGGTAGTGATCGTGCTGCTGTGCGTCCGTGCCGGAAAGCGCCGCAAAAAGGCTGCCGGAAACCCGGAAGAAAAGAAATAAACGAATTCGCCCTCTGCGGAAAGATTTTCGCGGAGGGCGTTTGTTTTTACAGCGTCACGTCGGCAAAAACCGGCGAATGGTCGGAAAGGGGAAGATAATAATCCGGCGTATAGCGCTCGAAGCGGCGGACGAAATCCGCCGGGGCGTACTTGACCAGGATGTGGTCGATGGCCTGCTCGAAAGGCGCTTTTTCATAGGGTTTATAGCCGTCGCCAAAGCAGTAGTGGTAGCCCCAGTCCGGGTCGGCATATTCCGTGGCGATGTCGTGCGCATGCGCAAAGCCGCGGGCAAGCGCGCTGCGGATCACCGGTTCGGTATAGGCGGCGTTGAGGTCGCCCACCAGCACGGCGGGGCAATCGTATTGGGCATGGAACTGTTCCAGACGATCCATAGCCAGGTTCAGCTGGTAAACCCGCGCTTCATCAGAGCCCGGCTGATAGTCCGGGGAGGCGGGATCGCTGCTCTTCCACCAGAGATGCGTGCTCATAAAGGCCAGCTTTTTGCCGTCGGTCTTATCGCGGAACACGGCGATGCACCAGGATTTGGTGCCGCTGTTGTTGAATTCGCCCGCCCAGCCGGGGAGTTCCGTGGAATAAAGGAAAAAATCGGAATCCAGCAACTCAAAACGATCTTGCCGGTAGAGAATCGGGGTGTCCCGCCCCCACAGCAGCGCATAGCGCTGATCCTGAGAAGTCAGCCCCAACAGAATTTCGTCAACCATGGTGGGAGACATTTCCTGAAAGCCGATGATGTCCGGCGGCGTTTCGGCATAGATGCGAACCATACCCTTTGCGCGGACGGCGGCGGAGCAATCCTCGCCCTTTGCTGCCCAGGCGGGAAGGTTTTTATCGTTTTTCCAGACGTTGTGGCTCATGATGCGAAGGCGACCCATAAGAAGTTCCTCCTGCGGCATTATTTTTCGATCATTATAGCGCGTAAAATGCGGGAAGTAAATAAAAATCCCCGCTTCCGAAAGGAAACGGGGAGAGGCGAACCCATTATTCGCCCAGATGCTTGAGCTTGCGGTTGTAATCGCGGATGAAGAAGATCGTGCACAGCGCGGCGGAGACGAATTCCGCAATCAGGAAGGCCCACCAGATGTTGTTGACCTCGCCTGTCAGCGACAGCAGCCAGGCCGCAGGCAGCAGCACCACCAGCTGGCGCGACACGGACATGATCAGGCTCGGCATGCCGTCGCCCAGCGCCTGGAACACCGAGGAGATCACGATGCCGTAGGCCGCGATGATGAAGTGGATGCTGATGATGCGCAACGCGGGCACGCCCATGCTCATCATGTGTTCGGAAGCGCTGAAGAGCGAGAGCAGTTGGCGCGGGAAGCACTGGAACAGGATCGTGCCTGCCGCCATGATGCACACGGCAAAGAGCACTGCCAGCTTGATGGTGCCGAGGATGCGCTTCTTTTTCTTTGCGCCGTAGTTATAGGAGATGATGGGCACGATGCCGTTGTTCATGCCGAAAACGGGCATAAAGACGAAGGACTGGAGCTTGAAGTACACGCCGAAGACCGCCGCCGCCGTCGAGGAGAAGGCGATGAGGATCTTGTTCATGCCGAAGGTCATCACGGAAGAGATGGAGGCCATGATGATGGACGGCACGCCAACGGAATAGATCTTGCCGATGATGGCGCCGCTGGGGCGGAAACCGCGCAGCTGAAGCTTGATTTCGGGATTCTTAAAGCGGTTGAACAGGATGCCCACGCCAAAGCTTGCAAACTGACCGATGACGGTGGCCACCGCAGCGCCGGTGACGCCCATCTTGGGCAGACCCAGCCAGCCGAAGATCAGGATCGGGTCGAGCACGATGTTGAGAATCGCGCCGATGCCCTGCGTGAACATCGAAAGCGTTGCGCGGCCGGTGGATTGCAGCAGACGCTCAAAGGCGATCTGGCCGAAAACGCCCACACTCAGCATGCACACTACGCGCAGATATTCCGTGCCGTATTCCACAATTTCGGCAATATCGGTCTGCGCGCGCATGAAGGCGTTTGCGCCGAACAGGCCGAAGAGGATAAACGGGATGGAGGATAGCATCATCACGAACAGGCCGTTCGTCGCGGCGCGGTTCGCATTTTCATAATCGCGCGCGCCAAGGGAGCGGGACAACAGCGCGTTGATACCGACGCCCGTGCCCGTCGAAACCGCGATCATCAGGTTCTGGATCGGGAAAGCGAGCGAAACCGCCGTCAGCGCGTTTTCATTGATCTGCGCAACAAACATCGAGTCCACAACGTTATAGAGCGCCTGCACCAGCATCGAGATCATGATGGGCAGCGACATGCTGATCAGCAGCTTGCCAACGGGCATGACGCCCATTTTATTTTCGGTTCTTGGCATTTTTTCGTTTTCCATTTCCAACCCTCCGCGTATGAAGTCAAAACAAAAGAATTATACAACATTTTGTTAGAATTTCAAATATGAGAAGTGCAAAGATTGCGTTATATGGAACGCTTCTTTGCGGAAGGGGGGAAGAGGGATTGACAGGGCAGTTGTGTTATGCTACGATAACTTCTGTTAAAAGGGAGTAGTTGCAAAGACATGACCAACATATCCCGGAAATTCGCCGGTGGTCATGCGCCTGTTTTTCTGAATGGGTAATGAGACTTTTAGCACATCACAACTGCGGTGATCGTGCAGAAAGTCTTTTTTTGTGCGGTGAAGCGAGAAAGAGAGGTTTTTTCTATGGGTCTGGATTTGACCGGGAGCAACTTGTTGTGGGTGCTGGTGCTGTTTACGGCGGGGCTGGTCTGCATCATCAAGGGCGGCGATTTCTTTGTGGACGCCGCAGCCTGGATGGCGGAAGCCTCCGGAATCCCCAAGTTTATCATCGGCTGCACGGTGGTGAGCTTTGCAACCACCCTGCCGGAGATGTTGGTTTCCGTCTTTGCGGCGCTGGAGGGCAATGCGGATATCGCCGTGGGCAACGCCGTCGGGTCGGTTACGGCCAACACGGGATTGATTCTCTGTCTTTCGCTGGTCTGTATGACCTGCGCGATGCAGCGCAAACAGTTCGGGATGAAGGCATGTCTCTTGCTTGCGGCGGTGCTGGCGCTGTTCGCCTTTACCCGCGACAGCA
Organism: uncultured Christensenella sp.; assembly: GCA_905193155.1. GTDB lineage: Bacteria > Bacillota > Clostridia > Christensenellales > UBA1750 > Spyradocola. Next base: position 38,704 of record CAJJNQ010000017.1, read on the forward strand.
AGCTTTCTGTGCTGGAGAGCGCGCTGATCCTGCTGATCTTTGCCGTGTCTCTTACCGAGAGCCTGCTCTCCGCGCGGCGCGAGCAGGGTTCCGAGCTTTCGGAGAGCGAGGAACGCCCCGAGGTCAACAAAAAGACGATTGCGCTCAACATCGGCAAGTTCATACTCGGGGCGGCGGCCATTGTGCTCGGCGCGCAGCTGCTGATTGACAACGGTTCCGCACTGGCCGGCATGGTCGGCGTGCCGGACGCGGTCATTGCCGCCACCATGATCGCCGTGGGTACCTCGCTGCCCGAACTGGTCACGACCATCACGGCCATCCGCAAAAAGCAGTCTACACTTTCCGTGGGCAACATCATCGGCGCAAACATCATGGATCTGACGGTGATTCTGCCGCTGTGCACCCTGATTCAGGGCCACCCGCTGAACGTGGAAAACCAGGGTATGCTGCTGGATATTCCCGCCTGTCTCATCATCAGCGCCGCGGTGCTGATTCCCGCGCTGATCAGCGGCCGCTTCAAGCGCTGGACGGGCTTTTTGGCGGGCGGATTGTACGTCGCCTACCTCGTGGTCATGTTCGTGTTCTTCGGCGCGTAACGGCGAAAAAAGGCTGTTTCCTGACGGATGAATCAGGATGCAGCCTTTTTGGTTTTCCGGGGAAAATCAGATGTAATGGGGATTGGGTTTTCCGAGCAGTGCGATCAGGTCGATGATGCCGATCAAGAACAGACCGCCTGCAAAAAGATGCAGAAGCCCCGTGCCCGCAGAACTTGTGCGCGCCGAACAGGCAAAGCGCAAAGGCCGCCCATTTGTTCTTGGCACGCCCCGTGGCGACGGCGGCATGGATGCTGCGGATGGAATTGACGTTGATGCTGGTGTTGATGATGGCGGGCTGTTCCTCCATGATCTTCCCACAGTTCGGGCAGCAGCGCGCCTCCCCCATCCGCGCCGCGGTATTTGTCTCAATGCCGTGAGCAGAAAAAAGCCTCATCCTTTGATAAATAGGATGAGGCTTTTCCGACAGGATCAGTCGTCCAGTTCTCGGTCGTATTGGAGAATGGAACCGGTCATCGCGTTGACTTCGTAGTCATATTCGTAACCGCCGGCCTTGAATTCGATCTCAAAGATTGTGACGCCGTCGTCGGTATCCAATTCGCAGTCCCAATCCGTCACTTCGGAAGAGGAGACGTTTGCGTGTTTCAAAACGATGCTGCGCACTTCGCTCTCGCTGAGCCGCCCGGAAGAAACCGTATCCGTATTGGGATGGGTTTCCTTGGGCTGTGCATCGTGCGGCTCGGCGTTGGATTGGAGAATTTCACCGGACACAGCGTCGATTTCGTAGTCATATTCTGTGTTTCCAGCTTGGAACTCCACCTCGTAGACTTTGCGGCCATGCTCGTCATCCAGATCGCAGTCCCAGCTGCGGACGTCCGAAGAAGCAACGCCTGCGTGCTTCAACGCAATATCACGCGCTTTCTCTGCGCTGAGAAGCGCGGCGGATGCGGACGCGGCGGCGTGATCTTCGTGAGCCGGTTCAGTTTCAGCCTTGAGAATCTCGCCGGTCAGCGCGTCGATCTCGCAGTCGTATTCTCGACCGCCGGCTTTGAACTCGACATCATAGATCATGCGGCCGTGTTCGTAATCCATTTCGATTTCCGGATGCACAATCTCGCTTTCGGTAAGCCCTGCGGCAGTCAAGGCGATGGACAGAGCCTGCTCGCTGCCGATATAAGCACGGTCGCTGGCGCGACCCGTGGAGGAGACGGCAGAAGAAGCGCTGGATTCGGCGGCATTCGGGGCGGAGGAGAGCAGCAGATTCAGCTCGTTGACCGAAAGGCCGGCCAGATCCTCAAAGGTGTGCTGCGGATGGCTTTCCGTGATGCGGCGGATCAGCTGCGCCTTGCCCAGCGTCAGGCCGTATTGTTCGGCCAGAGAGGATAGTTCTGCGTCGGTTGTTACGGTCTGACTCAGTACCGCGCCGGAAAAGCTGTTTGTATCCAGCAAAGCGGCGACTTCCTGCGTCAGCCTTTCCTGAAGAGCGGCGCTTTCGCTGGGATCACTGCTGTCCACGCTGATGAGGATGGAGTTGGAAAGCTCGGAAAGATAGCCCTGGCGGAGCATGGAGCCCACCAGTGCATTGACCGCAACCTGCAAATCGCTGCCGGTAAGGTCCATATCGCCCAATATCTGTTTGCCGTCGTTGTTGATGGGGGAGACGGAGACGACGCGTTCCCTGCGGTTGACGTTCAGTTCAATACTGGGGTTGACGTCCAGCGCCACCGTGGCGCAGACACGGGTGTTCAGGCCGTAAACGGCGGTGCCGGTGAGCAGCAGCACAAGGGCTGCTGCGGCGGCCAGTATGCGGGGAAGACGGCTGCGCTTTGGGGCGGGGGTTTTGTTTGTCATCGAAAGTATTTTTCCTTTCTGCTGTTGTTTCTGCGCGTTGCATTGCTCCATCACATCGTTCAGATGGTCGGGAGCGACGTGTTCAAAGGCCTTGCGGATGCGTTTTTCTGTCATGATGCTTCGACCTCCCATTTTGCACGGAGCTTTTTGAGGGCGCGGTGGTAGCGGGAGAGCGCTGTGGCCAGCGGAAGGTTCAGCAGCGCGGCAATTTCCCGGTGCTTGAGTCCGGCCACCGCGTGCAGCACCACCAGCTGCCGTTCGGTTTCATCCAACTCGCGGATGAACTGATCCAGGATGAGCCGATCGGCTTCGTCTCCCGGCGCGGCGCCCAGAAAAGTCTCCCAATCCTCAAAGGGAACGGCGGCGCTGCGCTTTGCCTGCCGCAGTTTTTGCAGGCAGAGGTTGCGCGCGATGGTCAGAATCCAGGCCATGGGCTTGCCCATCGGCCGGTAGTCCGGCGCAGCCTGAAAGATGCGTACAAAGCAGTCCTGCGCGACGTCCTCCGCGTCATGGGCGCTTTTCAGGATAGAAAGGGCGAAGGCATAAACCGCGGGGTTGGCGATGCGGTAGAGCGGCTCCATGGCGTCCGTCTCTCCTGCCGCCAGTGCGGCAAGGCAGTCCTCCAATTCCTGCTGCGGCTGCTTTGCGGGTTCCTCAATCAGGCAGATCAGCATCTCTCCTCGCTCCTTTCACTAAGTAAATACCCGGCGGCGCTGTTTTATTGCAGGGAATCAAAAATTTTTTTAAGGCGCCTTTTGTCCGCGAAAAAAGGCAGGCCGCGTTTGCAGCGGTCTGCCGGGCAGCGGGTGGAAAAGACCGCCTATTTGGCATCTGTTTAGTATAGCCTTTTTTTGTATAGAAAAAACCGCCCGAAACAGGCGGTTTTTTGGTGGGTCGCAGTAGACTCGAACTACCGACCTCACGCTTATCAGGCGTGTGCTCTAACCAACTGAGCTAGCGACCCATGCGCTTACTGAGAGCTTATACAGTATAGCGCCGGGGAGGGAGTTTGTCAAGAGCATAAAGTCGGATTTACGCGAAAAGGGTAAAAAATGCGTCAGTCTACATCTGCCGGGAAATGCAGACCGCATTGCAAGCGGATCTCATCCATGATCTGTGCGGCGATAAGCGAAGCGCGGGTATGCTCTTCGCAAGGCTCTTCGCCCGCGGCGATGCGCTGGAAGGCCGCAATTTCAAAGCGCATGGACTGCACCTCGTGCACGGTGGGCAGCACTTCGGCGGGCTGCTTGCGCAGGTGCAGCGACAGCTCCTGCGGCACGCTGATGTGATCGACCACAAGGCTGCCCGCTTCGCCCTGGAATTCGCTGCCCAGCGCGCCGTCCGCAATCTTGGAATAGAGCACTTCTGCCGTCATGCCGTCGTATTCCAGCAGCGCGCTGCCCGCGCCGTCCACACCGTTGGAGAGCTTGACGCAGGAGGCATGGACGGCCTTCGGCATGCCGAAGAGCAGCGCCGCCGGGTGTACGCAGTACACGCCGATATCCATCAGCGCGCCGTTGGACAGCGCCGGGTTGAAGGCGTTGAGAATCTCGCCCGCCTTGAACTTGTCGTAGCGGGAGGAATACTGGCAGTAGGAGAGCGTCGCGCGGCGCAGCGTGCCCAGCCGCGGCAGCGCCTTGCGCAGCACATCGAAGGAGGGCTCAAAGACCGATTTCATCGCTTCGAGCAGCACCACGCCGTGCTCCTTGGCGCAGCTCTGCATGCGGCGCACCTCACGCGCGTTGCTCGCCATGGGCTTTTCGCACAAAACGTGCTTGCCTGCCGAGAGCATCCGAATGGACTGTTCGCAGTGCGCATAGTTGGGGCTGGCAATATAGACCGCCTCAACTTCCGGGCAGGCGGCCAGTTCGTCCAGCGAGGAGAAGGCGTATTTTGCGCCCTGCGCGGCGGCGAATTCCTTCGCGCGCTCCTCGGTGCGGGAATAGACGGCGATGAGCTCAAAATCCTTGACCAAACGCCCGGCAGAGATGAATTTTTCTACAATCGTGCCGGAACCGATGACGGCAAATTTCACAGCGAATCCTCCTCTTTTTTGGCATTGCAGCGACGGATGAACCACTGCCAGATGGGCAGCATCCCTTCATCCAGCAGACGCTCCGGGTGCCACTGGGTGGCCAGCACGCGGTCGCCGTATTCATAGGCCTCGATCACGCCGTCCTCGCTCAGCGCATCCAGCGTAAAGATCGGCGCGAGGGTTTCCACCGCCTGATGATGCGTGGAGTTGACGCGCAGCGTGTGCGCCCCGCCGAAGATGGCGGAAAGCATCGTATCGGGCTTGAGGAACACACTGTGGCGCGTGAGCTTGTTCTGATGCTCGATATGGACCTCCGGCCGGTCGAAGATATGCTGGCAGTGCGTGCCGCCCATGGCGACGTTGAGCGTCTGTTCGCCGCGGCAAATGGCCAGGATCGGCTTGTCCCCCGCCATGAAGGTGCGGGCCAGGAGGATCTCGGTGTCGTCGCGTTCCTGTGGCACGCATTCGGCCTCCGGGTGCGCGGGCACGCCCAGCGTTTTCCCCGTCAGGTCGCAGCCGCCGGTGAGCAGCAGACCGTCGAAGTGATCGTAGATATATTGAGCTTCCTCGGCGCTGTCCACATTGCTGACCATAAAGGGGCGGCCGCCGACGCGCAGCACGGCGTTGGTATAGTTGAAACCCGGTATACCGGGATCGCCGTAGATCAGCGAAGCGACGGCGATATTGGGCTTGTTCATGACGAAATACGACCTTTCCCAATGCGTATTGATGCCCTCATTGTAGCCCATGCGGGGGATTGGTGCAAGTTAAAGCTTCATGACCCTGCAAATATTACCAACATACTGAAATGCAAGGAAATTTCACAATTTTTGATTTGTATGGGGAATACTTCCATTGAAAAGCATGGGTTTTGAGTGATAAGCTGTAAAAAACAAAAAGGAGGTTGATCCAAATGATGAAAATTGCAGCAATTCTAACCAGCGCAGCCATTGCCTGCGCGCCTGTCGCCTGCCCGGTGCAGGAAAATTTCACTGCCCGGTGCGCAGCGGATCGTATCGACTGTGTGCAGAATGTCTGCATGCCCTGCCCCACACAGAATGCGTGCTCCGGCTATGATGATCTCTTTGATGTGCCCGCGCAGGGGCCGTCGGAGTCGCAGCAGCCGGATGACAGCGGCAGCGAGAGCGCCCGGCTGAACGAATATGCCCGGCAGGTGATCGATCTGGTCAATCAGGAGCGCGCTGCCGCAGGACTTGCGGATCTGAAAACCGATGCAGCGCTTTGCACTGCCGCACAGGTGCGTGCGCAGGAGATTGCGCAGTCCTTCTCGCACACTCGCCCTGACGGCACAAACGGTTTCACCGTTCTCAAGGAACGGGGGATTGTCTATGTCGCCTGCGGGGAGAACATCGCCAAGGGCTCCATCACGCCCCGGCGCGTCATGGAGGGCTGGATGAACTCCGCGGGGCACCGCAAAAACATACTGAATGCGAACTTTACATCCATCGGCGTAGGCTATTATCTCGATGCGGCGGGCACGGCGCACTGGGTACAGCTCTTTGCCGCGTAAAACAAACAGAAAAAGAGGAGCTTTGCGGCTCCTCTTTCCTGCTTATTTATAATATTTTTCCGGGATGCGCTTGCGAAACAGGTGCAGCAGCGGCAGCCCCAGCACATAGCAGACCACGGCCTGCCCCAGCGCCACAGTGCACATCGACAGCAGCAGCGGCGCGCCGTAGGCCGCGTTCAGCACCCAGCCCACGATCAGGCCGTTGACCACCACCACGGGCAGCAGGGCGATCCAGGCGGGCTGCTTGCGCAGCAGATAAGTCAGCAGCGAAGCGATCAGCGTCGCCAGCGAGCCGAAGATGATGTCCATGATGCCCGCGCCGCCGATCAGGTTGGACACGAGGCAGCCGATGAACAGGCCGGGGATGGCCTCCGGCATCAGGATGGGCAGCACGGTCAGCGCTTCGCTGACGCGGAACTGGATTTCGCTGAAGGAAATGGGCTGAAGGACGATGCAGAGCACCGCGTAAATGGCGGCGATCAGCGCGCCGCGCACCAGGCGGCGGACGGGTTTGGATAGGGGGGACATAGGGATTCTCCTTTGCACAATGAATTTTGCACACAGACCAAAGGCGGGAAAGACGATTGGACTCGCCTTTCCCGCCCGGAGCGCAAAACAAACCGCACAACGCCCTACCTCAAAGAGAAAAAGCGCCGCAGCGGAAGATCCGTAGTTTTGTTTTACGACGGGATGGTCACGAACCGTCTGTGCAATTGTGATAAACAGTATAGCAGATTGCGCGGAGGATTGTGTTGCCGCCGCGTAAATTCGTCGGAATAAAAAACAAAGACGCCCGTTTTCATGGGCGCCTCGGGGAAAAGGTTACACGATGAAAGGCTTGATCTCCGCGAGCAGGTCGTCGCAGTTGTTTTCGTAGACTTCCATGGTGATGGGTTTGTTCAGATCAAGGCTGAAGATGCCCAAGATGGACTTTGCATCAACAACATGGCGACCGGAACGAAGATCGATGTCGTAGGGGTACTTGCTGACGATGTTGACAAAATCCTTCACGTTTTCCGCCAAGGACAGATGAATGGTAACCGATTTCATGGGTAACGACCTCCTTTCGATTACGAATACAGTATAGCACAAAAAGTCCTGGAATCAAGGGCTTTATAAAAAAGTTTTTGAAAAATGTAAATTGGGACTTGCAATCTTTCTGAAAATGTGTATAATAGATAGAGCAACGGGGTTATAGCTCAGTTGGTTAGAGTGTCACGTTGACATCGTGAAGGTCGATGGTTCGAGTCCATTTAACCCCACCAGAAAGCGCGGTGACTTTACAGAAAGTCGCCGCGCTTTTTCTATGAATTTCGGGAGGCGGCAGCGATGGCGCAGGGGATATGGATTTCCACGTCCATCGGGAGAAGAATCGACGTAAGCGCCGGGCAGAAGATTGCGGTCATCGACGCTCGGGGCGGACAGGCGGCAGATTTTTGCCGAATGCACAGACAATCCGGAGGAGTTCCTTTCCACAGCGGTCACAATTGACTGTAATGAATCGCTGCGCCTGAAAGTGGGGGATATCGTCTATTCCAACCTCTATCGCCCGCTGCCGCGCGTCGTGCGGGACGATGCGGGGCGGCATGATCTGCTCTTCCCCGGCTGCCGGAGGGAACCTATGACTTTTTCTATTGGAATGGCGAAGGGCATCCCAACTGCTATGACAACATCAATGGACACATAGAGCGACGCCGTCCCATCATCCGGTCGCTGAACCTCTTTATGAATACCAAGCTGGAAGCGGATGGAAAGCCCACGATTTGTCCGCCTGTTTCCAAGGCAGGGGACTGTATCGTGCTGGAAGCGCTTGTAAGCCTGCATATCGGTGTTGCGGCGTGCAGCGTTTCCGAGGAAGCGTGCAACGGCGGGAGCTGTAAGCCCATTCGCGCTCTGGTGAAAGATGAAACTCTATAAAATAAGGCCGTCCCGACGGTAGAGGGGCGGCCTTTGCTTCTTTTACAATGCGCGCTCGATGGCATCCATCACGATGCGGATGGCCTTGAGACGGGCGTATTTTTTGTCCACTGATTCCAGAATGTGCCAGGGGGCGTTTTCGGTGCTGGTGCGTTCCAGCATCTCGTTGACAGCTTCTTCGTAGGCGTCCCACTTTTCACGGTTGCGCCAGTCCTCGTCGGTGATCTTCCACTGTTTGGCGGGGGTGTTCTGACGCTCGGTAAAGCGTGCCAGCTGGGTGTCCTTGTCGATCTGCACCCAGAACTTGATGACCACCGTGCCGGCATCGGTCAACTCGCGCTCAAATTCGTTGATCTCGTCGTAAGCGCGTTTCCAGTCCGTCTCGGTGCAGAAGCCTTCCAAACGCTCCACCATCACGCGGCCGTACCAGCTGCGGTCGAAGATGGCGATGTGTCCGGTCTTGGACAGGCGCGTCCAGAAGCGCCAGAGGTATTGACGGTGCTTTTCGTCCGGCGTGGGGCTGGCAATGGGCAGCACCTCGTAGCCGCGTGGGTCGAGCGCAGAGGCCAGGCGCTTGATGTTGCCGCCCTTACCCGCCGCGTCCCAGCCCTCATAGACGATCACGACTGGCACCTTTTTGCGGTAAAGTTCGTTGTGCAGCGCCGCCAGACGTTCACGGTACTTTTTGAGCTGCTCTTCGTATTTTTCTTCTGACACCGTCTTGTCCAGTTTCACGTCCGCAAGGCGCGGCATCGCGATCAGCGGCCAGCTGCGCTCGGGCTGCACGGGCACGGGGCGGGATTTAAGAGCGTTTTCGATGCTGCGGCACAGCCAGTCCGCTGCGTCCAGCTGGGTCTTGACGGAGTCCTGTGCGCCGTCGAGTATCTTCCAGGGTGCCCAGGTGGGGCTGGTTGCCTCAAGATAGTCGTCGAACGCAGCGAGCGTCCGGTCGTAGTTCTTGTTCTGCCGCCAGTCGTTTTCGCTGACGCGCCAGGCGGTGTCCTTGTCGCGATCAAGCTTTTGCAGGCGGTGCAGCTGGCTTTCTGCGTCCAAGTGGAAAAAGAATTTGACCAGAAGATAGCCGCCCGCGGTCAGTTGCCGCTCAAAGGTGTTGATGCTCTCCAGCCGCCGAGCGTATTCTGCGTCGGAAAGATCGCCGCGCAGGCGCAGACGAACGGTTTCATCCATCCAGCCGGAATCGAGAAAGAGCAGCTTGCCCTCCTCCGGGATGGAGGCGAAGTGCCGCTTCAGGAAAGGCCAGCGCTGTTCCTCTTCCGTGGGCATGCCGACGCACAGCACTTTGTAAAAGCGCGGATCCAGCTCTTTGATCAGTGAGCGGATGGCGCTGCCCTTGCCCGCTGCGCCCCAGCCTTCCAGCAGCACGATGACGGGCAGGCGGGCCTCCTTGAGCCGGAGCTGCAAACCAGCCAGTTCCTCGCGGCGCGCTTTGAGCAGCGCCTTGCAATCGGCCTTGTTTCGATTGTCCCGGCCGAATTCCCATTCCTTGAGCATAAAGGTTCCCTCCTGTGCGGTATTCTGCCTTGTTAACATTGATTTTACACCGGAAGGCGCGAAAAAACAAGTCTGCGTTTGAACGCGATGTGCATCAGAACTCCGGCGGCTTCATCAAATCCTTCGTGCCGGATTTTGAAGCCCTCGCGTTGATAAAAATATATTGCCTGCGTGTTTTTTGGTACACATTCAGACAAAGCCCAGGTTTTCCGCTTTTCAAAAGGACCTTCGATGTGCTTTCCGTCCAACCCGATGACGCCCTGCACTTTCCCGGCGTTTTCATAGATATAGACCTCTGCCTGCGGCAGCAGCTCTTGCACCGGGGCAAGATTGCGCTTCCGGCATTCGGAGGAAAGAAAGCGCTTAAAGATTTGTGTTCAGCCGGAGATCGCCGACTCTGTCCGGATCGGCTGGCTCTAATTTCCGAATCATGACGATGGTTCTCCGCGTTTTCTGATAGGATACTGCGTGTTTCGTGCAGGGGAAGGCATAAAAAACGACCGCAGCGAAGTGCTTCGCTGCGGTCGTTGAGATTTTTATGGGTATTAGCCGAAATAGTCAATGCGCATGGCGTGCTTGACGCGGCGCATGGTTTCCTCGGCGGCCTGACGCGCCACCTCGCTGCCGGCGCGCAGGGTTTCCATCACGGCGGGGATATCCTTGGCCAGCTCTGCACGGCGGGTGCGGATGGGCTCCAGCGTCTCCTGAAGCACGTTGTTGAGGAACTTCTTGACCTTCACATCGCCCAAGCCGCCGCGCTCATAGTGCGCCTTGAGCTCGTCCAGGTTGGCGTAATCGGGCAGATAGCGCTCGAAATGCTCGTCGCGGCAGAAGGCCGTCAGGTAGATGAACACCGGGTTGTCCTTCGTGTTGCCGGGGTCGGAAACGCGCAGGTGGTTGGGGTCGGTGTACATGTTCATGATCTTGGTGCGGATCTCGTCGGGTTCGTCGGAAAGATAGATGCAATTGCCCAGGGATTTGCTCATCTTCGCGCTGCCGTCGGTGCCGGGCAGGCGCAGGCAAGCAGCGTTATCGGGCAGTACGGCGGTAGGCTCCACCAGTGTCGGACCATAGAAATTGTTGAAGCTGCGCACAATCTCGCGGGTCTGTTCCAGCATGGGGAGCTGGTCTTCACCCACGGGCACGGTGTCCGCCATGAAGGCGGTGATGTCCGCTGTCTGGCTCACGGGGTAGCACAGGAAGCCCGCCGGAATGCTTGCGCCGAAGTCCCTCATCTTGATCTCGTTCTTTACGGTGGGGTTGCGTTCCAGACGCGCCAGCGTCACGAGGTTCAGATAGTAGAAGGTCAATTCGCCCAGCTGCGGGATCTGGGACTGGATGAAGATGGTGGACTTTGCCGGGTCGATGCCGCAGGCCATGTAGTCCAGCGCCACTTCCACGATGTTGCTGCGCACCTTTTCCGGGTTGCTGAAGTTATCGGTCAGCGCCTGCGCGTCTGCGATCATGATGTAGATCTTTTCAAATTTGCCGCTGTTCTGCAATTCCACGCGGCGGCGCAGAGAGCCGACGTAATGCCCGATGTGCAGGCGCCCGGTCGGGCGGTCGCCGGTCAGTATGATCTTGCCCATGTTGGTTGATTCCTCCTCAAAATAAAAAACGCCCCCTGATGCTCTCGGAAGGCATCGTCTGAACCATGAATCTGCTCTGCCGAAACAGAGCGGGGAAACCGCAATTTCGTTGCGATACAGATTTACTTTAGCATAACACAACGCCCAGCGGATGTCAAACGCGCGCCGCCGCATAAAACAGGTCGGTTTTGTCCATGATAAACGGGAAAAATGCGGGAAAGAAGGGGTGCGCAGTGGGGTTTCTTTTTGCGGTGATCGCGGGCGCGGCCATGAGCGTGCAGGGCGTGATGAACACCCGTCTGTCGGAAAAAATCGGTCTGTATGAATCCAACGCCTGGGTGCAGGGAACGGCCTTTATCCTGTCGCTTCTGGCGGTGTGGATATTGGGCAAGGGGGATTTTGCCAAGCTGGGGCAGACGCCGAAATACACGCTGCTGGGCGGCGCATTGGGGCTGGTGATCACGGTGACGGTGATGCTGGCCATCGGCGGCCTGTCGCCCACGATTGCAATTTCCACGATTCTGATTGCGCAGCTGACGGTTGCGGCACTGATCGACGCCTTCGGCTGGATGGGCGCGGAAAAAGTGCCGCTGCACTGGAATCAGTTTGCTGGCGTGGCGCTGATGATCGGCGGCGTGGTGCTCTTCAAACTGCGGTTGGGCAGCTGAAATAATGAAAAGAAGGTTTCTTGCGGGAACCTTCTTTTCATTAAGCATGTAAACATGCAAAAAAATCGGACACCGAAATTCGGTATCCGATTCTGGCGAGCCCGGAGGGATTCGAACCCACGACCTTTTGATTCGTAGTCAAACACTCTATCCAGCTGAGCTACGAGCTCACAACGCACTCCCAAGTGCTTAATTAGAATACAACATCCTGCTTGGTTTGTCAAGCACTAATTTCAAATTTTTTTAAGCGCCCGGTCAAGGGCGGGATTGATTGCAAAAAAAGACCGATAATGCTATCCTAATAGGGTGAAAAGCCGAAAGGGGGATGACGGTAATGAGTCAACTGAAACCTTTCTTTATGGAACCTTATTTCAACATCAAGGACTGGGGCGGCACGCGGCTGCGCAGCGTTTACGGGAAGGACATCCCTTCCGATCATACCGGCGAGAGCTGGGAGGTCTCGGCGCACCCCATGGGCCTTTCTGCCTGCGGGGGACTGACACTGCCGCAGATGATCGAAAAGTACGGAGCCGACTTGATCGGCACCGAGGTTCACGGTGCGTTCCCGCTGCTGATTAAACTCATCGACGCGCGCGAGTGGCTGTCGGTGCAGGTGCATCCCAACGATGAGTACGCGCAGCGCGTGGAGGGCGACCCCTATGGCAAGACCGAGGCGTGGGTGGTGCTCGACTGCGAACCCGGCGCGCAGCTGATCTTCGGCATCGACTGCGACGTGCCCACGCTGCGCAGTGAAATCAAGGAAGGCCGCTTGGAGCAGCACTTGAAGAAAGTGGACGTCCGGGTGGGCGATGTGCTCTATATTCCCGCCGGAACGGTGCACGCCATCGGCGCAAATATGCTGATCTATGAAGTACAGCAGTCCTCTGATCGCACCTATCGCCTTTACGCCTGGGGACGCAATGCGGAGCTTCATATGGAAAAGTCGTTGGACGTTATCGACCCCAAGCAGGGCGGAAAACCCATGCAGGGCGTGAAGATCGAGGTGGAAGGCGGCCTGCGCGAGATGATGATTCTTGATCCCTGCTTTGCACTGGAACGCATCACGCCCACCGGCCGTATGCCGCTGCACACTGACGGCACGCGATTCTATGCCTATACGGCGGTCGCACCCGGCAGGGTGATCTGGCAGGGCGGCGAACGCCAATACAAGGCGGGCGACAGTTTCCTAATCCCTGCGGCGCTGGGCGATTACGCGCTGGAGGGCGGCGTGCTGTACGAGTCTTACTATCCGAATGTCGAAAAGAGCGAAGAAGAGCTGAAGGCGCTGGGCGTGGATCTTGACAAGGTCGGCGGCAAACGTTGAGGCCGGAGGAGAAGAGCATGGAAAAACTGCCGCGCGCTTTTGTGCAGCAGATGGAAAGAGAGCTGGGCGCCGATGCGCCGGCTTTCTTTTCTACTTATAATGAAGAAAGCAGCGTCGGTTTGCGCGTCAGCTCCCGCAAGGGCTGGAAGCCGGACGCGGATTTTGAGCCGGTTCCCTGGTGCCGGACGGGATACTACGTGCCGAACGGCCTACGCATGGGCAAAGAACCGCTGCACGCAGCGGGGGCGTATTATTTGCAGGAGCCGTCCGCTATGGCACCGGTGGAAGCGCTGGGCGTGCAGCCCGGCATGCGGGTGCTCGATCTGTGCGCTGCGCCGGGCGGCAAGAGCACGCAGATTGCGGATCATCTTGCAGGGAAAGGTGTACTCGTCACCAACGAGATTCACCCTGCACGCGCCCGCATTCTGTTGGAAAACATAGAGCGCATGGGCGTGACCAACGCTGTGGTGCTCAATGAAAAGCCTGCCCGCATTGCCGCGGCCTTCGGCGCGTGGTTTGATGCGGTGCTGGTGGACGCGCCCTGCTCCGGAGAGGGGATGTTCCGCCGCGACCCGGACGCGATCTCGCAGTGGAGTGAGGATGCACCGCAGATGTGCCATGAGCGCCAACTGGAAATCCTTGAAAGCGCTGCGCACTGCCTCAAGGGCGGCGGCGCGATGGTTTATTCCACTTGTACTTATAATCATATAGAGAATGAAGAAACTATCGCTGCGTTCCTGGAAACGCATCCGGACTTTGAACTGGATGACTCCCTGAGTTTGCACGGCGTCCCGTGCAGGGGAGGCATGGCGCATCTCTATCCGCACCAACTGCGCGGTGAGGGCCATTTTCTGGCGCGGCTGCGCAAGAAGGGCACCGAAGAAAGCTTCCTCGAACCGATGGAGGGTGAGAAACTCGATGTGCGCTGCGGGAAGTTCTTGTCAGAAGTCATGCCGGAATATGCGGTGAGAAAATCTTTCGTTCAGGGAGAGTGGATTTACGCATTGCCGGAAGAGATGCCGCAAATGACCGGCTTGCGGATTTTGCGCGCCGGAGTGCAGATTGGACGGCTGGCATCCGGCCGCATGGAACCGGCGCATGCGCTGGCCCTGGCTGCGGAGAGTGCTCAGGTGAAGAATCGAGTGGATGTGTCCAGGGAAGATGCACTGAAGTTCCTGCGGGGAGAGACCCTGCCGGGAGATTTTTCCGGGTGGGGCTTGGTGAGTTACGAGGGTCTTGCGCTTGGCTGGGGCAAAGGATCGAACGGGCAGATCAAGAATCATGTGCCCAAAGGATTGCGGTGGAAGAACTGATTTCCATATAGGAATCGGTTCTTCCTTATTATTGTTCGGAATATACTGCGAATGATAATGAAAACTACAGAACAATGTTCGTATATACGAAAAAGAATAAAGAAAAAGCGAAAAAACTTTCAAAAAGGTGTTGACACGAAGAAGAGACTGTGGTACTATAACTAA
>CAJJNQ010000018.1 GCA_905193155.1 uncultured Christensenella sp.
GATTCGTAGACCACAGCCACAGCCGCGCCGCATTTACGGATGCGCGCAAAGGCATCGTCCCGTTCGCGCCCTTCTCTGGGCAAAAAGCCGAAAAAGGCGTAGCTTTCGACATCCAGCCCCGAAACCGAGAGCGCGTCCGCCACGGCGGTGGGACCGGAGACGGGCTGCACGGGAATGCCCGCACGGGAAACCGCGTCCGCCACGCGCCAGCCGGGGTCGGAGATGCAGGGCGTACCCGCGTCCGTGACCATGGCGACATTCAGATCCTCCTCCAGCATCTTCTGCACGATCTGCCGGGCGCGCCCGGCTTCATTGTGCTGATAGCAGGAGATCAGCCGCTTGCCTTCGATGCCGAGCGCCGAAAGCAGCTTCATCGTCACGCGGGTGTCCTCCGCCAGAATCACATCACATTTTTCCAGCGTTTCCCGCGCGCGCGGCGTGACTTCGCCAAGGTTTCCGATGGGCGTGCCCACCACATACAAGCAGGCCATTTTCTCTTTATTCCTTTTCCTTCGTCATCAACCAGCGGAAGAACTGCCTGCCGGTTTCAGTGACGAAATGCTTTTCATAGACGACCTCCGGCTTATATTTTCCCGCAGACTCCACGAGGTTGACCAGCCAATCCGCTTCGAAGAGCACCTGCAAATCGCGCTGCCCTTTGACGCCGAAGGAGTGATGATGCCCCACCAGATACCCCACGCGCTCGACCTGTTCGGCCGACAGATAGGGTTTTGCCAGCTCCATGGCGATCGGCGCGCCCAGGCGCTCCTGGATGGGACCCGCGCCGGAGCCGCACTCCCTGATACCCGCCGGAATGCCCACGTCGTGGAACAGCGCCGCGTATTCGATGATGTCTTTTTCGCTCCCCTCAATGCCCTCGCCCGCGGCAATCGCCTGCGCGTAGCCAAAGACCTTGAGGGTGTGCTGCACCATGGGTTCGTCCTTGTAGTAGGAAATCATGTCGATGATGGCTTTGTTGTTCATAAACGCTCTTCCTTCCCTTTAGTTTGATTTCTTTTTATTTTATTCCACCGTGACGGATTTTGCAAGGTTTCTGGGCTTATCGGGATCATAGCCGCGCTGGATCGCGCAATAATACGCAAAGAGCTGCGCAGGAATCACCGCCAGCGCCGGCGCAAACAGATCGGATACCCGCGGGATGGTGATGCGGTATTCCGTGATCTCTTTTTCTCTCTCACTGTCTTCATAGCCGATGGTCAGCACCACTGCGCCGCGCGTGAGCACCTCGCGGATGTTGGAATAGAGCTTATCCATCGTAGCGGTCTGCGTGCACATCGCCACAACCAGACGGCCCGGCTCGATCAAGGCGATGGTGCCGTGCTTGAGCTCACCTGCCGCCATGGCTTCAGAATGAATGTAGGAAATCTCCTTGAGCTTGAGCGACGCTTCCATGCACAGGGCGTTATCCAGCCCCCTGCCAATGAAGAACATATCCTCCTGCGAGAAAAACCGCGCCGCCAGCTTCTGGATGTTGATCACGTCCTTGAGGATTTCCTCCGCCTTTTCCGGCAGGGTGACAAATTCGGCAAGGCTTGCGTCATATTCCGGCTGTGAAAGCTTTCCCTTGACCAGCGCCATGTGCAGCGCGATCATATAGAAGCAAAGCACCTGCGTGGTATAAGCCTTGGTTGAGGCCACGGCAATCTCCGGACCCGCCCAGGTATAAAGCACATGATCCGCCTCCCGTGCGATGGTGGAGCCGACCACATTGGTGATCGCCAGCACGCGGCAGCCGCGGGACTTTGCAAGGCGCAGCGCCGCCAGCGTATCCGCCGTTTCGCCCGACTGACTGACGACGATAAAAAGATCGTCCGGATTCAGAATGGGATCGCGATAGCGGAACTCCGAGGCCACGTCGATCTCCACCGGCACGCGGCAGAGCTTTTCGATCAGGACTCTGCCGACCTGACCGGCATAGGACGCAGTGCCGCAGGCCGTAATGACCACGCGGCGCACGTTTTTAAGCACATCGTCGCTCAGTCCTGCCTCGGTCAGATCAAAGCGGCCGGACTTCACGCGCGGGCTGATGGTGTCGCGCATGGCGCGTCCCTGATCGTAAATTTCCTTGAGCATGAAGTGCGGGTATCCGCCCCGCTCCGCCGCGTCCACCGACCAGGTGACTTCATAGACTTCCTTTTCCACGCGCTCGCCGTCCATGTCATAAATCTCGACGTGATCGGCAAACACCTGCGCCATTTCCCCCTCCTCCAGTAGATAGACCCTGCGGGTATAGGGCAGAATCGCAGGAATATCAGAAGCAATATAGTTGCCGTCCTCACCCAGACCCACGATCAGGGGGCTGTCCTTGCGGGCGGCGATGATGCGGTCCGGGAAGCGGGAGCAGAGCACGCCCAGGCCGTAGGAGCCCTCGATCTTCTCCAGCGCGGCGCGCACAGCGGTGAGAATATCGTTATGGCTGCCCAGCGTCTCTTCAAGCAGCTGCGCAAAAACCTCGGTATCGGTCTGGCTGATAAAATGATAGCCCTTATTCGCCAGCCGCTGGCGCAGGGGCGCATAGTTTTCGATGATGCCGTTATGCACCACGGCGATTTCTTCCGACTGGGAAAGATGCGGGTGGCTGTTTTCATCCGAAGGCTCGCCGTGGGTCGCCCAGCGGGTGTGGCCGATACCGATATGCCCGGTCAGCGGATGTTTTTCGAGCTTTTCGCGCAGCGCCTGCAAGCGTCCCTGCGCCTTGACCACATTGATCTTTCCGTTTTCCAGCACCGCGACGCCCGCGGAGTCATATCCTCTGTATTCCAATCTCGTCAGGCCGTCCATCAGGATCTCCGTGACGTTTTTGCTTCCAATATACCCGACAATACCGCACATCTTGCTTACCAGGCCTCCTTGCTTTTTGAAAGAGTGTTTTTTTCACAACAGTCTATCGTTCCCTTTCTCCCCGAAAACGATTGAAATCCTCGAAAGGTTCTGCTAAAATCAGGTTACAGACACTGCACAACACAGGAAAGGCGGTTATCTTTTATGAAATATCCCCCGATTCTGCCCAAAGTGCCGCACATGGTTCACGGCGGCGATTACAACCCCGATCAGTGGATCGCCATGAAGGACGTCATCTGGAACGAGGACATGCGCCTGGCGAAGCTGGCGGGCATCAACGAGCTTTCCGTCGGCATTTTCTCCTGGGCAGCTCTGGAGCCGGAAGAGGGCGTTTACGACTTCACCTGGCTGGACGAGATCATGGACAAAATGGCCGAAAACGGCATCACCGCGATCCTGGCCACGCCCTCCGGCGCGCGTCCCGCGTGGATGAGCCAAAAGTACCCCGAGGTGCTGCGCGTCGATGAAAAGCGTGTCAAACAGCTCCACGGCGGCCGTCACAATCACTGCCTGTCTAGCAAAGTATACCGCACCAAGGTGCAGGAAATCAATACCCTGCTGGCGGAGCGCTATAAAGACCATCCCGCGCTGGGCGGCTGGCACATCAGCAACGAGTTCGGCGGCGAATGCCATTGCCCCGCCTGTCAGGAGAATTTCCGCACCTGGCTGAAGGAAAAATACGGCACGCTGGACGCGCTCAATCAGGCCTGGTGGACCTCGTTCTGGAGCCACACCTATACCGACTGGTCTCAGGTCGAATCTCCCTCCTCCATCGGCGAGCAGTCCGTGCACGCGCAAAAGCTCGATTGGAAGCGCTTCACCACCGAGCAGTTCGTCAAATGGTATCAGATCGAGGTGGAACCGCTCAAGCGCATCACACCCGATATTCCCTGCACCACGAACCTGATGGGCATCTACCCCGGCATCAACTACTACCGCCTGGCGGAGGTGATGGATTTTGCCTGCTGGGACAGCTATCCCCAGTGGGAAAGCACGCTCAACGACGTAGAGACCGCGCAGTTCTTCGCCTTCGAGCACGACCTGACGCGCGGTCTTAAGGACGGCAAGCCCTTCTTCCTGATGGAGAGCTGCCCCTCCGCGACCAACTGGCGTCCCTATGCCCGCCTGCATCGCCCCGGCGTGCATTTCCTGCAATCCATGCAGGCCGTCGCCCACGGCGCGGATTCCGTGCAGTACTTCCAGTTCCGCAAGAGCCGCGGCTCCTCCGAAAAGCTCCACGGCGCTGTGGTCGATCACTGCGGCCATGAGCACACCCGCGTATTCGGCGAGATTGCCGAAGTGGGCAAAGCTCTTGCCCAAATGGACGAGATCGTTGGCACGACCGCTCCGGCGCGCGTGGCACTGATCTACGATTGGGAAAACCGCTGGGCGCTGGAAGATGCGCAGGGATTCAACAATGTAGATAAAAAGTATGTCGATACCGTGATGGATCACTACAAGGCGCTCTGGTCGCTGGGCGCGGATGTGGACATTCTGGATCAGACCCGTGATTTCTCCGGGCACGATCTGGTCATCGCGCCGTTCTCCTACATGCTGCGCGGCGATTTTGCCAAGCGTGTGGAGGAATTCGTGAAAAACGGCGGCACCTTTGTGACGACCTACGGCACCGGCTGGGTCAACGAGAGCGACCTTTGCTTCCTGGGCGGCTTCCCCGGTCCGCTGACCGACGCGCTGGGCATCTGGGCGGAGGAAATCGACGTGCTGATGCCGGGCATGGAAAACAGCGTGCAGCTGAACGGCAATACCTACAAGCTGACCGACTACGCCGAACTGATCCATCTGCGCACCGCCAAACAGCTGACCGGCTATGACAGCGATTTCTACGCCGGTATGCCCGCCGTGACTGTAAACGAATTCGGCAAAGGCCGCGCGTTCTATCTTGCCGCACGCTTTGAAGAAAAGTTCTTCACCGATTTTTATGCGGGGCTGCTCGGCGAGATGCACATCTCGACCCTGCCCATGCCCTACGGCGTGAACGCGGCTACCCGCACCGACGGCAAGGAAGCCTTCACCTTTGTGATGAATTTTACGCCCGATGACAAATCTGTGACGATCGAAGGCCGCGATTTCTTCACCGGCGAGGAGCTGGCCTCCTTTACCCTGCCCCCGCATGGCTGCCGCATCGTGCGCCGCGCCCTCTGATTTACCCCGAACCGCCCGAAAAAGCGCCAAAAAGTCACATACCCGCCTACCAACGGGCGGGTATGTGACGAACAGGAGCGCAGGACGCTTCACTCCCCTGAAACAAAATAGCCAAAATTTTGCCGTGGGATATTGTAATTGTCCGAAAAGTGTGTTATTCTATCTGTAACAATTTTGTAACTGCTCCTGCGTCTCTGTTCACCTTACACCACATAGACGAGAGCGGCAGCGGAATTGTTCCCATTTTGCATCCCATGGCCCCCGCCATGAAAAAACATTTGCAAGGAGAGTCATTGTCATGAAAAAGTCTCTGATCAAATCCCTGCTGCCTGTGCTGATCATCGTATTGGCCCTGTCTATGGTGACCATCACCGCTTTTGCCGACAACTACACCGGTTTTGTCTATGACGGCGAAGAAAAAGGCACCACCACCGACCAGATTTTCTTCGATGGTCTGGATCGCGTCAAGACCGCTCTGGAAGCTGCCGAGAAGGCTGACAAGTTCGACGGCCTGGACACCAAGGGCGAGGCTCTGAAGCCCGAAGAGAAAGTCGGCAAGTTCGATGGTCTGGACACCAAGGGCGAGGCCCTGAAGCCCGAAGAAAAGGTCGGCAAGTTCGACGGCCTGAACCGCGAAACCAAGGCTCTGGAAGAAGAAGTCAAGCCCGGCAAGTACGATGGTCTGGACACCAAGGGCGAGGCTCTGAAGCCTGAAGAAAATCCCGGCAAGTTTGATGGTCTGAACCGTGAAACCAAGGCTCTGGAAGCTGAGGAAAAGGTTGGCACCTTCGACGGTCTGGACACCAACGGCGACGCGCTGAAGGCGGAAGAGAAGACCGGCATCTATGACGGTTTCCACACCCCCAAGCCCGTTGAGAAGCCCGCTGACGACATCGATGGCAAGGCCTAATCGATAAGCAAGTTATAAAAACGCCTGAGAGCATAAAACTCTCAGGCGTTTTCTTTTGTCCTCTCCCCCTTCTTTTTAATCCAGAGGAGAATACTTGCGCAATCTCGGTTTGGGTTTCGGTGCGGGCAGCGGATGCGCCATAAAGAGATAGCGCCACTCGTCGTAAATGTGATCCTCCGCCGCAGTATCGACGTCCTCGCATTTCTGCGGATCGTAGCAGAGCGAAGGAAGCGTACGGATGCTGTCGCGACAGGTGGAAAAGACCTGCACGCCCGCCACGCCGTTTTCATCGAAGGCCAGCCTGCGATGCACCTGCATCAGCCCCGGTAGGCGCGCGTTTTCCGCAGGCAGGAAATAGACCCCTTCTTGCTGCATCTGTGCCGCGATGCTCTCCCCCCGCGAACCGTCCCAAATCGACGGATCGGCATAGCCCGTGATGTGCCGTCCCGGTTCCTCCGCGCGCTCTATCCCCGCGATATGCCGCGCGATCTCCGTCGGTGTCAGGCGCAAACCCTCGTTGGACGTGCCCGTGCAGCCGTACCATTCACGGTAACGATAGAGCACCCCGCGCTCATCCATCGCCCACCATCCAACTGAAAAAGGCCGCGTGTACCCGAAGTCGAAAGAGCGAAAACGCCGCCACGACGCAGGCACCGCAAACGGCCGCACCACATGCGTATTGTGTCCGGATTTGTAGCCCTTGGGATCGTCACGCCATTCGGTGAACACCTGCCCTTCGAACGCATCCCAGCGCCCGTAAAGCAGCGCGTCCCTCAGCGCCGCAGGCTTGGAGGCCAATTCCAGTCGATATCGTGCTGAAAGGTGTGGATTGTCCTGTACGCGCGCCGGAATATACCGCAGCGTCCGCGTGCCATGAACCCCCGGCGCCTCGATGCGTTCGCGGCGAGTTTTGTTGGGCGGCGCCGGGTCGATGAACCGCGCCTTAACCCATGCGTGCCCCACGCCGCCGGGGTTGGAGGTGCAGCGCACCACAGGCCGTATGCCCAGGCTCGCCTCCGCACGCACGCGGGAACGCAGAAAGTCGTAAATCGCTTTGGTAAAATGTGTCAGCTCGTCGATGTAAAGCCAGTGGATCTCCGCGCCCTGATACTGAAACCGATCCGCTTCGTTCTGACAGTGCCGAAAGCGCAGACATGACCCGTTGACCAGCCGCATCTCGTGCGCAGAGGCGCTGTAACGATAAACCTGCGCAGGAATACGGCGGATGGCTTCCGCAATCAGCGTATCTTCCAATTCTCGATAGGTGCGCCGGAAGAGATACGCCACCGTACCCGGATGCCGTGCGCAGCGAAAGAAAGCGTCCATCACCACCGCGCAGGATTTGCCGCCGCCCGCCGCGCCGCCGTAGAGCACCTCGTCCTCCCGGCTTTCGTGGAAGGCTCGCTGCCTGCGCGTGGGCAAATAGTCCATCTCCAGCTTCATCGCGCCTCCTCCCCGCCGGGCGCGCCGCGCAGCACGATCTCCATTCGGCCACTGTCCTCCCCCAGCTTCTCCCGCGTCTCCAGCGCCTTGCACAGGCAGGAAACCAGCTTCATCAGCAGCTCGTCGTTTTCCTCGCATTCCGCACAGCGCTTTTCCAACCGCTCGATCGCAATTTTCAATGCGTCTCGATGATCCATTTTCATCCCCCCTTTTCCCCATCTTATCTCGTTCCCTTCGGCACAGCGTGCGCGACTGATCCACCGCCCTGTTTGCCCCGCGCAAAGCATTGAAAGCCGCCGGGGATTGTGCTAGTATAAAGAAGTTGAAATCAAGTCAGGAGGACCAAACATGAATTGTATGCTATGCGGTCATCGCTGCGGCGCAGACCGTGCCGAAAACGAAACCGGCTTCTGTTCCATGGGCGAAACGGCCGTTCTTTCCAAAGTCATGCTGCACAAATGGGAGGAGCCGTGCATCAGCGGCACCAACGGATCGGGCGCGATCTTTTTCGCGGGATGTTCCCTGCGCTGCGCCTTCTGTCAGAACTGGGAGATCAGTCACATGCGCAAAGGGCTGCCGGTGGATATCGACCGCCTGCGCGATATCTTCGACGAGTTGGCCGATCAGGGCGCACATAACATCAATCTGGTCAACCCCACGCACTTCGTCCCCTTCATCCAGAAGGCGTTCAAGCGCTATCAAAAGCGCATTCCCGTCGTCTACAATACCCATGGGTACGACAGTTTGGACGCGCTCCATCGCATGGACGGTATCGTCGATGTGTATCTGCCCGACCTCAAGTACACTTATTCCCTGCCTGCGCGGCGCTACTCTTCCGCGCCGAACTACTTTGAAGTGGCCAAGGTCGCTATCGACGAGATGTTCCGTCAGGTCGGCCCAGTGCAATACGACGAAAACGGTCTGCTGAAAAAGGGCGTCATCATCCGCCACCTGGTCCTGCCCGGCCAGATCGACAGCGCCAAGGACGTGATCGATTATGTGGCGGACCATTTCGAAAAGGGCAGCGTGCTGTTCTCGCTGATGTCGCAGTACATTCCCTGTGGTGAAGCGACGCGCTATCCCGAAATCAACCGGAGACTGACGCAGGAGGAATACGACGAGGTCGCGCAATACTTGATGGACAGCCCGATTGACAACGGCTTCATGCAGGAGCTGGACTCCGCAGACGAGCAATATGTGCCCGATTTCGACCTTTCCGGCGTGCTGCCGAAAGACGAGGAGGCGTAAAGGTGGATCTTCTGTTGTGGCTGCAAAGCATCCGTACGCCTGCGCTGGACGCTTTCTTTCTGTTGGTCACCAAACTGGGCGAGGATACATTCCTGCTGCTGCCCATCCTGCTGTTTTACTGGTGTCTGGACAAAAGGATCGGCCTGCGGCTCGGTTTCATCGCGTTCTTCAGCAGCCTCGCCAACCAGACCACCAAGCTGATCTTTCGCGTGGAGCGCCCCTTTGTACAAAACCCGGCGCTTCAGCCGGTGGAGGGCGCAAGGGCCGGTGCGACGGGTTATTCCTTTCCCAGCGGACATTCTACGTCCGCCACCTCCCTTGGCATGGCGCTGATCCTCACCTTCCGCAAAAAGTGGTGGATCTGGCTTTGCTCAATTCTCTATGTCGCGCTGATCTGCTTCTCCCGCCTGTATCTGGGTGTGCATACGCCTGCTGACGTGCTGACGGGTTTCCTCATGACCGTGGTCGTCTCCCTCATCGTCCACGCTCTGTTCAACGACAGCGATAAGCATCCGGAACGCAAGGATCTCTACCTCATCCTCTCGATGCTGCTCTCGCTGGGCGCGCTGGCATGGGGGCTTGTAGTGGTTTCCACCGGTCTTGCCCCCGCAGAGCTTTCTGTGGATATCTTCAAAATTGCGGGCGCCGCGCTCGGCATGCTCATCGGCGTGGAGCTCGACCGCCACTTCGTGCATTTCGAAGTCAAAGCGCCGCTCTGGATGCAGATCGTCAAAGTCGTGCTGGGCGTTCTGATCACGCTCGGCCTGCGTGCCGGCATGAAAGCGCTCTTCGGCCCTGCCCCGCTGATGGAGTTCCTGCGCTACCTGCTGACGTTGCTGTTCATCTCCATCGGCTGGCCCGCGCTGTTCAACCTGGCGGTGAAAAAGTTCGCAAAGTAACTATTGTACTGCAAAAAGATGAAACCTCCTGCCGCAGAAGCCATCTTCCCTCTGCGACAGGGGGTTTTTATTCTTCGTTTGATCTTCATCCAAACTCTCGGCAAAATACTACTTTGAGTACTTTTCTTGACTTCTTTATTCTGACAGATATAATCAAGATTACAATACCGTTTTTTAAAGGGGTTTGATCTTTTGTGATTGCGCATATTCGCAAATCTGACCATGCGCTTCAGCCGCTATACGACCACTGCACTGCGGTCAGCCGCCTTTGTTCCGAAAATGCCCGATCTATGGGCTTTTCCAAGTTGGCTGCCTTGATCGGTTTGATGCACGACATGGGGAAGGCGACGAAGGAATTCAAAAAATACCTTTACTCATTTCTCTCAACCCAAGCGCTCCCCTCACCCCATCATCATTCGCTCACTGGCGCCATTTTTGCTTACCGCCGGTGGTTTCAGGCCGCCGGAGCCTCTATGTCTGTCCGCACGACCGCGCAGCTGGTTATGCTTTGCATCGCAGGGCATCACACAGGGCTTACTGATTGTCTTGAACCAACCGGCGATTCTCCGCTGCTTCGAAGCCTGAAGACCGAGGAAGCTCTGGTATATCCTGATCAAGCGGAATCCTGGTTTTTACAAAATGTTGCGGACGAGTCTCAACTGGATTCCCTGTTTGCAGCTTCCTGCAAAGAAGTGAAAGCCCATTTCCCCTTAATCGACAATTCCGAAAGGCTCAGCAAAACAGATACAATCTCCTTGGGTTTAATTTGCCGTTATCTTTTAAGCCTGCTGATTGATGCGGATCGTTGGGATTCTTCTTGCTTTGAATATGTCGAAAATCCGTTCCAGAATGCCGACTATGCGCCCGATTGGGACGCCTTGCTGCATACATTTGAGCACTATCGAAAGGAAAACCTGGGCGGAAAAGGCAGCATCAACCAAATTCGCGCCGAAATATCAGATGCCTGTTATGAGGGCGCAGCTTCAAAGCCCTCTATATTTACGCTCTCCGTACCGACCGGCGGCGGAAAAACCTTTTCGAGTTTACGTTTTGCCCTGCGCCATGCCGCTGTGAACCATCAAAAACGCATCTTCTATATCATCCCATACAACACTATTCTCGACCAGAATGCCAAAGACATCCGCGAATCCTTGTCCAACTATCCTTCCATTCTTGAGCACCATTCCGATATCATACAGGAGACGGAAGAAGAACAGCAGCTTTATCAGCGCCTGACCGAACGCTGGGACAGTGATATCATTCTGACCAGCCTGGTTCAGTTTCTAAATGCCTGCTACGCCGGACCCAACACGGACGCACGAAGGTTTCATCGTCTGACCAATTCCGTGCTGATTTTCGATGAAATTCAGTCCCTGCCCAAGCACTGCAAAGTCCTCTTTGAGCGTGCCATCCAATTCCTAACCAACATCTGCCGCAGCACGGTTGTGCTCTGCACCGCTACACAGCCCTGCCTGACGCTTTCTCCCGCACCCAAAGAGTTAGTTTCCAGTGGTGACCGTCTTTACGAACGTCTAAAGCGAGTTCAATATATCCCCGATCTAAATCCATCGCGTACCTACACCTCCTCCGCTTCGGAAATCGCCCGATTGCTTGCAACTCGTTCCGTCCTGGCTATACTCAATACCAAATCTGCCGCCTGGACCATTTATCAGGAAACCAAAGAGCGGCTTCAGGAAGCAGGCTACTCTTTCGCCTCTTTGGATCCGAATCTTTCGGAGAACCAGATTACCGCCGCTGCCGAAGCCGTCAAAGATGAGGTGCTTTGTATTCATATGAGCACGCTGCTTTGCCCGGCGCATCGCAAAAAACAGATCGCTTGGATCAAAGCTTGGCTGAAGGCCGGGAAAAAGGTCTTGTGCGTTTCCACCGCTTTGATCGAGGCTGGAATTAACGTCAGTTTCCCGATTGTCATCCGGGATCTGGCAGGACTTCCCAGCATTGTGCAGGCAGGCGGACGTGCCAACCGGAATATGGAGCTCCCCATGGGCGATGTTCTGATCTGGAACCATCCGGAAGAGGTCGGGGCGCTGGGGCTGTTAGAAGATATACAGCATGGCGCTGAGATCACCCAACGTTTTCTTCACGCCGGAGAGAATCAGGAGACCCTGGACTCCCCACAGATGATTCTGCGATATTTTGAAGCGGAGGCAGCTTACACAAAAGAAAAGCAGTCCTTTCCATGCAGGGACTCCCGTGGCCGTTATTTCACTCTTGCAGATTTGCTTGCCAACAATCCCGCTTGCTATCAACCGGCACAGGAGCGAAAATCCGCCCGGCAGCTCGTCCTGCCGCAGAGCTTTCGAACCGCTTCGGCTCATTTTCGCGTCATTCCGGATCAGACAACCGCTGTGCTTGTGCCTTGGGGCAATGGCGCAGAGATTATTGCAGCACTGAGCGTTCCCCACAGTATGCGCGAAGAAATCCAACTCCTGCGAAAAGCACAGGCTTACAGTGTTTCACTGTATGACCAGATGATTCAGCAGCTAGATGCGCAAGATGCATTGACCCGTATCGGAGAGAAGGGGATCTATGCACTCAAAAAAGGTTTTTATACAGAAGAAGATGGAACTAATTTTTTCCATATAAATTATTGAAATCGTATATGTGTTGTGGTATACTACTCTCAGACAGAAGAAAGACGCAGCATATGCAGCGTCTTTCCCCTGTTACACTTTTCCGTATAAATTATTTTTTCAATCCATCCATCTCTTGTAAGAGATGGGACGTATTTCATTATAGCCGGATAAATGGCTGATGACAAGCGGCTTCTTATTTTCCATAAACCACTTTATTTGCAGGAAGGTGAATGTCATTGAAAGAAGTTTTCCGCAACACAGTCGAATTCACTGTACACGGGCAATACGCCCTGTTCAGTGATCCGATTCTTCGAATGGGCGGCGAACGCGCCTCCTACCCTGTCCCCACCTATCAGGCACTAAAAGGGATCATAGAAAGCGTGTACTGGAAGCCATCCATACTTTGGCTGATCTCTTCCGTCCGGATCATGAACCCGATCCAGACCGAGGGCAAGAGCATCCGTCCGATCAGCTATACCGGTAAAACCAATACGCTCTCCATCTACACCTATCTGGTCAACCCTGTCTATCAGGTTCGCGCGCACTTTGTCCCCAATCCTTACCGAACGGAACCGGATCTGATTGAGGACGGCCTGAAAGAGCACAAGCACCATAATATTGCCCGGAGAATGATCGAAAAAGGCGGACGTCGGGACATCTTTCTGGGCACCCGCGAGTGCCAGGCCTATGTGGAGCCCTGTATCTACGGAGAAGGCCAAGGATACTATGACGATCGTAGTGAAATTGACCTTGGAGTTATGTTTCATTCCTTCGCCTACCCGGATGAGACGGGCAAAGACGAGCTGGGCGTTCGCCTCTGGCACGCAAAGATGACCCATGGGGAAATCATATTCCCGAAGCCGGAAGAAATCAACCCCGATCTATACCGATTTATCCGCCCGATGGAGAGAAAAAAGTTCGGTGGGAAATACAGCAATTTCATCGGCTTGAAAGAACCTTCTTTGGTGGAAGAGTTAGCGGAAGAAGGTGAGATCGAGTGAGCATTTTTCAGAAACTCTGCGATGTATACGATTCCTTGATCGACACAACGGCAACCGAGGGCGAGAATCCGCTTACGCCAATCGGCTTTACAAGGGAAGAAATCGCTTTCAATATCATTCTCTCTCCCGAAGCGGAATTCGTCAGTGTCAGCTCTCTTCCTGAAAAAGAGAAATACACAGTTCCCAGTACCCCGCTGGCGGAAGCGCGCTCCGGTTCACTCCCCGATCCCTATCCACTCGCCGATAAGCTCAAGTACTTCATCACGATCGGAGAGCCTTCTAATCCGCTCTATGAAAAGTACATCAAGCAATTGCGGGAGTGGTGTGAGCAGATGCACGCTCCGGAGTGTCTGCACGTTCTGCTGCGCTATCTGGAGAAAAAAACGCTTTACGCAGATTTGAAAAGTAATCCATCGATAAAGGTAAATGTTGCGCTGGATGAAAACACAAAAAAGCTCGATGGTTCCGACGTTGACAAAATTGTCTGTTTCAGCATTGAGTACCCCGATGACGAAAACCGCTTGTGGATGCGGCGGGATGTGCGCGAAAGTTGGGAAAAGCACTTCACTGTAAAGTTCTACGGAACTCCCGGTCTATGCTATGTCACCGGCCAAACACTAGGAATCATGGAAAAGCATCCGGGCGTTTCCGGAACCAGCAGGTTGATCTCCTCCAAAGACGATGCATTTCCCTTTCGTTATAAAGGCCGTTTTGTTGAAAACGGAAGCGCCGCAACAGTCAGTTCCCTGGCCTCCTTCAAAGCACACAAAGCGCTCGATTGGTTGCTCAAGCATCAGGGGTTCCAACGA
Source organism: uncultured Christensenella sp. (assembly GCA_905193155.1). Lineage (GTDB taxonomy): Bacteria > Bacillota > Clostridia > Christensenellales > UBA1750 > Spyradocola. The sequence continues at coordinate 13,933 of CAJJNQ010000018.1, forward strand.
TACGGGATGAGCTTTGTCGGGTGGAATACCCAGGCTCCGGCGCTCTATCCGGAGGAAGAAGAAAAACCGCTCCCCGATACTTTCGGGTACTATATTCATGCTCTCTTCCAAGCCGCTCAGGGCTATGAAAAAGACTACCAAACAGTAACAGATCCCGAAGAAATCTCGGAAAGACAGCGGCATCGTATCCATGAAGTCGTCCTTCTCGGCCTGCAAGCGGCAACGCAAGGGCGAATATCCGTCATCTACGAGCAGGAAATACCGGAAAATGTTTTTGTAGAAAACGTAGAGAACTGGTATAAAACATGCAAATGGCAGATGCCGCATCGCGAAGGACAATCGGATGAACGATCCCCCACCTGGAAACAGATCTGCGAGGTTGTCATGGGACCCGTCGCCTTTCAAGAGGCAAAGGACAAGATGGACAGCTCTTCAGCCAAGCAGATGCGCGACTTGCAGATGCGTTTGTTGGCTTGCACTGTCAACAAAAAGCCTCTCCCATCCAGCATGGTGCATTCTGCGTTTCAACGCGCCATACGCCCCCTGACTTTTCCCGATGATAAAAACTCCTCCTGGGATGAGTGTGTGGCGTTTGCCTGTGCTTTAATCCGCAAGCATTTTCTCGACCGTGGTCTTAGGGAACTCTCCTTTGTACTGGATCCTTCCTGCACCGATCGCTGCTACCTTTACGGTCGGTTATTTGCCATTGCAAACAAGCTGGAATATGATGCCACCGGAGAAACCAAAACCAACGCTATCCGGCTCATGACGCGCTTCGTTCAGCGCCCCGATGATACCTGGCTTCACCTGTTTCAAAAGCTCCTCCCCTACCTTCGCAAGCTGGGTTCCGATCACCGCTCCGCAAGGCGGTATCTGCGGCTGCTGGGTGAAGTGGAATACCTTTTCTCGTCAGATGATCTCTGCCGAAGCCAGCCGCTTTCCGAACTGTTTTTGATCGGGTTCAGCGCACAAAATCGAGAGCTTTGGCTCAAACACGATGATCGTCATCAGATATCGAAACCGCTTCAGGGTTATCAACCATCCGGGAAACGGGATGAACTGTACGGTTGCCTGCTGGCTATCGCCGACCGAACCGAATGGATGACAGAAAGCGCGCTGATCCATGGCGAAGAATTCAGAAGTTCGCATCGTGAAAGCACGAGGGACGGCCAAACCAACGCACTGCTCTCCGCCGCATCGTTTATTGCCAATCCCTGCGGAACTTGGACAGCAATTCATGACCGAATGATTCCTTATCTGGAAAAAAGCGGTATAAAATCCGCCCTGTATACACAGCGGCTTCTTCGCAGGATAGAGCAAAGCTTTTCCGAAGAGGATCGGCTGAGCACCTCTCCTCTGAACCGTTTCTTCCTACACGGGTTTCTAACCATGACGCTGGCCTTAGCCACGCCGGGCGGGTTGGACACAGATTTCTGGCAGCCGAGCGTTACGGCTCAAATTGCTCCGCAAAGCCGAGAAGCCGCCTACGGCGCTCTGCTGGCACTAGAAAATGACTTGGAACGCGCCGTGCTGGATTTGAATAAAGACGAAGAGGAAAATCGTCCCAGCAATGCGATGCGTTTCATGTCCCATGCCGCCCAGATGCCCGGAGATGTATGGCTCTATCTCCGTGAGCGAATGCGCCCCTATGAGAAAAAAAGCTGGTTTGGCGAGGCAATTTGCCGGCGGGAGAGCATGCTCTGGCAGCTTATCACAGGCTCACACTGGAACACAAATGAACCGCTGAAACCGGACTATCTGCACTATTTCTATCTATACAGCAACATGCAGAGCATGAAAAAAGACGAAAGAAAGGATAACTGAACCATGACTGCTCTGAAGAATAAGATTGATTTTGCACTGGTGTTTACCGTCCGCAACGCCAACCCCAACGGGGACCCGCTTGATGGGAACCGTCCCCGCACGACCTACGAGGGACTCGGTGAAGTCTCCGACGTCTGCCTCAAGCGCAAGATCCGCAATCGCTGGCTGGACGAAGGCAACCCGATCTTTGTTCAGTCCGATGACCGCCGCAGTGATGACTATCTTTCCTTGAAAGACCGCGCCGATAGCATTAACGAACTTAAAGCGTGCTATGACAGCCTAACTGACTCAAAGAAAGGCAATAAGGACAAAAAGACTCCTCCTATCCATACCTCTGACGAATACATCAAAATTGCTTGCAAAACCTGGCTGGATGTCCGCGCTTTTGGACAGGTTTTTGCATTCAGCGAAGACAAAAAAGATGAAAATAAGGATAGTAGAAAAAAAGCAGAGACGAAAAAAGGGATATCCATTGGTATCCGCGGCCCCGTGAGCATTCACCCCGCATTCAGCCTGAACAACGTCAATATCATCAGTACACAGATCACGAAATCTGTCAATCTGAAGGCATCTGATGATCCTGATAGAAAGGCATCCGATACAATGGGTATGAAGCACCGCGTAGATTACGGCGTATACATCACCTATGGTTCTGTCAATATCCAGTGCGCCGCCCAAACCGGATTCAGTGAAGAAGATACCGCTGCACTGAAGGAAGCGCTCCGGACGCTCTTCCGGAATGATACGTCCTCCGCGCGCCCCGATGGTAGCATGGAGGTGGTCAAACTCATTTGGTGGGAACACAATTGCCAGAACGGACAATATTCCTCGGCAAAAGTGCATCGTTCTCTTCATGTGAAGCAGCCTGCCTCACCCGATTCTCTACCAGATATAATGGTTGATGCATCCGAAATTCCTGGTCTTGCTTATACCTTGATCGACGGGGAGTAAGTGTCCTGCCATTCCGGCGTTTTCATCAGAGCAATTTTTTCTTCCGCTCGTGCTCGCAAGAGAATGCTGTAAAACGGTATTCTCTTGCAGGACGCGGTATTCTCCCAACCTTTTGGGGACAAGATTCTCGTTCATCTTGCAATGTGGATTGGGCCGTTCACCTATTTTTGCAGTCTTGTCAGAAAGCCCCTATGGAATGTTTGCACCTTCCACCCGGATTTCTCCGCATTCAGTGCGACCCTTCATTGCCCAATGAATATCCGATAGATTCGCACTTTTTTCATGCTGTTCATGTTGTTTTTTATTGCATCTGTTCAGCTTATTCTTGCTCTTTATCCCGTTTTGCCGGAGATTTATTGAGAATTTCCGCTGTCGCTTCCCACACGGGGAGCGTGGATTGAAATCCCATGATGAGAATTACATCGTCGGCCTTCTGGTGTCGCTTCCCACACGGGGAGCGTGGATTGAAATCTTTGACCAACAAAATCATACCGTTACAGCGATGTCGCTTCCCACACGGGGAGCGTGGATTGAAATGATGAGCTGCGTTTGTTCCGAACCGGTAATTAGGTCGCTCTCCACACGTAGAGCGTGGATTGAAATCTCTTGCGGCAAAGAAATTGCTGAAAGAGAACGGTCGCTCCCCACACGGGGAGCGTGGATTGAAATAAGGCGTCGCTATGGATGAAGACCCAGATCCGTGTCGCTCCCCACACGGGGAGCGTGGATTGAAATCTATAAAACGGCTAACACCTTCCTTGACAGCTCTGTCGCTCCCCACACGGGAGCGTGGATTGAAATGTTATGCCGCCGGCAGCCGCGAAGATTGTCGCGACAGGCACTCCTCACGCGGGAGTGTGGATTGAAATTCGGCCATCTGGCAGGTCGCGACACTCCCTCACGTCGCTCCACATGCAGGCGCGTGACTTGCTATCCTGTCGATCCTCAAAATCGAATCAACGCAGCGCACTTTTCCTCAAATGCAAAAACAGCCCCGCTCCGAAGCAATTCGGAGCGGGGCTGCGTTGATACAGGACTTACTTGTTGTGGACGGATTTTTTGTAAATATGGCGTTCGTCGAACGCGAGGTGCGCCAGTCCGTGGTGGCGGCGCTTGGCGGCATGCTCGTTGCCATGCATATCCTGCCAGTCGTCGAACTTGTCCGGCTCGGCCAGGATCATGGCGCTCAATTCCACCATGTCGTCGAGGATCTGCACCGGACGGGGCGTCTCAAAATGGCCCGGATAGAGCGCGTCGAACTCGCTCTCGCGTTTCTGCAGCTCCACCAGCTTTTCGTGATAGGCCTCCACCGTGTTCAGCTCACTGTCGCCGAAGAAGATCAGCGTGGGCGTGCGCACGAGAGAATCGCCGGTAAAGAGCATCCTGCGCTTCTTCTCCAGCAGGCAGATGCCGCCGGGCGTATGGCCGGGCGTGTGGATAACTTCCACTTCATGGCCGCCGCCCAGGTCGAATACATAGCCCTCATCAATCGGGATCAGCTCATAGGGCGCGCAAGGGACGTAGTCCGCCTTGGTGTAGCCGCATCCCTCCGGCGCATCGCGCATCGGGTCACAGGCTTCGTCCTTGTCCATGCGATGCGCATCCGCTGCGTCCAGCCGATGGATGTACACCTTATCAAACTGGAAGTTGCCCAGAATGTGATCGCCGTGGGAATGGGTATCCACCACCACCAGCGGCTTGTCGGTCAGACGCTCGCAGAGCGCCTTGGTATCGCCCACGCCAAAGCCGGTGTCGATCAACATCGCCTTCTCTGTGCCCTCTACCAGGTAGCACAGCGTGGGGCATCCGCCGGGCGAGAGCAGCGACCAAACGCCGTCCGCCAGCTTTTCCACTTCCACAAAGGGATTTTCTTCGTATCTCATGTTCGTTCCCCCTTCTAACGGCTTTTGCCGTTCTGTATATATTACAAAAGCCCTTCGAGGTAGCGGATGCTCTCCGCCATCTTCTCAAAGTGGTCCTTTGTGCCTTCATGCGGGCCGTATTCGACGGTAACGTAGCCGTCGAAGCCATCCTGCTTCAAATCGGGCAGCAGCGCGGCAAAATTCACCACGCCCTCGCCATGCTGCGCATTCCAGATATGGCGACCGTCGCAGTCGATATCGCCCGTCGTCGCATTTTCGGGATATTCGATGTCCTTGAGGTGGACATGAGCATAATGCCCCTTCAGCGCCTGATAGAAGTGCAGCGGATCTTCCTTCTGCGCCAGCATATTGCCGGTATCCAGTATCAGCTGAAGGCCCGGCGCGGCGTCCAGCAGCGCCTTCATCTCGTCGGAAGTGCTCATCGGCAGCGCGGGCACAGGGAAGTCCTCCACCATCACCGTCACGCCAAACTTGTCCGCATAGTTCACAATCTCCCTCAGCGCACAGCCCATGCGGCGGGAGGCCTCCTGCCGGGTCAGCTTTTCGAGATCGTGACGATTCACCTGCTCGACGATCATCAGCATCTTTGTGCCGTGTGCCAGCGCGGTATGCACCGCCTGCTTGCCGCTCTCGATCGCCGCCTCCAACGCCTTGTCGTCGGGCGTCGCCATGTGAATCCAGTGGATGTAGTCCGCGATCTTCAGGCCGTTTTCGCGGCACAGGCGCAGCACCTCTTCGCGGTCGGCAAATTCCGCATCCATGTCGGAAGCATCGTAGGCCACAAAGCCCGCCGCGCGCGCACGGGGGAACATCTCCGCGAAGGTCATCTTGCCGCTGCGCACCTCATCCAGAATTTGCAACGACATGAACGTCCATTTCATACCGGGCATGATTTTTCTCCTCCTGTAAAACGATTTATGTCTTCATTTATTCCCTATTTTAGTATAATCCTCCCCCTTCCCGTTTGTCAAGGCGAGGGATAAACACCAAAAAAGCGGCGCGCGCAGATCGTGGCGAATCTGCGCACGCCTTGGGTTGAGGAAGAAGGGTGTTCTCTATCTAAACGGCGTGCAGAGCCGTTCAGACCATAAGGTTACTTGCCGCAGCCCGAGCAGCCGCCGCAGTCATGCGAGCAATGCCAGAGCTCGTCGGCGACGGGCGCCCAGCGCTTGGCCACCGGCACGCATTTATCGGAGAGCGCCCTAACGTCCTCCGGGTGCATCAGGTCGGTGGATTTTGCGCCAGAGCTTTCCACCATCTGCGTCAGCCGTCCGGGGTTGTCCAGCACGGGGCAGGGGCGCAGCAGGTTGCGGTTGAAGGGCTGGTTGGCGCGATAGGCCATAAACAGCGGGCTTTGCAGCGCCTCCAGCAGCGTTTTTTCCCGCAGGTTGGAATCGGAATAATGGATGAACGCGCAGGGCTCAAAATCGCCGTTTGCGTTGATGTGGAGGTATCTTCTGCCGCCCGCGATGCAGCCGTCCACATATTCGCCGTCGTTCCAGAAATCCATCGTGAACAGCGGCTTGGTCTTGCGGAAGGCGCGGATGCGCTCAACCATGAACTTCCGCTGTTCGGCGGTGGCCAGAAGCTCCGGCACAGCATCCACGCCCACCGGCATATAGGTGAAGAACCACGCAAACTTCGCGCCCCAGGTAATCATATCGTCAAAATACTTCTCACTGCCGATGGTCTCAACGTTTTTGCCGGTGTAGCAGCAGGACACGCCGAAGGGCAGCTTCTTGCGGCGGAGAATCTCCATCGCGCGCATCACTTTGCCAAAGGTGCCCTCTCCACGGCGAAAGTCGGTATCTTCTTCAAAGCCCTCCACCGAAATAGCCGGGACAAAGTTTTTGACCCGCAGCATTTCGTCTGCAAAAGCTTCATCGATCAGCGTCGCATTGGTGAAGGCGAGGAACACGCAGTCGTCATGCTTTTCACACAGACGGATGATGTCGTCCTTGTGCACCAGCGGCTCGCCGCCGGAATAGATGTACATATAAGTGCCCAGCTCTTTGCCCTGACAGATGACGGAATCCAGTTCATCCAGCGAAAGGTTGAGCTTATTGCCGTATTCCGCCGCCCAGCAGCCTGTGCAGTGCAGATTACAGGCGGAAGTCGGGTCCATCAGGATCGCCCACGGGATGTTGCAGCCGTATTTCTGCCGCGCCTTTTCCTGAATATCCCAGCCGTAGAAATTGGCGTTGATGATGAAGTTGCTAAAGAGTTTGCGCAGCACTTCGCTGTCCACGTCCTCCCACAGGGAACAGATGAGCCGGAACCAGTTGGAATCCGGATCGTTGACCACCTTGCAGATCGCATCCCGCTGGGACTGGTAGGAATCCCCCGCGAACTTATCCACCAGCTCCATCAGTTTCGGGATATTGGTTTCCGGATCCTTGCCGATGTATTTGCAAGCCTGCTGGAGGCCCTTGGAGGCGACCCATGTTTTCATATCCATGTGTTTGTGTCCGTCCTTTCTGCTCGGAATCTGCTTTGATGGACACAGTATATCTTTTTCCGTTTCACGCAACCATGGACAAAAAAAGCGGGTCGTCAAAAAAGCTGACAACCCACAATATCTGTACCACTTTGGGACAAAATTCAGTTTTTGTTTCCGCTTGCTGCAAAGCGCCGCAACAGGGAGTCGATGTCCTCCACCTCCAACACGGAGATTGCCGCCAGCAACTCTTCCGGACTCTCCTGCATATCGCGGTCGATCCAGGTCAGGATGCAGCCGCAGAGCGAATACTTGGAAATATCGAGCACAAAGCGCACGCCCTCCGCCCCCGCGCCCAACTGTTTGGCCTCGCGCACCACGAGCGGACGCATCACATATTCGATGTTGCGGCAGAGATACCGCTCCACCAGTTCGCGCGATACCGAATGGCAGGCGTTGACGACCAGCGTCTTTTTCTCCCGTGCGCTGGTCAGCACGCGCCCCAGCGCCGGCTTCCAGTTATCCGCATCCACCTTCTCGCCCATCAGATTTTCCGCATCTCGCTCCAGCATCCAGCCGAGCAGGTCGTAAATATCCTGAAAATGATAATAGAAGGTCTGTCTGTTCAAGCCGCAATTTTCGACCAGCATCCGCACGGTAATCTTGTCCAGCGGCGTTGCGGCCATCAGCTCCGTCAGGCTGTTCGCCAGCGCGTTCTTGGTGATATCCGACACCCCGCCGCCTCCTCTCCGTCTGCTGAATCGGGTTCAGCCCTCCGCATTCTGCTTTTTGAGCTTTTCGCGCTTTTCCGGGTGGCAGATAGCGCTGCACCGGTAACAAATCACAATCAGGATGCTGCAAACGATCCACCCCATCGGATAGGCCAGAGACATACCCAAGAAGCTGTTGCCGAAGTAGGTCTTGTTGACAAACAGATAAATCTGCCGGAACAGCACAAATGAGCACAACATAATGATAGTGGGCGTAGTGGCGTTGCCGATGCCGCGCAATGCGCCGGAATAGATCTGGTTAAAGCAGCACAAAGCATAAAACGGAGTAATCCTCAGCACGAACGTAACGCCGAAATCCTGCACCTCCGGTTCGCTCGTAAACAAACTGATGAGCGGACGCGCCAGCACCATCGCCAACGCGCTCAGCGCGACGCTGATGACGATGGACATGATCAGCGCCTGACGGTTGCCTTTGCGCGCACGTTCCAGGTTGTCCGCACCATAGTTCTGGCCGACAAAAGTCGTGTTGGCCAGTGCGATGGACTGCATGGGAATCAGTACAAAGGAATCAAGCTTGTTGTAAGAAGACCATCCCGCCATACAGGCGGAGCCGAAATAATTGATATAGGATTGCACAAAGACATTAGAAAAAGAGGTGACCGCCTGCTGAACGCCCGAAGGCAGACCAATGGCGAGAATGCGCTTGAGCATCGCAAAATCGAGCTTCAGATGTGCCCAACGGATGCCGTAGGGCGCATCGGTGTGAGAGAGCGAAAACAACGTCAGCGCGGCAGACAAGCACTGCGAGATGATCGTCGCATACGCCACGCCCGCAACCCCCCAATGGAATGCCACCACAAAGAGCAGATCGAGCACAATATTGCAGCACGCCGAAAAGATCAGGAAATACAGCGGGCGGCGGGAGTCGCCCACCGCGCGCAGGATGCCGGAACCCATGTTGTAAATGAGCAGCCCCGTAACGCCCGCAAAGTAGATCGTCAGATAGGTGTGCGCCTGCGGCATGACGTCTTCCGGCGTGGACATGAAGCGCAGCATGGGATCGACAATCAGAATGCCGATGACCGTGGCAACAATGCTCATCAGGAAGGTCAGCACAATCGACGTATGCACCGAATCATGCAGCTTTTTATAATCGTGCGCGCCGTAGTTCTGCGAAATCACCACGCCCGCGCCGGTCGCAAGCCCTGCGCACAGGCCCACCAGCATATTGCAGATGGAGCCGGTGCTGCCCACGGCCGCCAGCGCCTCCTTGCCGACGAACTGCCCCACCACAATGGTATCCACCGTGTTATAAAACTGCTGGAAGATCAGCCCGATCATCATTGGAACGGAAAATTCCAGCAGCTGTTTCCAGATGACGCCCTGCGTCATATCCAAGTCTCTGCCTCTACTCGTCGTGTACACCCCCAAAGTTTTTTGCGCAATCGATTGCGCAGCATCTTTCAGTATTTAGTATAGCACTTCACCTTTGCAAATGCAAATCTGTCCGGGCGTTTTTCCGCCGCATGGACAAGCCTTCCCGTTTATGCTATGCTCGTAGGGAAAAACAAAGACGGAGGTCAATCCCATGGAACCCGAAAAGCTGCTGTCCGCACTGCATCTGGCTGAAAAGCTCAAGGACGTCCGCCGCCACTGCACCACCTCCCAGGGCAGGCCGGAAAGCGTTGCGGAGCACAGCTGGCGCATCGCGCTGATGGCCTTCTTTCTTCGGGACGAATTTCCCGAAGCAGACATGGATAAGGTCATCCGGATGTGCCTGATTCACGACCTTGGCGAGTGCTTCACCGGCGATATCCCGGTCTTTCGCAAGACCGCTGCCGACGAAGCACGCGAAGATGCGCTGCTGGACGAATGGGTCGCATCGCTGCCCGCCCCCTATGCAGGAGACATGCGCGCGCTTTATGCCGAGATGAACGCGCTCCAAACGACAGAGGCGAAAATCTACAAAGCGCTGGACAAGCTGGAAGCGGTCATCCAGCACAACGAGTCCCCGATCTCCACCTGGGAGCCGCACGAATATGACCTCAACCTCACCTACGCCTGGGATCAGGTGGTCTTTTCCGACTACCTGACCGCGCTGCGCAAGGCCGTCAAAAAGGAAACGCTGGATAAAATCGAAAGCGAGGGGCAGTCATGATTGTCGGAGCCCATTCTTTCCCTGTCACAGGCGATGGAGAACACAATTTCTCCACAATCTGCGCTGCGGCCGAACGAGCGGCGGAAGCGGGAGCAGAGCTGCTGCTCTTTCCCGAATGCGCGCTGACGGGCTATCCGCCGCGCGACATCCTCTCCTCTGCCGCGGTGGATTTTCCCCGCCTTGCCGAAATGCACGCTGCGCTGCATAAGCTTTCCGATGCGCGGAACCTGGCGCTTATCGTGGGCAGCATGGTTCCCGCTGAAAACGGCGTGCGCAACGCGGTGATGATTTTTCGCCCTGGCGAGGAACCGCTGATCTACGCCAAGCGGGCGCTGTGGGGCTGGGATCGGGACAACTTCGTTCCGGGCGATGCGCTGGGCGTGTTCTCCTTCCGCGGCTGGAAAATCGGCGTGCGCATCTGCTACGAAGTGCGCTTCCCGGAGTACTTCCGTGAGCTTTACCGCGCCCGCTGCGATCTGGCGCTGACGCCGTTCTACGATGTGACCGACGCGCCCTCACCCGACCGTTACGACCTGCTGCGCGGGCATCTGCGCACCCGTGCGGTAGAGAACGTATTCCCCGTGCTCTCCGCCAACGCCATTGCTCCGTACCCCGGCGCGCCGACCATGCTGTGCGACGCTTCGGGGCGCATTCTCGTCGAAAACCCGCCGGATGCGCCGCATCTGCTGCTCTTCGATCTCCCCAAACGCGAGCCGGATTTCGGGGAACGCGGGCGGATCGAACTCTCCGACAGCCTTGTGCGATAGCTTTCCGCAAACAGAAACATCGTCCGATGCCATATGCTGTGGCATCGGACGATGTTTCTTACTTTTCGCGTTCCATCCATTCTTTGAGCCGAACAAACACTTCCTGCCTGTCCGCATCCGAAATTGTCCCGTTCTTCTTCACAGCGTAGTGATGCCCGAATTCGCCGTCAGGATAAACGTTTCCGTTCAGCAGCACCGGCTTTGCGTACCGGGGTCTTACATGGATGTGCAAATGCGGATTTGGCTCCGTCTCCTTATAAAAGCTGTTCATCAGGCAGCTCCAATTGCACAGTGCCGCGCCGAATACGGTTTTCAGGCCGTTTTCCACCTTGCAAACCAGTTTGCGGAGATCCTTCCATTCCTCGTCTGTAAGCTCCGGCAGAGAGCCGCAATGGCGCTTCAGCACCAGAATACATCGCCCGATATAATCCTGCTCATCCGAAAGGAACGCCGACCAGAAAGGGCTGTCATAAAGCAGAAACCGCTTGTCCTGTTCCGACAGATTGCACCAATCGCAGTCCTGCATTTTTCACTCCGCTTTCTGCGAAACCAACGCCAGCCATGCGGGCAGCGCGGCCATGGGGTTTTTCTTCCAATCGTTGATCCCTTCCAGCTCCTCCCGGCTCTTTTGCTGCAATTCCGCAAAGGTGAACCAGAAGGAAGCGTCCGCCGCAGGCAGTTCCGCCATCTCGCAGAGCGTCAGCCCCGCTCGAATCTGCGAATTGAGGATATCCTGAATCCGCCAGTGCAAGTCCGGTAATACATCCTGATAGGATTTGATGATGTGCGGCGCCTGCCAGGCTTCGCCGGAAAACGGCCTGTTGAACGGGTGCATGTCGTACATCACGAAATAACCGCCCTTCTTTAATACGCGGCAGATATTTCGATTCATGCTGTCCAGATCGTTAATCCACGAAAGCGTGCCGTTGGAGGTGTACACAAGGTCATAGGCCTGATCGCTTATATGGGACAGCTGCATGGTGTCGTCGCAGACAAATTCGATGTTCAGCCGGAGCCGCGCGGCGATCTCCGCCGCATTTTCGAGCTGACGCTCGCTGATATCCGCCGATGTCACCTGCGCGCCCAGCAAAGACAGGGCAAACGCCGCATGGTTATCCCCGCTGGAAGGGAGCAATACCTTCGCTTTGGTCAGATCCGGAAAGATTTTGCGGATGAACGCATAGACGGCAGGATGGAAGGCCCGCTCCGGCCTCTCTTGCAGGGCATGGATTTTCTCTTCGGTTCTCAGCGATCTATACCACTCCGAATCGGAATTTTCATTCCAGAAGGCCTTGATGCCGTCTAGTCTTTCGTTTTCGTTCATGCTCATCCCCCTCCTTGGCTTCAAATGAAACGATATTTAGAAATTTTACACATTTCCGCCGTATCTGTCTCCAGTATGCCTCCTGACGGATGATTTGTCAAGTTCTGCCCCGCATCTTTCAATGAAAACGCAAAAAACGCAGGATCATCTCCTGCGTTTTCATATTTTTGAGGAAAACCCTTCATGCAGCCGAGAGAATGACTTTATCTGAGACTTCTGTCCGGCGTGCCGTCGCTCCACGGAGTGAGTGTACCGGTCTGCCGGGTTTTGTTCAGGTCGAGCAGGCGCTGGTTTTCCGATCCGCGGAAGCGCAGGGCGATATTCTTCTTCTCCTGCACAAAACGTCCGTCCACCAGCACGTCGATCAGCGACAGCATCTCATCCGTCGTTTCGCATCGGGGATGCGCGCCTTCGGTGTGCATCTCCTCCCAGGTAAAGCCGGAAAAGCACCAGATATCCTTGTTCGGATATTTCGCCTTCACGCGCCGCAGGAAGGGCAGCAGCACGCGCTGGTTCTGCGGCTCCATCGGCTCCCCGCCAAGCAAGGTAAGGCCGCGGATATAGCCGGGCGCCAGCAGCTTCAGCACCTCCTCCTCGGTTTCCGCCGTGAAGGGTTGGCCGAAGGCAAAATCCCACGTCTGCGGCTGAAAGCAGCCGGGGCAGTGATTGGTGCAGCCGGAAACGAACAGCGTCACGCGCACGCCTGCCCCGTTGGCAATGTCGCAGTTTTTGATTTCTCCGTAATTCATGTTTTCTCTCTTCTTTTACAGATGCAGCACGCGGTCGCGGATCTCCTGCGTGCGACCCTGATTCCAGAACTGCGTGCCGATATAGCCGCAGGTCCGGCGGGCGACGTTCATCTTGTTCTGGTCGGTGTTGCCGCAGTTGGGGCACTTCCAGATCAGCTTGCCGTCCTCTTCCTCGATCTTGATCTCGCCGTCCCAGCCGCAGACCTGGCAATAGTCGGACTTGGTGTTCAGCTCGGCGTAGATGATGTGGTCATAGATGAACTTCATGACCTCCAGCACTGCGTCGAGGTTGTTCTGCATGTCCGGCACCTCGACATAGGAAATCGCTCCGCCCGGGGACAGGTGCTGGAACTGTGCCTCAAAGGCAAGTTTATCGAAAGCGTTGATCTTCTCGGTGACATGGACATGGTAGGAGTTGGTGATATATCCCTTATCCGTGATGCCGGGGATCACGCCGAAGCGCTTTTGCAGGCACTTGGCGAACTTATAGGTGGTGGATTCCAGCGGCGTACCGTAGAGGGAGAAGTCGATGTTGTGCATCTCCTTCCACTTCTTGCAGGCCGCGTTCATGGTGTTCATGATTTGCAGCGCGAAGGGCGTTGCGGCGGGGTCGGTGTGGGACTTGCCGGTCATGTACTTGACGCACTCGTAAAGGCCCGCATAGCCCAGCGAGATCGTGGAATATCCACCGTAGAGGAGCTTATCAATGGGCTCGCCCTTCTTCAGGCGGGCGCACGCGCCGTACTGCCAGAGGATGGGCGCAACGTCCGATGGCGTGCCCTTGAGGCGGTTGTGGCGCTCCATCAGCGCGCGGTGGCACAGTTCCAATCGCTCATCGAAGATCTGCCAGAACTTTTCGATGTCGCCGCCGGAGGACAGCGCCACATCGGGCAGGTTGATGGTGACCACGCCCTGGTTGAAGCGGCCGTAATACTTCGGCTTGCCGTTTTCATCGACATACGGGGTCAGGAAGCTGCGGCAGCCCATGCAGGGATAGCAGTGACCCTCGCCGTTTTTGTCGATCTTGAGCTGGAACATCATCTTTTCGGAGATATAATCGGGCACCATGCGCTTGGCGGTGCACTTGGCTGCCAGCTTCGTCAGATAATAATAGGGCGAATCGTCATGGATATTGTCCTCCTCCAGCACATAGATCAGCTTGGGGAAGGCCGGGGTGATCCAAACGCCCGCTTCGTTCTTGACGCCCTGATAGCGCTGCTTGAGCGTTTCTTCGATGATGAGAGCGAGATCCTTCTTTTCCTGCTCGTTCCGCGCCTCGTTGAGGTACATGAACACCGTCACAAACGGCGCCTGGCCGTTGGTGGTCAGCAGAGTCAGCACCTGATACTGGATGGTCTGCACGCCCCTTGCGACCTCGTCGCGCAGGCGGCTTTCCACAAGGTCGTTAAACTCCTCTTCGCTGGGGGTGGCATGGATCTTTTCCATCTCCGTGCGGACGATGCGGCGGATCTTTTCGCGGCTGACCTGCACAAAGGGCGCCAGGTGCGCCAAGGAAATCGACTGGCCGCCGTACTGGTTGGAGGCGACCTGCGCGATGATCTGGGTGGCGATATTGCAGGCGGTGGAGAAGGAATGCGGGCGCTCGATCAGCGTGCCGGTGATGACCGTGCCGTTCTGGAGCATATCCTCCAGATTGACCAGGTCACAGTTGTGCATATGCTGGGCATAATAATCGGCATCGTGAAAATGGATGATGCCTTCCTCGTGCGCCTGAACGATATCCTTGGGCAACAGCAGGCGGTTGGTGATATCTCTGGAAACCTCGCCCGCCATATAGTCGCGCTGCGTGGAGTTGACGATGGGGTTCTTGTTGGAGTTTTCCTGCTTGGCCTCTTCGTTGCTGCACTCGATCAGGCTCAGGATCTTGTCATCGGTGGTGTTGCTGCGGCGCACCAGAGAGCGGGTATAGCGATAGGTGATATACTCCTTGGCCACCTCAAACGCGCCGTGCGCCATGATCTGGTGCTCGACCATATCCTGAATCTCTTCCACCGAGGGCGAACGGCCGAGCTCGATGCAATTGAGCTCCACGGATTCCGCAATGCGCTGAATCTGCATCGGCGTCATGCGATGCTCTTCCTTGACGTTGTTATTGGCTTTTCCAACGGCAACTAAAATTTTTGAGATGTCGAAGACGACTTCCGTACCGTTCCGCTTAATAACTTTCATCTATGAGCCACTCCTTCGTTTTTTTCGCACAATTATCTTCCGCCGTCGGGTGAGCTTTTCCTGCGGCTTTCTAAACGTGCTGTTTTCGGACACAACATCTTGATCGCTCATACAGTATATACCACTAGATATTGTTTTTCAACCTCTTTTGAAAAAAAGATTTCTTTTTTCAAAAGATACTTCAGTCTGTTTTTTCGGCGCTCATTCACCGCTTTAACGCGCGAAAAAAGGGAGGAACCGCGTTCCTCCCCTGACTTTTCAGAAAAATCGCGTTTTTCAGATGTGCCCCAGATCGGGCGCTGCGGGCGCGGGCGCAGTGCAGCCGTCCGGGATCAGCTTGTCGTCGAAGTGGATCATCACGCCGCCGCGAGCAAGTCGCGCCTGAAGCTGCGCAATGGATACCTTTCCGGGATCGGTGTTCATCTCGACTGCCAGCGCAGCCGCCTCGCCTGCCGCCTGACCTGTCTGGATGGCCGGGGGAATGACGCGCAGCACGTCCCAGGCATAGCCCTCGCCTGCGGCGCTGCGCCCCGCCGTGAGAAGATTGGGGCAAGCCTTGCTGTAAAGCGCGCGCAGCGGCACTTCGTAGAGGTAATCCGCGCGGTCAAAATCGCAGATTGCGCCCACGGAATCGTCAAAATGGCGGTAAGCGTCTTCCACGCGCAGGGTGTATTCACCGTCCACGCGGCGGGTAGTGCGGAACTGCGGCACGCCCGGCAGCTGCGCCATGTCGCGGGTATTGCGGCCGGTCTTGCGCAGCTTGGAGAGCAGGATGCTCTGGTTGCGCAGCAAATAGTCCGTGACCTCCGCCGAGGAAAGGCCGGTATACAGCGGCACGTCGCTTGGCTGGTTGTGGCCGTAAAGGTCAATGCCGCCGCCCGATTCCGCCACCATCGCGTCACGGATGTTGCCGGTGCGCACCGCCTTTTGGCAGGTGTCCAGGTCGATTTTATACCCGATGTAGGTAAAGAAGTTGCGGCCCGTGACCGTGGGCACACCCGCGCGCGCCATCAGGTCCGCGTCGCCCGTTGCGTCGATGACGACCTTGGCCGGGCAGAAAGAACGCCCCGCCTTGGTCTGCACCACCACGCCGGTGATGCGGCTGCCCTCCATCACCGGGTCGGTCGCCAGGCAGTCCATCATCAGATCCACGCCCTCCTTGTGGGCCAGCTCCATCAGCGTCATGGCAAAGATGTTCGAGGAATAGCGCGTGACCAGGCGCGTGCCGTTCGACTTTTCGCCGGGATCGCCGTTTGCCCACTCCTTGGGCAGCGTGTCATAGCCGTCGCGCACCGAAAGACGCATCAGCTCGTCGCACAGGCCCTTGATGATCTGCACGCCGCGGCCGTTGCACATCGGCACAAACAGGTTGATCAGCCCAGAAGTCGCCAAACCACCCATGGTCAGGCTCTTTTCGAGCAGCAGCACGCTGCGGCCTGCGCGGCGAGCCGTCACCGCCGCCGCGACCCCCGCAACACCCGCGCCCGCGACCACAACGTCATGGCCGCCTAAGACCGGAATTTCCTGTGTAAAGCGCATGGTTTCCATCCGAAAACGCCTCCTGTCGGTTTCTCTGCTTTTATTTGATCTCACAGAACGTGATCTGTCCGTCCTTCCACGCCATGTTCACAGTCTTGCCGCCGCGCAGGCGGATGCCGTAGGCATGACCGTCCTTCCACGTTTTGGGCAGCGCGGGCAGCAGCTTAGGGCATCCCCGGTGGCTCTGCACCAGCATCTCGTTGACGCCCGCCGTATAGCCGAAGTTGCCGTCAATCTGGAACGGCGGATGCGCATCGAGCAGGTTGGGATAGCTGCCGCCGCCCCCGCTGTAATTCGTGTCCGTGCCGGAAACCGGAGTCAGCTGCTGACGAATGAGTCGGTAACAGCTCTCTCCGTCATAAAGCCGTGCCCACAGGCAGATCTTCCACGCCAGGCTCCAGCCCGTGCCGGCATATCCCCTCGTCAGCAGCGACTGACGGCAGGCTTCCGCCAGCTCCGGCGTGTCCTCGGGCGTGATGCTGCCCGCCGGGTACAACCCGTAAAGGTGTGAAACATGGCGGTGCTGGATTTCGCGTTCTTCCAGCTCTTCGTGCCACTCCAGCAGCCGCCCGTCCGCGCCGATGCGGGGCTCGGGCAGCTTGAGCAGCGCAGCACGGATGGGCGCGGTGAGGTCGTCGTTCACGCCCAACGCCCGCTGCGCTGCCAGCAGGTTTTCAAACAGCTCTCGCAGGATCGCGCTGTCCATCGTGGGCGAGCGGTCTAGATTGTGCTCTTTTCCATCCTTGATGTAGCCGTTCTCGGGCGAAATAGAGAGCATCGTCACCAGCTGCCCGTTTTCGTCCTCCACGAGGAAATCGAGGTAGAACCGCGCGGCCTCGGCCAGAATGGGATAGACCTCCTTCAGGTACGCCGTATCGCCCGCAAAGGCATAGTGCTCCCACAGCGGCTCACACAGCCAGCCGGAGCCAAAGGCCCACGGCGCATAGCCGACGCTCCACTGCTTGCGCCCCACGTCACCCACCGGCGCTGTGTGCGCCCAGAGGTCGGAATTGTGGTGCGCCACCCAGCCGCTCAGGCCGTAGTGCTCCCGCGCGGTTTCCGCGCCGCGGCGGCTCACCGCGTGCATCCACTCAATCAGCGGCTGCGCGCATTCGGAGAGGTTCGCCGTCTCCACCGGCCAGTAGTTCATCTCGGTATTGATGTTGATGGTGTAATTCGAACTCCACGGCGCGCGCATGTGTTGGTTCCAAATGCCCTGCAAATTGGCTGGTGCGGTGTCGGGGCGCGAAGAAGCAATCATCAAATAGCGGCCGTATTGATACAGCAGAGCGCACAGGCCGGGATCGTCCTCGCCCTGCTGCACCTTGAGCAGGCGCTCCTCTGTGGGCAGCTGTTCCAGCGCCGCGTTATGGCCGAAATCCACATCCACGCGGTCGAAAAGCGCTGTCACATCGTCGCTGTGCGCTTGGAGCAGTGCTTCGTAGTCCTGCCCCTTAACCGCCTCCATCGCGCGGCACAGCTTCTCCTGCGCGTCCGCCGCCGGCATCTCTCCAAATCCGGAAAAACTCGTCTCGACAAAATACAGCAGCGTCACGGCACGCGCCCCTGCAACGATCAGTCCATCCGGACCGGCGAGCATCCGTCCGCCCTCCGCCTGAGCCGTCAGCGCCGAAGCAAAGCGCACCGTGCGCGAGGTTTCTTCGTCCTCATAGACGATAGCCTGCTCATCCTCCACATAGGAGGGCGCGCACTTGGCGGGGCAGTCGCCGTCCAGGCGCAGCGCCCCGCCGTAGGGATACACCCGATGCCGCAGCGGGCTTTCCAGTGACGCACGCAGCGAAAAGGTTCCGCCCTCCGCCTCCACGCGCACCACGAGCGCTTGCGCCGGGTGCGAGACGAATGCCGTGCGCACAAAGCGGACGCCGCCCTGCGCAAACTCCGTGCGCGAAAGCCCCGTGCGGATGTTCAGGCTGCGGCGATAATCGCTGATTTCGCCCGCACCCTGCATTTCGAGCAGCAGATCGCCCAGCGGCAGATAGCTCTCCGTCCACTGCCCCAGCAGGAAGCGGTTGGTTTCTTCTTCCGCCGCAGCGATCTCTCCCGCCTTGATCTTATCCCGCACGCTTTTGAGATGCTCCTTCGCCTCCGGGTTGTTTTTATCCTTCGGGTAGCCCGACCAGAGGGTGTCCTCGTTCAGCGCAAGGCGTTCCTCCTCCGCGCCGCCGAACACCATCGCGCCGATGCGGCCGTTGCCGATGGGCAGCGCCTCTTCCCATGCGCGTGCCGGACGGCGATACCAAAGTTCGTACTTATTCATACCGAGCAAGATCCCTTCTCTCGCATTAGATGCGTTCAAACACCACGTGAAAAACTCCGGAATTCGCGTTGAGCAGTCCGGGAGTCGGCAATGTGTAATCCACATCCATCTCCAGCTCGTCCGGCGCAAAGTTCAGCAGGAAGCGTGTACCGGAGGCCGCCTCTGTGCAGCGCGCCTCGAATTCAAAATGGTTCTGTCCGCGCCAGCGTCCCGTTGCAGCGTAAGGTTTGCCGCGCAGCGTGCAGGCAGCCCAACGATTGTCCAGCGCAATGGGCAGCTTTTCTGTTTTCCCATCCTGCTGCCGCACAGTCAGCAGCGCCTCGCCTTCGTCAAAGGCCAGCGTCATCTCCGCGATGCTGCCGCTGCTGTCGGTCTGCGCGCCGAAACCGCCGATCAGCGCAGTCAACCCCAGCAGTTTTATTTCCTTCGGCACAAAACGAACGCCCTCTAACGCCTTTTCGCAGGCACGATCGCGCACACCCCAAAGAGTAGGCAGCTTTGCTTCGGAAAGGTAGTGCTCCAACTTCTGCTGTGCGGCAGGATCGGCCGGAAGCTCGCCATCCTTCATGCCGGGCAGCAAATGCTTCCACATCAAATTAAGCAGATCATCCGGGTATGTCGAAGCGGAAGTCGCAATGATCACCGCATCCTTATCCGGTACAACCACGCCGAACTGACCGAATGCGCCGTCCGCGCGGTAGAGGCCGTCCGGAATGCAGCGCCACATCTGGAAGCCGTAACCCAGCCGCCAGTTGGAATCATGGTTGGTAAAGACAGGATTGACGGTTTCGATCTGCTTGACGGTCGCGCGGTCGAACCAGCTCTCGTTCAGCAGACGCTTGCCTTCCCACACCCCGCGTTGAAGGAAGAACTGGATGAACTTGGCCATATCCTCCGTCCGCAGCAGACCGCCCGCGCCGCCCATCTCCACTCCGTCGGGCATCTTGCGGCAGACGAACTCCATCCCCAGCGGTTCAAGGAGGCGCGGACGCAGATATTCCGTCAGTTCCTCCCCCGTTTTGCGTTTGAGCACCGCGCAGAGCATATTGGTGCCCACCGTATTATATTGGAACATCGTGCCGGGAGCATATTTGAACTCATGGGCAAAAAAAGCCCTCTCCCACTGATGCTCGGATCCATCCTCAAGGAATTCCTTTTCCCAATTTTCAGTGCCAACTTCTGTCTCATGCCCGCAGCTCATGGTCAGCAGGCTGTAAATATCCGCCTTCAGCAGATTTTCGCTGGGGTTTTCCGGCAGAAAATCCGGGAAAATATCGCAGAGCTTATCGGTGAGCTTGAGCGCGCCCTCCTGCTCGGCAAAGCCGATGGCGGTCGCCGTCAGCGTCTTGGTGAAGGAAAACAGAGCGTGCGGGACTTCCGGCTTATAAGGATCCCACCAGGCTTTTGCAAACACCTTGCCATGCCGCAGCAGCATCAGTGAGTGCATCTCCACGCCGATAGCCTCTGCCGCCTTGATAAAATTCAAGATGCTCTCCGTCGATACGCCAACTTTTTCGGGGCTGCACAGTTCCAGTTTCATACGATCTTGTTCCTTTCTCTTTCCTTATTGCGCTGCAAGGCCGCCCGGTCTTTTTTGCAACTTAGAACAGCATCATTATACCATGGTGTTAAGAAATTGAAAAGTCAAAACAGTACACTCTCTTTGTCCTCATGCAACCTTTTTTTCGTAAAAAAGAGGCATTCCCCCCGGCTCTTTTCTTTCCCATACCCATATTTTATGGACACCGATCGGTTACCGAATTCCCTCCGCAGGGGTATTGCGTCCGCCCCGGCCGGATGCTATACCGGACACACAATTCATTTGTCCGATTTCATCTTTCACTTTTTACAGAAGAATCCGTTGGATCGGACTGCCTTTTTATTGCAATACGTTTTTCTTGAGGTTTTCCAGATCTTCTGCATTCGGGTGCGATAGGGCACGGTCGAAATTTTCGATCCGCGAGTCAAGATCAGCCATGCGGTTCGGTTGTTCCCTCATCTTCACATAGCGTTCTCTGACAGATAGCGGCATTTTGCCCTGACACATAAACGTTCCAACAACGGCGTTACTGCCGTCAATGAACTGCTTGACATGGTTGAGTATCTGCTCATCATACACTGCGCTTCCGCCGAATCCCGCCGTGCCGAACAGAAATATCTTTCTGTTTTTCAGTTTTTGCAGCAACCTTAGCGTAGTTTCATCCGCATTGCCCTTATCCGTCCAGAACCCGATGTAAAGCAATTCGGATCGAAGCTCTTCCTCCCCTGTCGCACCGAAATAATCGCAATTTTCTTCAGGCAGGACTTCCCGGATTGCGCGGGCAAGCTTCTCCGTGTTGCCTGTCATGCTGCTGAAAACAATCGAATATCTTTCGCTGCGCATATCTCGCCCTCTGTCTATCAGGCCGCAGCGAACAGCAGCTGCAATCCCATGACGATGACCCAGATGTAAGCGCAGGTTTTAGGGATCATCAGCAAACCGATCTTGGGCATTTTTTTGCTGAGCAGCGTTACCGGGAGATAGCAACCAAAGGAGATCAGAATCGCGGCTACCATCCTAGTCATGTGATATCCATATGTATTGCCGGAAAGAGCATATAGAATCATGACGCCGATCCCGGTCACGGCAAAAACCGCATTTCGAATGATAGAGAGTTTCCGGTTTCCTTCATCAGCTGCACCAGTTGTTCTGAGGCAGAAAGCAGATCACGATTCTGACCAGAGCGGAGATCCAGATGACCATCTCCAACGCAACAGGCGCCTTCATTTCATAGAAAGTGAACTTCCAAATATACAATAGCAGGATATAGAACGCGGTCATGGTAATGGAAGAAACCTGTAGTCCAATGCCGAGCTGCTTTTTAATCCTGTCGCTGCTTCCCTTGAACGCGCGAATAACACGGGGTATCAGATGGAAAGCGTCTCCGCCGCACAGGGTCAAGGTCAGAATTCCATACAGAATAAACAGAATGTTGCCCTTTGACAATGCGAAAAACAGGATTCCCGCAATCAGATCAAACGTTAGATAGCAAATGTCAAATATCGCCTCCATCAAATCCGGCATGGAAGGCTTGTAAGTATTTTTTGTCATGGTACTGTTTCCGGCTTATGCAACCGCAAAAAGGCTCCTCACTCTCGATCGGCAATTCGCCCAAACGTATTGAGCCTTGTAAATTTCACTCACCTTCACGGACTTCTGGCTGACACCCGCGAAGGCAAAGCTTATCCTGTGATAGGGTCGAACGATGGCAAATTATCCGCAAAACGCGATCAATTCCGGCAAAACTCTGCCGTTTCTCCCGCACGCCAATCCAGCCAACCACCAAAAATGCAGCCTCCATGCCCCGAAGATGATATGTGCTGCAAATGCCGGGAAGAATACAAGCCGCATGGCAGGCACAATTCTGTATACCTCGCTCCACGCAAAGGGAAACTCCCCCTCGCTTCGTCCTACACCGCCACAAAAACCGTTCTCTTCTCAAAACGCAGTGATTTTACGGTGCACAGAAAGAGACAACGATCCCGTCCCTGTCATCCGGCTCATACAACATATGGAATCTTTTTTCGTCAAAACAGCACATGATGAGCCACCGTATTCTCCAACCACACGTCACAAATCCACTTTTCCCATCTCAAACATAAAGCAGCGGGCTCTCCTGATGAATTCAGAATAGTCCACTGCTGGTGGAATGTTATGCGTTGAGTTTTGCCAGAGAGTCCTTCATGCGGCGAAGGGTCTCCTCGCGCCCGAGCAGCACGGCAATTTCAATCGCGCCGCAGGGAGTGACGAGCTTACCGGCCATCGCAATGCGCGCAGGCCAGAGGATCACGCCGTTCTTGACGCCCTGCTCGGCGGCCAGGTTCAGCAGCGCGGTGTGCACGGATTCCTCCGTCCATTCCGGCAGCTTTTCCAGCGTGTCGATGATAATGGGCAGATCGCGGCGGGCGGTATCGGCATTGGTTTTCATCTTCTTGGAGAAGTAAAGCTCCTCGCCGAATTCCGGCATCCTGGTCAGGAAATCGACCATCGCGGGCAGCTCGCCGAAGACCTCGACGCGGGGCTGCAAATTGCGCTGGAGGATATTCTTATCCATGTGCGCGATGCCCGCCTTTTCATACCAGGGCATGGCGGCAGCGGTGAACTCCTCCGGGGTCATGCGGCGGATGTACTCGGCGTTCATCCAGCGGCACTTGTTCTTATCGAAGATCGCGGGGGATTTGGAAAGGCCTTCCAGCGAAAACGCCTCGATCAATTCATCCATGGTGAAGAACTCGCGGTTGTCGCCGGGGTTCCAGCCGACCAGGGAGATATAGTTGACCACCGCGTCCTTGAGATAACCCTCGTCCAGAAGATCCTCAAAAGAGGGGTCGCCGTGGCGCTTGCTCAGCTTGCGCGTGGAATCCGCCATGACGGGGGTCAGGTGAATATAGACCGGCTTTTCCCAGCCGAACGCATCGTAGAGCAAATTGTACTTGGGCGTGGAGGAAAGATACTCGTTGCCGCGCAGCACATGGGTGATGCCCATGGTGTGGTCGTCGATGACGTTGGCAAAGTTATAGGTGGGCAGGCCGTCGGCCTTGATGAGCACGTTGTCGTCCAACTCGGAGCAATCTACCGAGATGTGACCGTAGAGCACGTCGTCGAAGGACGCTTCACCGGATTCGGGGATGTTCTGGCGGATGACATAGGGCACGCCCGCGTCGAGCTTTGCCTGAATCTCTTCCGGAGACAGGTGCAGGCAGTGCTTATCGTATTTCCAGGTCTTGCCCTCGGCTTCCGCGGCGGCGCGGCGCTCGGCCAGCTCCTCCTTGGTGCAGAAGCAGTAATACGCCTTGCCCTCGCGCACAAGCTGCTGCGCATAGGGCAGGTACATATCCTTGCGCTCGGACTGGATGTAGGGGCCGACCGGGCCGCCGACGTCGGGGCCTTCGTCCCAGTTCAGACCCGCGAGCTTCAGGCTCTTGTAGATCTTCTCGGTCGCGCCCTCAACCAGGCGCTCCTGGTCGGTATCCTCGATGCGCAGGATAAACACGCCGTTGTTCTTCTTGGTGAAAAGATAGGTATAAAGCGCCGTGCGCAGCCCGCCCAGATGCAGATAACCGGTGGGGCTGGGCGCAAAACGCGTTCTGACCGTCATGATGACCTTCTCCTTACTCTATTAACATTTTAGCTGTTTTTCGATTTATTCCGGCTTATAGCTGCCCTTGAGGCCGACGGTGCGGTTGTAGACGGGGCGCTCCGGCGTGGAATCCTTGTCCACGACAAAGTAGCCCTGGCGCATGAACTGGAAGTGGTCGCCCACCTTCGCGTCCTTGAGCCCGCCTTCGATCACGGCGTGGTCGAGCACCTTGACGGAATCCCAGTTGAAGGAATCGGTGAAGTCCTTCTCCTTCGCGGCTTCGGCTTCTTCCTCTCCCTCGGTCTCCGCGTCGTTTTCGTCCTCCGGCTCGTCCTCCTTGAGCATATAGTCGTAGAGACGCACCTCGATGGGCTGCGCGGTGGTTTCCTCCACCCAGTGCAGCGTCCCCTTGACCTTGCGGTTTGCGCCCTCGCCGCCGGAGAGGGAGGTCAGATCCACCGAGCAGAGCAGCTCGGTCACATTGCCGGCATCATCCTTTACGACCTCGTCGCAGCGGATGATATAGGCAGCCTTCAAGCGCACCTCGCGGCCGGGCGCCAGGCGGAAGAACTTCTTAGGCGCGTCCTCCATAAAGTCCTCGCGCTCGATGAGCAGGTGCTTGCCGAACGCCACCTCGCGATTGCCCATTTCGGGATGCGCGGGATGGTTTTCGGTGGGCAGATAGACGATATTGCCCTCTTCCCAGTTGGTCAGCGTCACGCGGATGGGATCGAGCACGGCCATGGCTCTGGGGGCCTTGTCGTTCAGATCCTCGCGGATGCAGTGCTCCAGCAGGCCGATATCCACCACGGAATCGGACTTGGCGATGCCTGCGCGGCGCAGGAAGTCGTGAATGGATTCCGGCGTGTAGCCGCGGCGCCGCATACCGACGAGCGTGGGCATACGCGGATCATCCCAGCCGGAGACGAAATGCTCCTCCACCAGGCGGCGCAGATAGCGCTTGGAAAGCTTGGTGTGGGTCATGTTCAGGCGGGCAAACTCGATCTGGCGCGGATGGGCGGGCAGGCCGCAGTTGTCGCGCACCCAGTTATACAGCGGGCGATGAATTTCATATTCCAGCGAGCAGAGCGAGTGCGTCACGCCTTCGATGCAGTCCTGAATCGGGTGTGCAAAGTCGTACATCGGGTAGATGCACCACTTATCCCCGGTCTGGTGGTGATGCTTGTGCAGCACGCGGTAGATCGTGGGGTCGCGCAGGCAGATGTTGGGCGAGGACATATCGATCTTGGCGCGCAGGGTGAGCGTGCCGTCGGCAAACTCGCCGTTCTTCATGCGCTCGAAAAGATCGAGCGATTCCTCGATGGGGCGGTCGCGATAGGGGCTGTTTTTGCCCGGCGCGGTGAGCGTGCC
The DNA here is from genome assembly GCA_905193155.1 of uncultured Christensenella sp. Classification (GTDB taxonomy): domain Bacteria; phylum Bacillota; class Clostridia; order Christensenellales; family UBA1750; genus Spyradocola. The sequence continues at coordinate 39,255 of CAJJNQ010000018.1, forward strand.
GCGGTATTCCTTCATCTGTTCCGGGGTCAGCTCATCGACGTAAGCCAATCCCTTTTTGATGAATTCCTTGGCAATTTCGTAGGTCTGGTCGAAATAGGAGGAGCCGTAGACCAGCTTGTCCCAGTCAAAGCCCATCCAGTGAATGTCGTCCTGGATGGCCTCGACGAATTCCACGTCCTCCTTAGCGGGGTTGGTGTCGTCAAAGCGCAGATTGCACTTGCCGCCGAACTTTTCCGCCACGGAGAAATCGACATACAAAGCCTTGACATGGCCAATGTGCAGATATCCGTTGGGTTCGGGAGGGAATCTGGTTTGAATCTGCCCGATCACCTTGCCTTCCGCGATATCCTGCTGGACGAATTCCTCAATAAAATTCGAGGCGGTTTTTTCGTTTGTTTCCATGCGTACTCCCTCCTTTGATGGGTTTACGAGCCGATTTTTATATTATATCACCGCAAAGCATCCCGCACAACAGCGGATTTGTAAAACAACGCTCAAACCCCAAAACGGGTTTTCATGTGTCTCGCCGCAACGCCGTTATTAGTTATAACTAACTATGTTAATTTATTCTAAACCTTTCAGGTTTAGTTAAACCTGTCTCCGGGTTATTGACTGTTAGCTTTCCCTAATGCTATTACTTAGTCATAACTAACCACAGGAGGTTATGTCTCATGAAGATTCAGAAGACCATCGCTCTTTCCACGGCCGCTCTGGCCCTGTCCGCGTCGCTTTTGACCGTGCCCGCCTTTGCTGTGGAGGGCACACTTGCCGAATATCCCAACTGCCCCCATCTCCAGGGCCACCACGACGCGGAATGCGGTTACGTTGAGGCGCAGGACGAAGTGCCCTGCAGCAACAAAAATCATAACTGGCTCTCGCCCTCTTCTCATGACTGCACCTATAAGCCCGCCGTCAAGGGCGTTCCCTGTGCGCATGTCCACACCGCGGACTGCCTGCCCAAGAACAACGTTGTTGATCCCGATGAGGACGGCGATGCTTCCGCCTACATCGAGCCCAATTATTACGCGGATTACGACGAGGATGTGACCTATGTGCAGGACGGCTACACCGTGATCTGCCGCGTGCTGAACGTCCGCGCTACCGCTTCCACCGAAAAGGCCCGCATCGGCATCCTGCGCCGCGGCGAGACCGTAAAGGTGCTCGGCTTCGAGGGCAACTGGGCCAAGATTTCCTATAACGGCGGCGAAGCCTACGTCTACGCCAAGTACATCAAAAAGGCTTAATTCCTACCTCCTCTTTTCATAACCCCTTTAAGTCAAAAGGCGTTCGGAACCGATGGTTCCGAACGCCTTTTGCGTTGCTTCTCTTAGCGATGATCGGGCGGGGTGACTTCGACCCAGTAGCCGTCGGGATCTTCGACAAAATAGATGCCCATGGTGGGGTTCTCAAAGCAGATGATGCCCATCTTCTCGTGCAGGGCATGCGCCGCTTCGTAATCGTCCGCCACAAGGCCGAGGTGGCTCTCGTTTTCTCCCAGATCGTAGGGCGTATCGGCATGGTCGCGCAGCCAGGTCAGCTCCAAGCGCCAGAAGTGATTCGCGTCTTCCAGGAACACGAGCTTAAAGCTCTTGTCCTCCGGCTCATGCGTGCGCACGATTTCCAGACCGAACGCTTCCTGATAGAACTTGACGCTCTTTTCCAGGTCGCGCACGTTGACGTTGCAGTGGTTCATGACGAATTTCATGTTCTGTTTCCTCCTAGAGTTGATTTATATTTCCAGCACCTGGCCGCGGCGCATCATCGCACGGACGCAGTCCGGGTGCTTTTGGACAAAGTCTTCGGGCAGGGCAGTATCGCCCTGGCAGTGCATCGGGATGAATACTTTCGGGCGCATGACTTTCAAAAAGCGTTCCGCGCCGCGGGCGGTGTTCTTCCCCATGCGCGGGTCGAGCGGAAAAAAGGCCAGGTCGATTGTTCCCGCAAAAGGAGCAAGGGTCGCAAGGATTCTCTCGAACCACTCCGTCGCCTCGCGGATCTCCTCCTCCGTGCTTTCGTCCTCCCAGTGCCAAAGGTTGTAATCTCCCGCGTGGAAGATGCGCGCGCCGGGCAGGTCCGCCAGGTAGCTCACGCCCATATCGGTCGAGCCGAACGCCCGCACCGCAAGGCCGGGCAGCGTCGCGCTCTCCCCTTCCGCAAGGCGCGTGCCGGATAGACGCTTCGGGAAATCGGGCGAGAGCACCGTGCTTTCAAAGGGCAGCGCCAGCACCTCTTTGCAGTAATGGTCGGAATGGCTGTGGGAGAGCAGCAGCGCGCTGTGCGCGTGCGCCCGCACGTCCGCCTCCGTCACCACACCGCCCGCAAGGCCGCTCTTTCCCTGTGCGGACTTGGGGTTATATTCGTCAAACACCAGCAGTGTATCGCCGCATTCCACGGCAAACCCACTGTGGTCGAGATAGGTGATTTTCATATCTTATCCTCTTTTGAGATGAATGGGTTCCGCGGGCAGACGATTCGACACCCACTCGGTCCTGACCAGCACCGTCAGCGTTTCATAGCCGACTTCCAGATCAAACCAGATCGAGCCGATGCTGGGGAACTCCGTCGCACGGGCGTGCAGCCTTGCGCCGTCCCAATATCCCTTCGCGGCAAAGCTTTTTTCTCCCTCTGTCACACGCGGCCTGCCGTCCAGTCCGATACGGAAGGTCATCATTTCTTCCCCTTCCGGGCAGAAATTCGCGTCCAAGCCAACGCGGCCGTCCACCGGTTTGCTCTCATCCATGCAGAACGTCACGCGGGTTTCGCCCTCGCCCTGCTCCAGCAGTACCTCGCGCAGGGGTCCTCTCTTTGCGGTGAAACGTCCCAGCGCTTCTTCCGGCGGATAGGCAAACGCCTTGGGCGCGGGGTTCTCAATCTGCCATGCTTTTTCTTCCAGCGCAGTCAGCGCCGCCGGGTTTTCGGGCAACGCTTTTTCATGCACTGCGGGCATCACATAATAGCGCGCCAGCACCTGCGCATAATCGGAAATCACGCCGTGCAGCGAGGAGTTGAACAGGATCACCATGTCCTCCGAGGGAACGATGGCCGCCTGCTGTCCGCCCGCGCCGTCGATGCGGTAAGCATCCGCATAATCACACATCCAGAATTGATAGGAGTAGCCGGAATTCCACGAGGGGCAAGTGCTGGTTTTCGGGTCGCCGTTACTGATCTTCTTTTTCGACACCAGCTCCACCCACTCGGCGGGGAGAATCTGCTCGCCCTCCCATTTGCCGCCCAGAAGATAGAGGTTGGCCAGCCGCAGCACGTCCATCGCCTTGACATGCAGGCCGAAGCCGCCGCAGCACACGCCGCGCACGCGATCCCAATCGCCGTCCTCAATCGTGATGCCGATCTTGTCAAACACGCGCTCCTTGAGATAGGCGTACATGCTCTTTCCCGTCACACGCTCCACGATCATGCCGAGCAGGATGCTGTTGCCGGTGTTATATAGGAAATGCTCGCCGCGCTCATAGGGCAGCGGCAACTCGAAATAAGCCTGCGGCCCCTGCTCGATCACCACGTCGGTGGTGTCCTCATCGTGGCCGCTGGCCATCGAGAGCAGGTCGCATACGCGCATCTTCTTCGCTCTTTCGCTGATTGCCGCGGTATCCACCTCCGGGAAGAAGCGGATCACTTCGTCCTCCAGCTTCAGCAGCCCGTCGGCGTAAATCGCCAAGCCGACTGCCGTAGACATAAAGCTCTTGGTCTGGGAAAAGATCGTGTGCTTCGTCTCCGCCGAATACGGCGCAAAATACCCTTCAAAGACCAGTTTTCCGTGGCGCAGCAGCAGGAAATCATGGATTTCGATGCCGCGCGGCGCGCCGTTTTCCGCAGCTTCCAGGGCTTTGAGCAACAGCTCGGAATCTATGCCCTGGGATTCCGGCGTGGCCTTTTCAAAGATCATCGGTTTCATTGATCATACCACCCTTCCAAATGCTTTTTGATTTGCTATTCCGCCAGCGCGGTAAAGCCCGCGCCCATCAGATTCACTTCATGTTCCCACACGGTTTCGCAGCGGTGCCGCTTGGGATGATCGCTCTTTTCTTTATATATGCCGCAGGGCAGCACCTCATAGGTATCCCGATGGCCGGAATGCCCTCTATAGACCACCGTAGGAACAAACGATGCGCCTGTCACGGCGGTTTCGCCCGTCTCGCCCGATTTATGCGCGGTGATTTCAAAGATCACGCCCATATCACAAGGGCGGTTCTGCTGATTGGAGATGAAGTTACCCATCGAATAGGCGACGGGAACGGTCTTTATGCCCGCGTCAGTCTCGACACTGAGCATTTCTGCCGTTTGGATCACATGCGGGTGGCTGCCAAAGATCGCATCTACCCCGTTTTCAGCGAGAATACGCGCCCTTTTTTCCTGCGACGAGCCGACATGCTCTTCGTATTCGCTGCCCCAATGCACCATGCACACGATCAGGTCTGCGCCCTGCTCCCGCATGGCCGCCACATCCTTTTGGACCTGCTTTTCGGAAAGCTCCCGCACGCACCATTCCTCTTTGGGCTTGCGGTTAAAGGTATCGGTATAGGCCAGGATCCCCACCTTCACGCCCTTGACGTCCACAATGAGCTGACAGTCGTAATCCTCTTCCCGCGCATACGCGCCGGTGTGGGCGATGCCGCGGTCATCCAGCACCCGCAGCGTGCGCTCAATGCCGCCCAGACGGAAATCATAGGTGTGGTTGTTCGCAGTGGTCAGCACGTCAAAGCCCGCTTCCTTCAGCGCATCGGCATATTCGTCCGGCGTGTTGAAGTGCGGAAAACCTCCATAGCCCTTCTCCGCCCCGGCAAAGGTTGTCTCCAGATTGCCCACAGCTAGATCTGCCCCCTGAATCGACGGCGCAATGGTGGAAAACCAGTCGCTCATATCATAGCTGCCCTCGCGCTCTGCCGCTCTGATCTGGCGATCATGGCACATGATGTCCCCCACAAAGCGCAGGGTAACGTCCACGTCCGGCGCGGGGCTGGGCGTGGGTTCCGGGGTTGGCTTCTCCGTCCGAACCGGCTCCGGGGTCGGTTCCGGAGTCGGCTCCGGCGTGCGCGCAGGCTTGAGCGTCATGGGCGGCAGGCTGACTATGTCGCGGCTCTGCTTCTCCATCAGGATCACAGACGGCGCGGCATCCCCCTGAAAAAGGGAGACGGCCAGGTATCCGCCCGCGCACAACAGGAGCGTGGCGCACACCGTCAGCAGGCACATCAGGCCCACACCCTTATTCTTTTTTTTATGACGCGCCATAGCTGCCTCCCGTAGCGTAAAATTTCTTCCTATATGATAGCAAATTCATTCAAAATTAACAAGTACCTTTGTTTCCCGCCGCAAAATCAGGCTTGACACTGCGCTTGCCTTGAGCCTATAATATCCCTGATGCGTTGAGGAAGTCATGCGCACCGTGTCTTTCCCCCAAAGAGAGCCCGCATATTTGGTGCAAGCGGGTGCGGAAAGCGCTCTGCGTGCCGCTTCGGAGCTCCCGCAAACCAATGTGGGCGCAATCCCTGCGATATCGGGGAAATCGAGTTGGGCGGTGGTTTTTTCCGCCAACTTGGGTGGTACCGCGAAGCCTCGCCTTCGTCCCAAGAAATTGCTTGGGCGAGGGTTTTATTTTTGTCTGAATTCATTTCAGAAAAGGAGTATGTGCTTTATGAAAAACATCACTTCCGCCGAGCTGCGCACGATGTTCCTGAAATTCTATCAGGATCACGGCCATGCGGTCATCGCCTCGGCCTCCGTCATTCCGGAGAACGACCCCACCGTTCTGTTCACCACCGCGGGCATGCACCCGCTGGTTCCCTATCTGCTGGGCGCCAAGCACCCGGAGGGCACGCGCCTGACCGACGTGCAGAAGTGCATCCGCACCGGCGACATCGACGAAGTGGGCGACGCTTCTCACCTGACCTTCTTCGAGATGCTGGGCAACTGGTCGCTGGGCGACTATTTCAAGAAAGAAGCCATCTCCTGGTCCTGGGAATTCCTGACCAGCGAAAAATATCTGGGCATTGATCCCGACCGCCTGGCCTTCTCGGTCTTTGCGGGCGATGACGACTGCCCCGCTGATACCGAAGCGCACGACCTGTGGCGCAGCTGCGGCGTGAAGGAAGACCACATCTTCTATCTGCCCAAGGAAAACAACTGGTGGGGTCCCGCCGGCATCACCGGCCCCTGCGGCCCCGATACCGAGATGTTCATCATCACCGACAAGGAGCCCTGCGGCCCCGATTGCTCCCCCGCCTGCGACTGCGGCCGTTACCTTGAAATCTGGAACGACGTGTTCATGCAGTACAACAAGCAGGCCGACGGCAGCTTCATTCCGCTCAAGCAGAAGAATGTCGACACCGGCATGGGTCTGGAGCGCACCATCTGCGTGCTGACCGGCAAGAAGAGCGTCTATGAGACCGACGCCTTTGCCGACATTCTGGCCAAGATCGGCGAACTGTGCGGCAAGACCTACGATCCCAATGATACCGAAAACGTCCGCGCGTTCCGCATCGTTGCCGACCACACCCGCACCGCGACCATGATCATGGGCGACCGCAAGGGCGTGACTCCTTCCAACGTCGATCAGGGTTATGTGCTGCGCCGCCTGATCCGCCGCGCCGTGCGCATGGGCATGAAGCTCGGCTTGCCGGACGGCTCTCTGGCGGCCATCGCGCAGGTGGTCATCAATCAGTACCGCGACGTGTACCCGGAGCTTTCCGAGAACGAAAAGTTCGTGCTTGATCAGTTCCGTCTGGAAGAGGAGCGCTTCGGCCGCACGCTGCGTCAGGGGCAGAAGGAGTTTGACAAGGCGGTTTCCCGCCTGAACGGCTCCAAACAGATCGACGGCCTGACCGCCTTCCATCTGTACGACACCTTCGGTTATCCGATCGAAATCACCACCGAAATGGCGGCCGAGCGCGGCCTGACCGTTGACAAGGCCGGTTTTGACGAGCACTTCAAGAAGCACCAGGAGACCTCTCACGCGGGCGCCGAGCAGCGCTTCAAGGGCGGCCTGGCGGATCACAGCGCGCAGACCGCGCGCCTGCACACTGCCACCCACCTGCTGCACGCCGCGCTGCGCAAGGTGCTGGGCGACGAGGTCGCGCAGAAGGGTTCCAACATCACGGCCGAGCGTCTGCGCTTCGACTTCTCCTTCGGCCGCAAGGTGACCAAGGAAGAGCTGAAGCAGGTCGAGGACATCGTCAACGCGAACATCCAGGCCGCCTACCCCATCACGCTGGAAGAGATGACCGTCGAAGAAGCCAAGGCGCAGGGCGCTATCGGTCTGTTCGAGTCCAAGTACGGTGAGCGCGTCAAGGTCTACACCATGGGTCCGGCCTCCAAGGAAATCTGCGGCGGCCCCCACGCGAACAACACCGCCGATCTGGTCTCCTTCAAGATTCAGAAGGAAGAGTCCTCCTCTGCCGGTGTGCGCCGCATCAAGGCCACCATCGGCGCCAAGGCGGACGATTAAAAAACAGTTCAAGCCCTGTGCAGCGCTTATCGCCCTGCACAGGGCTTTATCTATGCAATAAGGAGTGCAGATATGTCCGAACCGATCGCCCTGGAACGCATCGCCTCGCAGGAGGAAGCCGATGGCTACTAAGCCGGGCTGCTCGAAACCAACCGCACCCACCCCGAATCCGACTGCTACAAGGTCTTTGCAGGCGAAGATCCCGCCTTCATCGGTCTGGGCTCACTCTGTGCGTGCAAGGACGGCGCAGAGATCGACTATATGGTGCTGCCCGACTACTGGAACCGCGGCTACGCCACCGCTATCGCCACTGAGTTGGTGAATCGCGCCCGAAAGATTCCCGGCGTGACCCGCGTCACTGCCCTGACGGACCCCGCCAATGCCGCCTCCCTGCGCGTGCTGCTCAAAAACGGCTTCACCTTTGAAAAGACCGTCCATGTCGAAGAGGATGATTCCGATGCCGAAATGTATGTGTTTTTTCCTTCCTATAAGAAAAGATCTCTGAACTTTCAGAGATCTTTTCACTCTTTCTTGTAAAAAAGAAGCTCTGAACTTTCAAAGCCTCTTATTTATCGTAACTTGCTTATTTTCTTGGCCGTAGAGATTGCACTGAGCTGCAACATAGGAATTCCAGATCACCTCAGCGAAACCATGCCAGAAGGTCCAGCCAAAGATCCCTCCAAATATGGAAACAATAACGCCAAATATGTTCACATAGAATCCAAATCCCCAATCGCCTATCATGGAGCAAAGGAAAAGTAGAGCACAGAATACAGAAACAACTATCGAAAGAATGGACAGCATGACCATAATCTGCGCAGTGATTGGACTGTTTTTCGTCAGTTGCTCATAGCAACCGTTTGGCCGAGATTCTTGTCCGTCTTTTTTTATCTGTTCACAAGAATCCAATTATGTATTCCCCTTTCTCCCGCCACTTTTTGAAAGAAAAAGGAGAATCATCGGTTGACTCAATAATTCTCCTTTTTCCGTTTCTCTTAGTCGTCTACCTTCATGTGGTTTGCAATGTAAACCTGCGCCCCGGCTATCGTATCGAGATTTGTGAGAACCTCTGCAGTCACATAACAGCTAAACCATGAGACAACACCACATATAGCTGCGCATGGCAAAAGCACAAGACCTCCACCAAATATTCCAATAACACCTACAATGCCGCAGGCAACTACGTCAATGATTCCAAGAATAGAGAATACTCTTGCAGACGTTGGCTGCCTTGGCGCAAACCGAGTCCGCTTCGCTCTTTCCTCAGCTTCTTTATCCAGCGCGGCTGAACCTCTTAGTTCTCCGCAGCGCAGACACTGCTGAGCGCCATCCGAATTGGTCGAATTGCATTTTTTACAAACCCACATAATATTTTCCTCCATCTATCGGTTTACATATCTCATTATACACATCTTATGAAAAAAACAATACATTTTCGCGATTATACATTTTGTATAATTTAATTGCAAATCGCAATCATTAAATTAAAGCTAATCATCTCTGTTTCCTTTTCGGCCGCACGGCGTCCAGCGCCATCGGCAGCAGGGCACGGATGTGCTCGTCCATGGCGGGATCATTCAGCGGCACACCGATCCAGCTCTGCTTGTTCATGTGGTAGGCGGGAACGAAGCCGGGCTGGGTGAGCAATGAACCGGTCAGCGCGCCGGTGCGGATGCAGAGCAGTTCACCTTCTGCGTGGCGCAGCAGGATAGCGAACCATTTGCGGTTGGTGGGACAGCGCAGCACCAGCGCGTCCGAAGGCGGCGCAAACGGACAATCCGCCTCCACGCTCAGCGTGTCTCGCGCATAGTCCAGCACCTCGTTTCGGGTCATGTTCCTCACTCCCTTTATACAAAAACGGCGCGGAAAATCCGCGCCGCTCAGTTTTTATGTTTTTACACGTTAAAGCGGAACAGCATCACGTCGCCGTCCTGCACGATATACTCCTTGCCCTCGGAGCGGACAAGGCCTTTTTCCTTGCAGGCAGTCATGGAGCCGTTGCTCACCAGATCTTCATAGGAGACGACCTCCGCGCGAATGAAGCCGCGCTCAAAGTCGGAGTGAATCTTGCCGGCAGCCTGCGGCGCAGTCATGCCGCGGGTAATCGTCCAAGCGCGAACCTCCTTGGGGCCTGCGGTGAGATAGGAGATCAGGCCGAGCAGGCGGTAGCTCGTCTGCACCAGTCGATCCAGACCCGACGCGGGCAGACCCAGCTCGGAGAGGTATTCCGCGCGCTCTTCATCCTCCAGCTGCGCCAGCTCTTCCTCGATGCGGGCGGAAATGACGAGCACCTCTGCGTGCTCCTTCTCCGCAGCCTCGCGCACCTTTTTGACCATCGGCAGATCATCCTGACCGGGGCCAATCTCATCCTCCGCAATGTTGGCGGCGTAGAGCACGGGCTTGCGGGTGAGCAGGAAAAGCGACTTGGCAAAGGCCTCCTGTTCGTCTGCAAAGGGAACGGAGCGGGCGGGCAGGCCGTTGTCCAGCGCCTCAGCGATCTTTTCCAGCACGTCCATTTCCTGGCGCGCCTTCGCATCGCCGGACTGCGCGATCTTGCGGGTGCGGTCCATGCGCTTTTGCACGGTTTCCAAGTCGGCGTAGATCAGCTCCAAATTGATGGTTTCCATATCACGGACGGGATCGACCGTGCCGTCCACGTGGGTGATGTTTTCGTCCTCAAAGCAGCGCACAACGTGCACAATGGCGTCCACCTCGCGGATGTGGGACAGGAACTTATTGCCCAATCCCTCGCCCTTGGACGCGCCGCGCACCAGACCGGCGATATCGACAAACTCGATGATGGCCGGGGTGATCTTTTCAGGATTATACATCTTGGCCAGCACATCCAGCCGCTCGTCCGGAACCGGCACCACGCCGGTATTGGGCTCTATCGTGCAAAAAGGATAGTTGGCCGCCTGCGCTCCTGCCTTGGTAATGGCATTGAACAGCGTGCTTTTGCCGACATTCGGCAGTCCCACAACGCCCAGTTTCATATATGATCGCATCTCCTTAGTCTGTTGGGTATTCCGCGCCGCTCAACGAAAAAGCGCCCGCAGCGACAATTGATTATAACACATCTTCGCCCTTTTCTCAAGGCAAGAGGCGTTTTTCACCGCAGTTTCCGCTCTTTTTCCCAAAAATCCATTTCGTTTTTCTTTCCATTTCCGCTGCGGCATGGTTCAGAAAAACATGAACGTCCCGACCATTTTCTGCACAAAACGACCATCTGAAGCCGCAAAAAAGGAGCGCCGCAGACTGCGGTACTCCTTTTTTTATGCGTTTGTCTTTATTCTTTGCAGCGGGCGTGTTCCGCGCGGAAGGCAGGCAAGGCGTCCTGGCCGGCGGGAGTAACGGGGCGAACCCATCTGCCGGAAAACAGATGCCGCAGCATCAGCGTAAAGCGGACGGGTTCATCCACAAAGCAGCACGCAAAAATCACCAGGAACGGGGCGTGCAGCCAAAGCCCGCTGATCGTCACGCAGGGCAGCACCATCAGGTACATGAAAGCGATCTCCAGCACTGTGCCGGTGGTCGCATCACCCGCGGAGCGGTAAGTGTCATTCATCGTCCAGTTGCACATACGAATCACGCCCACCACAGCGTAAATGCACAGCAGCCCCAGCCCCAAACGGTAGGATTCTCCTGACAGGCTCATAGCGCTCAGCAGGGGTTTATGCACTGCAAGCAGCAGCGCAATCACGATCAGGATGCAACTGCCGCACAGCGGAACCAGCCGTTTCGCTCGCTCGTACGCCTCGTCCAAGTTGCCTGCGCCCACGCTCTTGCCGACCAACACAGACGACGAGTTCGAAAATCCGGCAAAGAAACCAATGACCAGACCTTCCAGCGTGCGGAACACCGCAATGGCCGCGATGGCCTCCTCCGGCTGACGGCCCAGCACCATATTGATGACCATGTTGCCCACGCCGATGAGGATCTCGTTGCACAGAATCGGGAAGCATTTGCGGAAGTATTCCGCCAAGATCTCACGGTTCCACTTAAAATGCTTGCTGATGCGGAACAGATACGGATATCCCTGCTTGCGCGCCAGCAGCAGAATTACAATAGCGTTGACAGCAGCGGCAAACACCGTGCCCAGTGCCGCACCCTGCACGCCCATCGCGGGCAGGCCGAATTTGCCGTAAATCAGCATCCAGTTGAGCAAAATATTGGTGCCGACCGACGCAATTGCCGCGTAAAACGGAATGCGCACGCGCTCCGTTGAGCGCAGCAGCGCGCTCATCGCCATCGAAAAGATTTGCAGCGGATAGGCAAAGCCAACCATGCGAAGGTAGCGGGCGCCCACTTCCTGAATCGACGCCTTATCGGTATAGACACTCATCACCCATTCGGGCGCAAGCAGTGCAAGCGCCGTAAACACCGCCGCTACGCACATCATGCACGTCAGCGTCAGGCCATAGCTGCGCTCGATGCTGTCGTCGTCCTTCGCGCCCCAATACTGCGCGAAAAACAGCATGCCGCCGCCCACAAAGCCCCAATAGCCCGAGAACATCAGCGACGTAAACTGTGCGCACAGGCCGACTGCGCCCACCGTGGTTTCGCCCAGCGGCGCGATCATCATGGTGTCCACCATCGAACCCGTGGTGGTCAGCAGGTTTTGCAGCGCCACCGGCACCGCGATCACCGCCACCGAACGGATAAATTGTCCCCAAAGAAACTTCTTTTTGTTTTTCATATTCCCCTATGCCCCTTTGCGGTTGGTTAGAACGTCCAACTGCTCCATTCTACTTGACCGCTCGCCCCGCGTCAATACGTTTTTCAAAGAATAGACGGGCTTTCTACGGATTTTTATCGAAGCCTGTGCATATGGATCAACCAGTTTTTTCCTCCGCTTATTTCCCCTGTTTAGGCGCTTTGTGCTCCTGTTTCCACTGCTTGATCTGCGCA
>CAJJNQ010000019.1 GCA_905193155.1 uncultured Christensenella sp.
ATTACTACAACAACCGCAGGATCAAGGCAAAGCTAAAGGGCTTGCCGCCTGCAATGCACAGACAGCAAGCCCTTTCGGCTGCTTGAACAATTTTTACTTCAGAATATTGTCTAACTTTTTGGGGGCACTTCAGCCGTGCACGGGATTTTTGCAGACTGCGCAGGAAGAGGCTTCTTCCTGCGTGAAGCGCGAAAGCGCGTCTTAGCGCAGACCCGGAATCCGTTTGAACAGTGCGGGCGTGATCGCCGCTGCTGCCAGCAGCTTCGCCGCGTCAAACGGCAGGTAGATCAGGCACCAGTTCCACAGGATGAACCAGAGCGTGACTTCCTTGGTCAGCACCAGCGTCATCACAAAGTAGCCGTAAACCGCACCGCACAGATAGGTCACCAGAATGCCCGCAAGACCTGCAACCAGTGCGGCGGGGAAGAGCTTCCAGCGCTTCTTGAGCGCGCGGAAGAGCGCGGAGATCAACGGCGCGGACAGCGCCAGGCCAATCACAAACCCAAAGGTCGGGGAGGTGATGCTCGAAAAACCGCCGGAAAAGCCTGCAAACACAGGCGCGCCCACCAGCCCCAGCAGCACATACACCGCCATGGACAGAAAGCTCATCAGCGGCGGCAGCATCAGACCCGCCAACAGCATGAACAACAGCTGCAGCGTGATCGCGCCGTAGGGGACCGGGATGGTCAGCTGCGCGCCCACCGCCGTCAGCGCGCAGAACAGCGCGCAAAGAATCAATTCCTTGGTCCGAAGTTTCATGGGATTTCATCCTCCTGAGCTGATTGTAAACCGTTATTGCGGATTACGGTTTACAATATAACAGCCGGGGCGGACTTTGTCAACGGAAAAAACGAAAGCGGCGCGGAAGAAATTTGGTGTAAAGAAATATCGTAATATGGAAAAGATTTAATGAAAGTTTTGTTTCAATTCTGAATGAAAAATAAACGTTAACCCGTCCGGAACACCTTTACAAACCCTGTTTTTTGGAGTAATCTTCTTGAAGGCAAACAAAAGGGGGGATGCGAATGGATGTGTTCCGATGGTTCCCGGACGCCCTGGGTCTGCTTTGGGGATTGGCAGGCGGCTTTTTCAACTGCTGGCTGACCCGGAAGCTCCTGGTCAAGGAGATGAGCAATAAAAGGATCATTGCGTTGGTGATCATTAAACCGCTGACGCATCTGGTGATTCTGGTCAGTGCCATGTTCGTTTCGGCGTGGTTTATGCTGCTGGCGGCGGCGGGCGATTTGCTGACACTGGGCGTTTTGTTTGTCAAAAGTTATTTGGATGGTAGGAGATGATCGAATGGAACTGGAAATCACACCGCAACCGTTCTATATTGGCGGCGTCAACGTAGGACAGTCGGTGGTGGTCGCTTGGTTTGTGACGGCGCTGCTGATCATCCTGGCGATCGTGGTCAAGATCAGATCCAGAAACTTCACGGAGGTTCCCAAGGGTTTGCAGAACCTGCTGGAGTTCGGAGTCGAGACCATTCAGAAGTATTCCAAGACCGAAGTCGGCCATGTATGGGAGGACATCGCGCCCTATTGCGCGACGGTCGGCCTGTATATCTTCGGCTGCTGCATGATCGAGATCTTCGGCGTGCGCGCCCCGACGACCGACCTGGCCATGACGCTGGCCATGGGCCTTGGCACATTCTTCTGGATCAACTATATGGGCATCAAGCAAAAAGGCGTCGGCGGACGCCTGATGCACCTGGTCAAGCCCGTGCCGGTTATTCCGCTGCTGACGGACGTTGCCATCCCGATTTCGATGGCCTGCCGTCTTTACGGCAACCTGCTGGCCGGCATGATCGTCATGGATCTGATCTACGGCGCGATGAAATATTTCGCCGTGGCAATCCCGGCGGCGCTGTCGCTTTACTTCAACTTCTTTGACTCGGCCATTCAGGCCTACATCTTCGTGACGCTGACTCTTTCCTATGTATCGGAAGCGATCGAATAAGCGTCCTCAAATCCGCAACGGAAGAAAAACGAATCTGGAGGTACATTGTTATGGGTAACGGTCTGCTCGCCATTGGCGCAGGTATCGCAGTGCTTACCGGCATCGGCGCCGGTGTTTCCATGGGTCTTGCCACCGGCAAGTCTGTCGAGGCTGTCGCGCGTCAGCCCGAAGCGGCCGGCAACATCCGCTCGACCATGATGCTCGGTCTGGTTCTGGCGGAATCGACTGCAATTTACGGCTTCGTCATCGCTCTGATGATCATGTTCCTGCTCAAATAAAGACCAAGGAGGCGCAAAAGCATGGATGGATTATTCGAAATCGTTAATCCGCTGAGCCTGGTTCTGCACTTGGTCAACCTGGTCATCCTCTACATTGTGTTCAAAAAGTTCCTATACAAGCCGGTGGCCAAGTTCTTGAAGGACCGGCAGGATAAAATTGCACAGGAGCGCGCGTCCATTGATCAGGACCGCGCGGAAGTAGATGCGCTCAAGGCCAAGGGCGACGGCATTTTGGACGACGCCCGCACTCAGGCCGAAGGTCAGGCCGCGCAGATCATGGCGCAGGCGGATAAGGACGCCAAGGCCATCTGCGCCCGTGCGCAGGAACAGGCCAAGGAGATCCTCGAAAACGCCCGTCAGGAAGCGGAAGAGGAGAAAAAGCGCCAGAAGGACGCCATACGCGACCAGGTGATGGAGCTTTCCGTCGCCCTGGCCGGACGCATTCTCGAGCGCGAAATCAACCCCAAGGACCATCAGAAGCTGATGGAGGAATTCCTATCCGAGGTGAAGTGATATGCTCAAAGGCACCGTAGCTGCTCCCGGACAACTGACGGAAGAGCAGATCGCCCGCGTCGAGGGAAAATTCTCCGAGCTTCTGGGGCAGGAGGTTTCCCTGAGCCTGCGCGTGGATCCGTCGCTGATCGGCGGCTTGCGCGTGGAGATCGACGGGCGTCTTTATGACGGAACCATCAAAAAACAGTTGACCATTACTGACGGAAACGAAGAAGTCGATTCTTCTTCTGAAACCGGTTTTGAATGGCTTGAAAAGCTCGGCGCGTCGGACAAAAAATCCGGCGGGATCTCTGAGGAAGAGCTGAATGAGCTGGAAAAGCGCGTTCGCCGCATGACCGCTTTCCGCACCCGCGCCGAGGTCGTTCCCTCCGGCAGCGTGCTGAGCGTGGGCGACGGCATTGCGCATGTTTCCGGCCTTTCCGGCTGCCGCAACAACGAATTGCTCCGCTTTGAGGGCAATAAGTTCGGCATTGCATTCAACCTGGAAAGCGACAACGTCGGCGTTATCTTGCTGGATAAGACCGGCGGCATCGAGCAGGGCAGCCACGTCGAGGGCACCGGAAGAGTCGTCTCCGTCCCCGTGGGCGAGGGACTGCTCGGCCGCGTGGTGGACCCGCTGGGCCGCCCCATTGACGGCAAGGAGCCCATCCGCGCCAAGCGCTACCGCCCGGTGGAAACGGAAGCCCCGCCCATCATCGAGCGCGGCGCGGTCAATACGCCCTTGCAGACCGGCTATATCGCCGTGGACTCCATGGTCCCGATCGGCCGCGGTCAGCGCGAACTGATTATCGGTGACCGCCAGACCGGCAAAACCGCGATTGCGGTGGATACCATCATCAACCAGAAGAACACCGGCGTGATCTGCATTTATGTTGCCATCGGCCAGAAGGCTTCCACCATCGCCTCCGTGCAGAAGACGCTGGAGGAAAACGGCGCGATGGAGTACACCACCATCGTGGCCGCAACCGCGTCCGATACCGCGCCGATGCAGTACATCGCGCCCTATGCGGGCTGCGCCATGGCGGAAGAGTTCATGTATAACGGCCGCGATGCGCTGATTATTTACGACGATTTGTCCAAGCACGCCGTGGCTTACCGCGCCATATCGCTGCTGCTCCGCCGTCCGCCGGGACGCGAGGCTTACCCCGGAGACGTTTTCTACCTGCACTCCCGTCTGCTGGAGCGCGCGGCAAAGCTGTCCGATCGACTGGGCGGAGGTTCTATGACAGCCCTGCCCATCATCGAGACCATGGCGGGCGATATTTCCGCCTACATTCCGACCAACGTCATTTCCATTACCGACGGTCAGATCTTCCTGGAAAGCGAGCTGTTCAATGCGGGTGTGCGTCCCGCTGTCAACGGCGGCCTTTCGGTCTCCCGTGTCGGCGGCAACGCGCAGACCAAGGCGATGCGCAAGGTGTCCGGCCAGCTGAGACTGGATCTGGCGCAGTACAGAGAGCTGGCGGTGTTCGCCCAGTTTGGTTCCGATCTGGACAACGCCACGCGCGATATGCTCTCCCAGGGCGAAAAGCTGACCGAACTGCTCAAGCAGGGACAGTACAGCCCTGTTCCCATGGCTGAACAGGCCGTGCTGCTGTACGTGATGACCAGAGGATTGGCCACCAACCTGGATGTCAAGCAGATTGCTGATTTCAAGGTAAAGTTCATCGAGTTCCTGCGCGCGCGCTATCCGCAGATTCTGCTGCGCATCGAGCAGGGCGGGCAGATGGATGAGGACACCGAAAACAGCCTGATTACGGCGGCAAAGGACTACTTTAAGGGGTGAGAGCATGGCGAGCATAGCCGATATCCGTCACCACATGCGTGTGGTGTCACAGACCCGGCAGATCACCAAGGCGATGCACATGATCTCTACATCCAAGATGAAGAAGGGTCTTGCGCGCTATGAGGCCAATGCGGTGTATTTGAGCGAGGTCAGGCAGACCATCCGCGATGTGCTGACCCATACTGAGGTGCGGGATCACCGCTATCTCAACGCCCCGCAGGGCAAGCGGGCGGCGCATATCATCATCGCGGCGGATAAAGGTCTTGCCGGAGGCTACAACAGCAACGTGATGAATCTGGCCGTGGAGCACATGAAGGGCTTCGAGGAGAGCAACATCTTCTGCATCGGCCAGATGGCGCGCGACTTTCTGGAGCAGCGCGGGATGCAGATCGACATCGAATTTACGCACGTCATTCAGGACCCGACGCTCTACCATGCGCGGCAGATTGCCGAAACCATCGTTGAGCTCTACGACCAGAATCTGCTGGACGAGGTGTTTGTGGTCTATACCCGCAGAGTCACCGCCATGGAGCAGAGGCCGGAGGTCGTCCGCCTGCTGCCCGTGCGCGAGGAGGACTTTGACGATGTGCCCGGCCTTGTGAAGGAAACCGATCACGATCAGATTCTCTACGAGCCGTCGGTGACGGAGCTGATGGATCAGCTGATTCCGCAGTATCTGATCGGCATGATCTATTCGGCGCTGGTGCAGTCCTTCGCCAGCGAGCAGTGCGCCCGCATGAACGCGATGGATTCCGCCACGCGCAACGCCAATGAAATGCTCGACAAGCTCAGCCATGAGCTCAACCGTGCGCGCCAGAGCGCCATCACCAACGAGCTGGCCGAGATCATCGCCGGCGCCGACGCGCTGAAAGGATAGGTTGAAATGGAGAAAAACTTGGGAAAGGTCACGCAGGTCATCGGCGCCGTTGTGGACGTTCGGTTCGATCCCGACGCGCTGCCGAAGATCCGCGACCTCCTTTATGTAGAAGACGGCGACGCGCGCACGCCGCTTGAGGTGGAAAAGCACCTGGGCGAGGGCGTGGTGCGCTGCATCGCCCTGAAGGCCACCGAGGGCCTGGCTCGCGGCATGGCCGTGCTCAACACCGGCGCGCCCATCACCGTCCCCGTCGGGGAAAAGATGCTCGGCCGCGCGGTCAACGTGCTGGGCGAACCCATCGACGGTCTGGGCAGGATCGAGGCGGAGGAGAAGCTCTCCATCCACCGTGATCCGCCGCCCTATATCCGCCAGAACCCCGCCAACCAGGTCTTTGAGACCGGCATCAAGGTCATCGATCTGCTCGCGCCCTATCCCAAGGGCGGCAAGATCGGCCTCTTCGGCGGCGCAGGCGTGGGCAAGACCGTGCTCATCATGGAGATGATTCACAACATCGCCACCGAGCACGGCGGCTATTCCATCTTCACCGGCGTTGGCGAGCGTTCCCGTGAGGGCAACGAACTGCTCAGCGACATGAAGAACAGCGGCGTCATCAACAAGACCGTCATGGCCTTCGGCCAGATGAACGAGCCGCCGGGAAGCCGTATGCGCGTGGCGCTGACGGGACTGACGCAGGCGGAATACTTCCGCGATGTCAAGGGCACCGACGTGCTGCTGTTTATCGACAATATCTTCCGTTATGTGCAGGCGGGTTCCGAGGTTTCCGCTCTGCTGGGCCGCATGCCTTCCGCCGTCGGTTATCAGCCGACGCTGGCGGAAGAGGTCGGCGAATTGCAGGAGCGCATCGCTTCGACCGACAAGGGCTCCATCACCTCGGTGCAGGCCATTTACGTCCCTGCGGACGACCTGACCGACCCCGCTCCGGCGACGACCTTTACGCATCTGGACGCAACCACCGTGCTTTCTCGCGCCGTGGCCGAAAACGGCATCTATCCCGCCGTCGATCCGCTGGCATCCGGCAGCCGCATCCTCGATCCGCGCATCGTGGGCGAGGAGCACTACCGCATTGCACGGCAGGTGCAGGAGACCCTTCAGCGCTACAAGGAGCTGAACGACATCATCGCCATTCTGGGTATGGACGAGCTGTCCGAGGAGGATCGACTCACCGTGCACCGTGCGCGCCGCATCCAGCGCTTCCTCTCCCAGCCCATGGCGGTTGCAGAGGTGTTTACCGGCAATCCCGGCAAATATGTTCCGGTGGAAAAGACCATCGAGGGCTTCAAGGCCATTGTCAACGGAGAGGTGGATGATCTGCCCGAAGCCGCATTCTTCATGGTGGGCGATATCGAGGAGGCCAAGGCAAAGGCCGCCGCAATGCAGAAGGAGTAAAGCGCTATGGCACAGTTTGAGCTGGAGATCACCACGCCCGAGAAGCGCTTCTTCGATGAGCCGGTTGAGATGGTTGTGCTGCCTGCCACGGACGGCGAGCTCGGCGTGCTGGCCGACCATGCACCGATGGTGTTGGTCCTAAAGAGCGGCTCCGTCCGCATCAAGAAGGATGGACAGTGGTCCGAATGCGTTATCGCGGATGGTTATGCCATGGTCAGCCGCAAGCGCGTGCTGTTGCTGTGCCAGGTGGCCGAATGGCCTGAGGAGATTGACGAAAACGCTGTTTCCGAGGAGGAGGAGCTCGAAAAGGAAAAGCTCCGCCAGGCGCAGAGCAAGCGCGAGTTTGTGCTCACGCGCGCAAATCTTGCGCACGCCATGGCCAGGTTGAGCGCCGTGCGCCACCGCAGCATCAACAACTGAGCGTGAAAGGAACAATTTGTAAAAGCCCTGCGCGGCAACGCCGCGCAGGGCTTTCGTGACTTGACGAATCGGGCGGATGAGCATAAAATAAAAATCAAATCCTATACACTTTTAAGGGGGAAGAAAAATGTTTGAACAGAACAAGGGAATCGTAAAGATTAAAGACGGTGCTTTGCAGGGCAAAAAATGTGAGCGCAATCCTTCCGTCTGGGCGTTTTTGGGCATTCCTTATGCCGATGCGCCCGTGGGAAAGAACCGCTGGCGCGCGCCCCAGCCCGTCAAGGCGTGGGAAGGCGTTCGGGATGCGACGAAATATACGCCCGATTGCCCGCAGATCACGCTGCCGAAGGGTAGTTTCTATCAGGTGGAGTTCTATCCCAACGAGAAGGTCATGGACGAGGCGCAGGGTCTTGCGCTGAACGTCTGGTCTCCGGCCGTGGACGGCGAGAAGCTGCCCGTGCTGGTGTGGATCCATGGCGGCGGCTTTACCGAGGGTTCCGGCGGCGCGCTGCAATTCATCGGCGAAACGCTGGCGGCCAAGGGCATCGTGGTCGTGACCATCAACTATCGTTTGGGCGCGCTGGGCTATATGGCGCATCCGGAGCTGACTGCCGAGCAGGGTGCTTCCGGCAACTACGGCGTGATGGATCAGATCGCTGCGCTCCGTTGGGTGCATGAAAACATCGCGGCCTTTGGCGGCGATCCGGAAAAGGTCACCATCGACGGTCAGAGCGCCGGCTCCATGTCGGTTTCCGCAATGATGGCGACCGAGCAGACCCGCGGCCTGTTCCGCGGCGCGATCGGCCAGAGCGGTTCTGCGCTGGGCCGCATGATGCCTTCGACACAGAAGGCCGAAGAGATGGGTCTGATGCTTCAAAAGGAGCTGGGCTGCAAGAACATCGAAGAGATGCGCGCCTGCACGCCGCAGCAGCTGATGGACGCGACCGACAGGATCGGTGTGCGCTTTGTGCCCATCATCGACGGCGTTGTCATCAAGGAGGACTACATGGCTCGGTTCTCCAGCGGGCGGATGAACCATGTCCATGTCCTCATGGGCAGCACCTGCGACGAGGATTGCCTGCACGAAACGCAGGATAACGACTACGAAAACTACCTTGAGAACGCGAAACATTACGGCAAATACGAGGAAGAATACAAGCGCGTGTTCCCGGCAGAGAACAACGAGCAGGCGGGCCGCGTCATCAGCGTAGAGCGCACGGCGCGCACCTTCGCGGGGATGCGCTTGCAGGCGGACTTCCAGCAGAAGCAGGGCATGAACGCCTATCTTTATTCCTTTACGCAGAACCTGCCCAATGCCGACGGTTCGCTGCTGGGGCCGTTCCATTCTTCGGAGCTGGTCTATCAGTTCGGCACGCTTTACACCGGCTGGCGCCCGTGGCGTGAGGAGGACTACGCCGCGTCCGAACGCATGATGAACTACTGGGCGAATTTCGTGAAGAACGGCGATCCCAACGGCGAAGGATTGCCCAAGTGGGAAAAGCACGTCCCCGGCGACGATCAGTGCATGTTGCTGTGCGCTGATTCCAAGATGGGCCGCGTGCCGCATGAAGAACAAGTGGAGTTTATGACCAAGTGCATTCTGGAGGGCGTGATCTGATGGGGATGCGTTCGATCCTGCTGCTGCGCCACGGCCCGGCCGATCAATCTGCGCCGGATGCGTTCATCGGGCGCACCAACCCCGCGCTGACCGAGCAGGGCAGAGAGATCGCCAAGGCCGCCGGCCGGCGGCTGAGCCATTTACAGATCGGCGGGGTTTATACCAGCCCTCTGATCCGCTGCGTGCAGACCGGTCGGCTGCTTGGGCTGGAAAACCTGCCGGTGGAAACGGTAGAGGGCCTTGCCGAGCGCGACTTTGGCGCGTGGGAGGGCAGAAGCCGTGCGGAGTGCCGCCGGGACGAAGCGGCGTGGGCGAAATTTGCCGCACCCGACGGCGCGCCGCCGCAGGGGGAGAGCGTCAGCGCGTTCCATACCCGCGTCATCGACGCGTACAACGATTTGCTGGATAAGACCGACGACAAGCCGGTGATCCTGATCGTGGCGCACCAGTCCGTGATCTGCGCCATTGCCGCCGACGCGCTGGGATTGGGCATGGAGGGAGCCTATCACTTCCGCTGTATGCCCGGAAGCCTGGCGCAGATCGACTATGCGGACGGCTTTGCCACGCTGTCCCGCTGGAACGGTTAATCTCGGCTTAGTTGGAGGAATAGGGGAAAATGCTGTCCATACGTCCGACGCAGCTGCGCGTCGATCTTTCGGCCATCCGTCATAATGTGCGGGAGGTTGCAGAAGCAGCCGCCCCCGCAAAGGTGCTGGCGGTGGTCAAGGCGAATGCCTATGGCCACGGCGCGGTGCAGGTTTCTCAAGCCGCGCTGGAGGCCGGGGCGGATATGCTGGCGGTGGCGCTGATCGAAGAGGGCGCGCAGCTGCGTCAGGCGGGCGTGACCGCGCCCATCCTGATGCTCGGCACGACCGACGTTCATGCGGCGGAAGCGGCAGTGGAATACGATGTGACCCCGGTGGTGTTCCTGCCCGAGGTGATCTTCGCGCTGGAAAGCGTTGCGGCGAAAAAGGGCGTGTGCGCATCGGCACAGATCAAGATCGACACCGGCATGAATCGCATCGGCGTGCGCACGGAAGAAGAACTTTCCGCCGTGCTCGACGCCGTGGCAAAATGCCCGCACGTCCGCATTACCGGGGCGCTGACGCATTTTGCCACGGCGGATGTGCCGGAGAGCGACTTCGGCGGCGAACAGATCGCGCGCTTCGAGCGCATGACAGCGCTGATGCGCGTACGGGGCTTGAACTTCGAGCGTCATGCCGCCGCGTCTGCCGCCGCAGTGCGCTATCCGCAGGCGCGCTACGACCGCGTGCGCGCGGGCATTGTGATGTACGGCATCGACCCGCTGGGGCAGCTGGACGTGCGGCCTGCGCTGCGCTGGACGACGCGCGTTTCCTACGTCAAGACCATTGAGTCGGGCGACACCGTCTCCTACGGCCGACGGTTTATCGCTGCGCGCCCGACGCGCATCGCCACTTTGCCCGTGGGCTACGCTGATGGATACAGACGGTCTTTTTCCAACCGCGCACAGGTGCTGCTGCACGGCAGGCGCGTGCCGGTGGTGGGATCGGTGTGCATGGATCAGGTGATGGTGGACGCCACCGGGCTGGATGTACAGATGGGCGACGAAGCGGTGCTGCTCGGGCGGCAGGAGGAGGAAGAAATCTCCTGCTGTGAGCTGGCGCAGCTGGACGGCACCATTCCCTATGAGATCATGACGGGCATTTCCGCCCGCGTTCCACGCGTCTATGAGCAGCAGTGAGCAAAAGCGCGCGCTGCGCGAGAAGATGAAGCGGCTGCGGGAGCAAATTTCCGACCGGGAGGCCCGCAGCACCGCCATCTGCCGTGAAATCGCCCGAATGCCGGAGTATATTGCAGCGAAAAACGTGCTGCTGTATGCGTCCATCGGCAGCGAGGTCTGCCTGGACGGACTGATCGAAAAGGCGCTTGCGCAGGGCAAGACCGTGCTGTTGCCCAGATGCGGCCGGGACGGGGAAATGGACGCGATCCGCCTCCAAAGCCTGTCGGAGATGAAAAAAGGCAAATACGGCATTCGTGAGCCGGAAGGAATGCCTTTTCCGCCGGAGGAGATCGACCTTGTGCTCTGCCCCGGATTGGCGTTTGACCCATGCGGCGCGCGCCTTGGCTGGGGGAAGGGGTATTACGACCGCTATCTGGTCAAAACGCGCGCATTTTCGGCGGGCGTATGCTTTGCCGGATGCCTGCTGCCCCGCGTACCGGCACAGGAAAACGACGTCCCCATGCGGGCGGTCGTGTGTGAAGAGGGTATAAAACGCATCGGAGGAAACATATGAAAGACATACTGAAGTTTACCCTGTCGGCATTCCTGATGCTGGCAACGCTGACGCTGGTCTCGGTGGTGTTCATTCAGGCGTTTATGAGTGATTACGACTGGATCAACCTTCTGCTGACCGTGCTCTATTCGTTGCTGGTGGTCGCGGCGGCGCTCTACGAAGGCGCGCAGCGCGGCGCGAAGGATTGCAAATACCGCAACCTCATGCAGCGCCAGATGGAGGAGCGCGGTTATGTGATGAATGCCGAAGAAGCGAGCCGCTGCTATCTGCCCTATAAAGGCTTTGTTGCGGGACTGATCGCGTCCAGCCCGTCCATTTTACTTGCGCTTGCGGCAGTCATCGCGGGCAAAAGCGCTCCGGTCTGGCTCAACATTGCCGCGCGCATCTCGCTCAGCGCGTATTTAAGTCTGTTCCAGTATGTTGAAGCACTGCTGCCGATGCTCTTCCTACCCCTTGCACTGGTCTATCCGCTGTGCATTGGGCTGGGGTATCTTGCCGGACCGCGGCTGTGGAAGCGCCAGGTGGAGCAGATGGAAAAGGCCAAGCGCGAAAAGCGGCGCAAGGTCAACCGTAAGAAGAAGCGCGCCAAGACGGCTGCGTGATGATGAGACGGCGGGGGGTTCTCTTCCCGCCGCTTTTTTACTCAGATAAGGAGAAAACAAAGATGGAAGCGATCTGGCAGGAGATGCGCGATGCGGCGATGAAGGTGATTCGCCCTCGCAAGGTATCCGGGATGGTGGAGGTGGGCGGCATTGCGGCCGCCGTTGAATCCGCATCGGGAAAAATCTATGTGGGCGTATGCGTGGACACGGCCTGTACGCTTGGCGTGTGTGCGGAACGAAACGCGATGTTTAACATGATCACGAACGGGGAAGATGAAATCCGCCGCGTCGTGGCGGTGAATCGTGAGGGAAATGCCGTTCCACCGTGCGGCGCCTGCCGTGAGTTCATGGCGCAGCTGATGCAGAACAAGAACCTGCCGGTGGAGATTCTGCTGGACTTGGATGCCGAAAAGATCGTCACGCTGCGCGATTTGACGCCGGAATGGTGGCTGTAAAAAGGGCAAAAAAAGAGGGCCGTGCGGCCCCGAGTGTAGAGTAGGAGGAGTGACCAACGATACTGCCGAATCGCTTTCGGCAAGCATAGTTTAACCGTCTCTGCACAGACTATGCGTGAAAATTTTGAATTTGCGCGCTGTTTTTTGTTGTTCGGCGGGCACAGATGTGGTATGATGAAATGACCAGAGGTTTGATTCGGAGGGAGAGAACCATGCGCATCATTTCCGGGCAGGCCCGAGGACGAAAACTGAAAACGCTGGAAGGGCTGGATACCCGCCCCACGCTCGACCGCACGCGGGAAGCGCTGTTCAACATATTGCAGCAGCGCGTTCGGGATGCGCGCGTGCTCGACCTCTTCGCGGGTTCCGGCGCGTTGGCGCTGGAGGCGCTCTCAAGAGGAGCGAGAAGCGCTGTGATGTGCGATCAATCGCCCGCCGCCTGCGGTATCATCCGGGAAAACATCGCGCTGGTTCGCATGGAGGATCGTGCGCGCCTGCTGTGCTGCGAAGCCTCTCAGGCACTGGAAAGGCTTGTCGGAGAACAATTCGACCTGATATTTCTCGATCCGCCCTATCACAAAGGGCTCATCGATGCGGCGCTGGAGGGCATGATCCGGCGAAATCAGCTGGCGGAAGGCGGCCTGATCGTGGCGGAAACTGCGCAGGACGAGGGTTTTGATCTGCCGGAAGGCCTGACTTTTACGGACGAGCGGAAATACGGCAAGTCCAGACTGCATTTTATTGAAAGGGCGTAGGAAAACCATGCGGCGTATCGCGCTTTTTCCCGGGTCGTTCGACCCGCTGACGCTGGGGCATCTCGATCTGATCGAGCGGCTGAGTGCGCTTTATGACGAAGTGGTCGTGGGCGTGATGAGCAATCCGGCCAAGAAGCCCTATCTGGAAGATGAAGAGCGCCTGCACAGCATTGAGCGATCGGTTGAGCACCTTGCCAATGTGCGCGTTGCGCTGTCCCACGGCGCGACGGTGGATTTGGCGCGGCAATGCGGCGCGCAGGTGATGGTCAGGGGGCTGCGCTCCGTGACCGATTTTGAGTATGAAACGGTGCTGGCGGCGGGATACCGCTATATGGCGCCGGATATTGAAACGCTGTTTTTGCCGGCCCGCGCCGAGTGCGGAGCCATCAGTTCCTCCATGGTGCGGGACATCCATTCCGTCGGCGGCGACGTCGCGAAACTGGTACCCCAACCCGTGATGGAGGCTTTGGCGCGCAGAGACGCCCGAAAGGAGAAGTAAGAATGAACGTAATGGCCCTTTTGGAATACCTCGATGAGGAACTGAGCAAGTCCGCTTCGGTGCCGCTGACCGGCAAACGCCTGGTGGATGTGGAAAAATGCCTTGATATCGTCAGCGAGCTGCGCGTGACGCTGCCCGACGACGTGAAGGATGCGGAGGTTATCGTCCGCGACCGCGAGCAGATTCTGGCCGATGCGCAGCACCAGGCGGAGCAGATCATCGCCGACGCACAGCAGCAGTTTGAGCAGATGGTCAGCAACCACGCCATTGTGCAGGAGGCGCAGCGCCGTGCCAACGGCATTGTGCAGGACGCGATGGCCAAGGCGGACGAAGAGGCCGACAGCTGCACCGCGTACCTCAACGACGTGCTGGGGAGTGTGGAGCAGCATCTGCGCCGCGTGCTGGACGATGTGCATCAGAACCGCGTCGAGGTCAACAGCAACGCGGGCGGCAATCCGCCTCAGAACAACGCTCGATAACCCGTCTTTTCGAGGCCGATGATGCGTCATCGGCCTTTTCTGTTCCGCGGCGCGGGCAAAAGCGCCGGCAGCAGGCAGAGCAGCGGCCAGAGAGCGGGCGGAGCAATTTCCGGCGCGCCTGTCGGAGCAAAGACTGGCAGCGTCCGGACGGGCAGCAGACAGAACGCGCGGCAGAGCGCAAAGGAGAGGGCTGTGTGCGTCAATCGCTGGCAAAAGTAGATTGCGGGGCGCACAGAGCCTTTGAGAAACACCTGTGATTGACAGAGCACCGAGATTCCGCCAAAGGACGTCAGCGCGCAGATCAGCGACAGCCGCAGCGGCAGAGAAAGCGCCGCCTGCGCCATTTGACGGCAGCCGCCGCTGACTTCCAGAAAACCGGACAGCAGCGGGCGCACGGCATCCTTGGGGATGGCCCAGAGCAGCACCCGCTCCAGCGCCCCGATGATCCCCACCGCGTCAAGTACTGCGGCAAGTGACGAAAACAGCGCGATGGCCGCGCCGATGAACAGCAGCGACAGGCTGCTTTGACGCAGCGCTTCGGGTAGGGCGCGCAGCGGGGATTCCGGAGAAAAAGATGGCTGTTCCTGCGGTTCGTCGGCAACAGTGCCGTGATTTCTCCACAGCAGCCCGTTGAGCACTGCGCCCAGCAGCTGCACGGCAAACAGCAGCGCGCCGCGCGCGGGGCTGCCCAGCCAGCCGCCCACCGCGCCGACGAGGAAGAGCGGCCCCGTCACCGTGCAAACGGCGGTCAGGCGTGCGCAGGCATCCGGAGGAAGCGAGCCCTCCGCGCACAGTGCGGAAGCGAGCCGCGCCCCGTTCGGCGCGCCGGAGAGCCAACCTGCCAGCAATATTCCGCCGGCGCGCTTTGGCAGGCGGAAAAGGCGGCACAGCGGTGCGGCCAGCGGGGAGAGAAGATCGAGGGCTCCGCTGCTTTGCAGCAGCGAGGTGACGACAAAAAACGGCAGAAGCGCGGGCAGCACCGCCTGTGTCCAGAGCAGCAGACCGTCCTTCACGCCCTGCATGGCGGCCTGCGGGAACAGGAACAATAATGCCAGCAGCAGTCCCGGCGCAAAGCCGTAAAGCCATGCGCACAAACGGAAATCGCGCCGCATAAATCCTTCCCCCTTTGTTGAAATGAAGGCATATCCCTAAAAAGCTATGAAAAGAGGTTGAGTCGTTATGCAGACGGAGGAAAAGCCGTTCAAAATCGGTCTGGCGTTGGGCGGAGGCGCGATGCGCGGCCTGGCGCACATCGGCGCAATGCAGGTGATGGAGGAACATGGCATCATGCCGGATGTCGTGGCCGGCACGAGCATCGGTGCGTTCGTTGGCGGCGTATACGCCTGCGGCATGAGTTTGAAGATGATGGAGCGCTTTTGCTATTCCATCAATGAAAAAGATCTGATGGATGTGGTGCGTCCGCGGCAGGGATTGATCGGCGGTGCGCGCATCGAGCGGATGCTCCGCACGCTGACCGGCAACCGAACCTTCGACCAGGCGCGCATCCCCTTTGCCGCTGTGGCGACCGAATTGGAGCGGGGAGAGCGCTTTGTGTTCCAAGAAGGTCCGATTTGGGAGGGCGTTCGCGCGTCGATCTCGATCCCCGGCATCTTTGTGCCCTTCCATACCGGCGGCCATACCTATGTGGACGGCGGCGTGGTGGACCGCGTGCCGATCGCAGCGGCGCGGGAGCTGGGCGCGGATTTCGTCATCGGCGTCGATGTGGGCTACCGCGGCGGCGAATCGCCCTGCGACGACCTGTTCAAGATCATCCTGCACTCGATGGAGATCATGGAATGGCAGGTCATGCAGCGCAGGGTGGGAGAGGGCGATTTCGTGCTCGCGCCGAGCCTGCTGGAGATCAACCCCGCCTCCATGGCGCAGGCCGAAACCTGCATCCGGATCGGCAGGGAGGAGATGCAGCGCCGCCTGCCGGAGCTTCAGGAAGCCATTGAAAAGAAAAAGGCCGAGCTTGCTGCTCGGCAGGAATAAAAAACTGCCGCACATTTCCGTAAATTTCGGAAGATGCGCGGCAGCTTTTTTGTGATTCAGGAGAGAATGCGCAATCGTTCGGTCAGGTCGCGGTGGGCGGGGTGACCGGAGAGCAGATCCCAGACGTCCTGCGCGGCAAAGTCCAACCGGAGCATGGCGTTGTGCGGCGCGTCGGCGGCCTTGACAATGAGCGGCAGTCGGCTCTTTTCGGAAATGGCGCGCAGCAGCGGCGCGGCGCTTTTGCGGAAGCCCAGTGCGCGGGCGTATTCCGGCTGCGGGTGAGAGCGGATGGTTTCCGCGTCCAGGTGCAGCAGCATCTGTACCAGCAGCCGACGGATCCGCGCGGGGGAATATCGGCGGCAAGCGATGCGCGTCAGCAGCTCGTTTAGATCCGCCGCTTCAAACGCTTCGCGGCAGAGACGGTTTTCCAGCCCTTCGGGGATGGCATAGGCGTCCCGAAGCACATCGGGCGGTGTGGTGCGCAGGATGTAGAGCAGGGTCTGCGAAAAACCGTCAAGATCGGGCAGCGGAGAGGGCAATGCGCCGAGTTGAAGCGCTCGCACCTCCTGCGGCATGGCGCAGGAAACATCCAGTCCTTCCCGCAGCGCGGCGCGGATGGCGGTAGCGGAGGCCATGGAGTGCAGCGTTTCATCCCGGTGCTCGGAATCTCGCTTTACCGGCACGGGGAGAATGCGGCTGCCCAATTTTTGCAGCGCGCGAAGATACTCCGCTGCAAGGATCACGTTGGGCGGCGTAGGAACGCCCAGCGCCGCGGCGCGCGCGGCGGGATGCGAAAGCCCCTGCGCGAGCCCCTGGCGGATTTTTTCGCTCTCTTCCGCTGTTTCGGGGCGGCTCAGGCGGGTCAGCAGTGCGAGGTCGTCGTTTTCCGCGCCGAAGGAAAGATGCGTCACCACGCCCAGCGCATCCAGCAGCGACACGCCGCCGAAGGCGAAATCCTGCGCCGCCCGCACGGCAAAGAGCGCGGGCAGCTCCAGCACCAGGTCTGCGCCTCCGCGCAGCGCCGCTTCCGCGCGCGTCCATTTGTCCAGACAGGCGGGTTCGCCGCGCTGCACGAACGCGCCCGACATCGCGCAGACGAGAAAATCTGCGTTTGTCAACTTCTTTGCACGCGAAAGCTGGTGCGCATGACCGTTATGAAACGGGTTGTATTCGCAAATGACGCCACAAACCTTCATTTTTTACTTTTCTCCTTTTCAAAAGCGGGAAAACGCGCTATAATAACAATCGGCATATCAGGATCGTGACCGGGCAAAAGCGCCCGGCTGCACAATATATGTTAACACAACCAAGGAGGAAATGTAAAATGTCTCTGATGGATCGCATTAAGGCGCAGGCGAAAGCCGACAAAAAGCGCATCGTGCTGCCTGAGGGCGCGGAAGAGCGCACGGTTAAGGCGGCTGCTATTCTGCTCAAGGAAGGCATCTGCGACGTCATTTTGCTGGGCGATGAGGAGAAGATCGCGGCCTACGGCGAGGATCTGACCGGCGCCACCATCATCAACCCCAAGAAGGCCGATTGCCTTCAGGAATATGCCGATACCCTCTATGAGCTGCGCAAGGCCAAGGGCATGACTCCTGAAAAGGCGCTGGCCACCATGCAGGACGAGACCTTCTTCGGCACCATGATGATGAAGAAGAACGCGGCCGACGGCATGGTCTCCGGTGCGATCCACTCCACCGCGGACACCCTGCGCCCGGCGCTGCAGATCATCAAGACCAAGCCCGGCGTGACCACCGCTTCCTCCTGCTTTGTCATGGAGATCCCGAACAAGGCCTATGGTCAGGACGGCGTGATGATCTTTGCGGACTGCGCGGTCAACATCACTCCCGATGCGCAGCAGCTGGCCGCTATCGCCATCGCTTCCGCGCAGACCGCCAAGGACATCGCGGAGATCGCGGAGCCCAAGGTCGCCATGCTTTCCTTCTCTACCAAGGGCAGCGGCAAGGGCGAAATGGTGGATAAGGTTCGTCAGGCAACCGAGCTGGTCAAGGAACTGGCTCCCGAACTGAATGTGGACGGCGAATTGCAGGCGGATGCTGCGCTGGTCGAAAAGGTCGGCCAGCTCAAGTCGCCCGGATCCGCTGTTGCGGGTCATGCCAACGTGCTGGTGTTCCCGTCCCTGGAGGCCGGCAACATTGGCTATAAGCTCGTGCAGCGTCTGGCCGGCGCGGAGGCCATCGGCCCGGTGATGCAGGGTCTGGCCCGTCCCGTCAACGACCTGTCCCGCGGATGCTCTGTCGAGGACATCGTCTCGCTCTGCGCGCTGACCGCCGTGCAGGCGCAGAAGGCGTAATTTTCCGCCTTCAAAGTTCAAGCAGAACCGGTTCCGGCAGACGGTTTGCGCCGCCTGCCGGTATTTATAAAAAGAGTGTGATAAGGGGTTTGCCAACATGAAAATTCTCGTCATCAACGCAGGTTCTTCCTCAATCAAATACCAGCTCATCGACATGGACGATGAAAGCGTCATCGCCAAGGGTCAGGCCGAGCGCATCGGCATCGAGGGCAGCAACGTCAAGCAGTCCTCCGCCAAGGGCGAAATCGTGTTCAACGAGCCGCTGAAGAACCATTCCGACGCCATGGCCTACATTGTCAAGGCGCTGATCGATAAGGAAAAGGGCGTTATCGCCGACATGAAGGAGATCGACGCGGTCGGTCACCGCGTGCTGCACGGCGGCGCGTCCTTCACCGAGTCCCAGATCGTCAACCCCAAGGTCATGGAAGCCATCTATGACAACATCATCCTCGGGCCGCTGCACAACCCTGCCAACATTCAGGGCATTGAGGCCTGCCAGAAGATGATGCCCGACACCCCCAATGTCGCGGTGTTCGATACGGCTTTCCATCAGACCATGCCCGATTATGCGTACATGTACGCCGTTCCCTATGACTACTACACCCGCCTGAAGGTTCGCCGCTACGGCTTCCACGGCACTTCTCACCGCTTCGTTTCCAAGCGCGCGGCGCAGATGCTCGGCTCCGCGGACGGCAAGGGCCTTAAGCTCATCATCTGCCACCTGGGCAACGGTTCTTCGCTCTCCGCCGTCAAGGACGGCAAGTGCGTCGATACCTCGATGGGCATCACGCCTCTGGAAGGCATGGTCATGGGCACCCGCTCCGGCGATATCGACGCGGCGGCGCTGCAGTACATCATGAAGCGCGACGGCATCGGCATTGAAGAGATGACCACCATCCTCAACAAGAAGTCCGGCCTGATGGGCGTTTCCGGCGTGTCCTCCGATATGCGCGACCTGACGGCTGCCATGGAAGCGGGCAACGAGCGCGCAATTCTTGCGATCAAGATGATGACCTACCGCCTGAAGAAGTACATCGGCGCTTATGCGGCGGCGATGGGCGGCGTGGATGCGATCGTGTTCACCGGCGGCATCGGCGAGAACGTCGGCCACATCCGCAAGGCGGCGGTCGAGGGTCTGGAATACATGGGCGTCAAGCTCGACGACGAGAAGAACGCGACTACCCGCAACGACGGCTTCATCGAGGCGGCGGACAGCAAGGTCAAGATCATGGTCGTCAAGACCAACGAAGAACTGGCCATTGCCCGCGATACGCTCGAGCTGTGCGGCAAAAAGTAATTCTCCCGGCGGCATTGCGATAAATTTGCGTTATCAGGGAAAAATTCATTGACAAACCTGTGCATTCTCTTTATAATTGGAAAATGGTTGTGTGCGAGGTGACAGCGTATGTTGTTTTCTGTTGAGAAGGCTCTGAAGCTCCAGGGTGAGCGCCTGCCTTTTGAGGCGACGGTGCCCGCGCCTGCGGAGGATTTCAGCGGCGATTTGATCAGTTTCGACGGCGATGTGATCTTGCGCGGATTCATGACCGGTATCGGCGATTCTGTCACGCTGGATGGGGAACTGTCCGCGTCTCTCGTCTCTCCCTGTGCAAGATGCCTGGAGGAAGCGAGACTCGACATGAAGGTGCCTTTCGACGAAATCTTTGTCAGGCAGCCTGATCCGGATCATCCCGACGCGTACCTTTTCGAAGGTTCCGAGGTCGATCTGACACAGCTGACGGTGGCGAACATCGCCATCAACCTGCCCATGCAGTTCCTGTGCAAGCCGGACTGCAAAGGCTTGTGTCCCGTCTGCGGTCAGAACCTGAATCTTGGCTCCTGCGGGTGTGATCCCGCGCTGGAGCGGTCGGCGTTTTCCGCTCTGAAAGCGCTGCTCGATGTGAAAGATGACAAGGAGGTGTAAAAACCATGGCAGTCCCTAAGGGTAAAATCTCCAAGGCTCGCAAGCACGCCCGTCGTGCCAATTGGAAGCTCTCTCTGCCCGGCATCGTCGAGTGCCCCCAGTGCAAGACGATGAAGCTGGCTCACCGCGTCTGCAAGAAGTGCGGCTACTATGACGGCAAGCAGGTCGTCAAGGTCGCAGAAGAGAAGAATGCGTAATTCCTTGGATCACAAAGCCCGTCGGTGTCGTTTATTCGGCACCGCGGGCTTTTGCCGTCTTTACAACATTTTTGATATGTGATTTTGATATGTGAAAGGAAAGAAAACCATGCGTTTTGACGAGGACACGCTCTATGTGACCGATTTGGACGGAACGCTGCTGGGCAAGGACGCGCGCATTCCCCAAAAGGCTGTGGAAATGCTCAATGAGATGCTGGATTCCGGCCTGCCCTTCACCGTCGCAACGGCGCGCTCCTGGGCTTCTGCCGGGCCGATCGTAAAGCCGCTGCATTTGACGCTCCCGGCTGTGGCGTTCAACGGCGCGTTCCTGGTCGATCCGCAAAGCGGCGCGGCGCTGGATCAGTGCCTGTTTTCTGCGGAGCAGGCGCGGGAAATCGCGTCGGTCTACTTTGCTCACGGCTTATCGCCCCTGGTTTACGCCAAGGTGGGCGGGCAGGAAAAGGTCTCCTGGCTGCGAGCGATGGAATACGACGGCATTCGCGCCTATGCCGCAAAACGGAAAGGCGATCCGCGCCTGCGTCCCGTTGAGCGTGAGGACGAATTGTTTGAGGGCGAAATTTTCTATCTTTCCATGCTGGGCAGCCATGAGATGCTCGATCCGCTGGAGAAAATTGTGCGGCAGCTGCCCTTTGTCCACGTCAGCTTCACGTCCGACGCCTATCAGCCGGAGCTGAACTGGCTCGAGCTTTCCCGCACGGATGCGACCAAGGCCAAGGGCGTGGAAAAGCTGCGCCGCATGACGGGAAAGAGCCGCATCGTCTGCTTCGGCGACAATCTGAACGACCTGCCCATGTTCCGGGCGGCAGACGAATGCTATGCCGTTGCCAACGCGCGGGAGGAGCTGAAAAGCACCGCAACAGGCGTGATCGGCAGCAACGGAGAATGCGGTGTGCCCGCCTTTATCCGCAGCCGCGCAAAGGCGGATTGACTTGCAATTTTCTTATCGGTTTGTTATCATAGAGTAGAAAAAGCTGAAGATCGGGAGGGTCATTTATGATCCGTATTGCGGTGGATGTTTACGGCGGCGACAATGCGCCGGGATGCGTAATAGACGGCGCGCTGGAAGCGCTCAGGGCCATGGACGACGTTTCGATTCTCTTCTGCGGTGCGCAGGCGGAGGTCGAGGGATTGCTCAACGGTCGGGAATACGACGCGCAGCGCGTCAGCATCGTTGATGCGCCCGACATCATCACCAACCATGAAAGCCCCACGCTCGCCATCCGCCGGAAGCTCAATTCCTCGATGGTGCGCGCGATGGATCTGGTCAAAAAGGGCGAGGCGGACGCGGTGGTCACGGCGGGGTCTACCGGTGCGGCGCTGGCGGGCGGCATTTTCCGCATGGGGCGCATCCGCGGCATCGATCGTCCGGCGCTGGGGCCTGTGCTGCCCACATCGGGCGAACATCCTGTGATACTGATCGACTGCGGCGCCAACGCGGACTGCAAGCCGGATTATCTCGTCCAATTTGCGCTGATGGGCCAGGCCTATATGAAGGGCGTGATGGGCATTGCCAATCCCAAGGTCGGCCTGCTCAACGTCGGTGCGGAGGATGAAAAGGGCAACGAGCTGTGCAAGGCGGTGTTCCCGCTGTTGAAAGATCACCCCGGCGTCAACTTCTACGGCAACGTGGAGGCGCGCGACGTGCTCACGGGCGTGGTGCAGGTCATCGTTTGCGACGGTTTCTCGGGCAATATCCTGCTCAAGTCCACCGAGGGTGCGGCGCAGCTGATCTTCGGCAAGCTCAAAAAAGGTTTGATGTCGTCTGTGCGTTCCAAACTGGGGGCACTGATGGTCAAGCCTGCGCTCAAGACCGTCAAAAACGAGCTGGATTACGAGCAGTACGGCGGCGCCGCGCTGCTGGGTGTCAAGGGCGCGCTGGTCAAGGCGCACGGTTCGTCCAAAGGCCATGCCTATGCCTGTGCCATCGCTCAGGCGCACACGATGGTCAAGGGCGGCGTTGTGGGAATCATTGCGCAGTCGCTCGAGGAGAGCGGCGCGGATTCAGATAAAGCAGATCAGAAGGAGGAGTAAGATATGTTTGAACAGATTGCAGCGATGATCGCGGATCAGCTCGGCATCGACGCTTCCACGATCAAGCCGGAATCCCGGCTGGTGGAGGATCTCAAGGCAGACTCGCTGGACGTGGTTGCCATGATCATGGAGATGGAGAGCGAATTCGGCATCGAAATCCCCGATGAAGAGCTGACGCAGCTCCACACCGTGGCCGATGCCATGAAGTACATCGAAGAGAACAGAAAATAAAATCATCCGTTATTATTCCCTTTACGCACCGAAGCGGGTTTATCCCCTCCGGTGCGTAGGCATAAATGAGCCAAACGCAGCCGTCTGGCTGATTTATGCGAACCGAAAGGCAAAAAGAATATGTTTGAAGAACTGGAACAGGCCATTGATTACTCGTTTAAGGATAAATCACTGCTGAAGCTGGCGATGACCCATCCTTCCTATGCGGGGGAGACGCACGTTCACAACCAGCGGTTGGAATTCCTGGGCGATGCGGTGTTGCAGCTGTGTACCAGCGTCCGGCTGTATCATCAGTACCCCGATCTGCCGGAGGGCAAGCTGTCGCGCCTGCGCGCGCGCTGCGTGCAGGAGGGGGCGCTCGAGGTCGCGGCCAGAAGGCTGAATCTCGGCAAATACCTGCTGCTCGGCCATGGCGAAGAGCATGGCGGCGGGCGCGAAAAGCCCTCGATTCTCGCCGACGCGATGGAGGCGCTGCTGGGCGCGATGTATCTGGACGGCGCGATGGAAGAGGCGCGCAGGCTGATCGAGACTGTGGTGCCGATTGCGGACGTGCCGCGCGTGCATGATTACAAGACCGAATACCAGGAGTTGTGCCAGCGCGTCACCGGCGAAGCACCGGTCTACCGCATCACCGGCGAGGATGGCCCCGCGCACGACAGGACGTTCTACGCGCAGGTGCTGCTGAACGACAAGGTAATGGGCGAGGGCGCAGGCGGCAGCAAAAAGCACGCAGAACAGCAGGCTGCGCGCGACGCGCTGAGCAAGCAGGGTCTGTAATTCTGCGGGGGAGGAAACGATTTGCGACTGAAGAAACTCGAAATCTACGGCTTCAAATCCTTTGCCGACCGCGTAGAGATGATCTTTCCCGACGGCGTGACCGGTGTAGTCGGTCCCAACGGCAGCGGAAAGAGCAACATCGGCGACGCGGTGCGCTGGGTGTTGGGCGAGCAGAGCGCCAAGACCCTGCGCGGCGCAAAGATGGAGGACGTGATCTTCGGCGGTACCGAGAAGCGCAAGGCGCAGGCCTACTGCGAGGTCAGCCTGGTCTTTGACAATTCCGACGGCAAGCTCCCGGTGGATTACGCTGAGGTCATGATTACACGCAGAGTTTACCGCAGCGGAGACAGCGAATATTACCTCAATAAATCCCCTTGCCGCCTGCGCGATATCATCGATTTGATGCGCGATACCGGCATTGGCAAGGAGGGCTATTCCCTGATCGGTCAGGGACGCATCGACGAAATCCTCTCCGTCAAGAGCGAGGAGCGCCGCAATGTCTTTGAGGAAGCGGCGGGCATCACCAAGTACAAGGCGCGCAAGGCCGAAGCGGAACGGCGCATGGAGAATACCGCCGAAAATCTCTCCCGCGTCGAGGATATCTTAAACGAGGTCGGCGCAAGATTGCCGGAGCTGGAAAATCAGGCCGGAAATGCCCGGGAGTACATGAAGCTGACCGATGAGCTGCGCCGGTTGGAAATCAGCTCCTTTGCTCATAACCACGACCGCCTCACCGACAGCTTGGAACAGGCGGAGGCGCAGAGTGAAAGCCTGAACGCGCAGATACAGACCTTGGAAACGAACGATGAAGCGTTGCGCGCAGATAATCGGGAAAAAGAACAGGGAATCCTCGATGCGGAGGCGCACATTGCCGAACTGAATCGGCAAATCCTCGATCAGACCCGCTCCTGCGAGATCATCGAGGGAGATTTGGGCGTGTTGCGCGAGCGCATTGCGTCGGCGGAAAAAGATATAGCCCGGCTGGAAAAAGAAAATGAACAGGCACAGCTCCGCGGCGGCGAATTGGTTCGCCAGCGCGCTGAAAGCCATGAGCGCCGGAACACGCTGGCTTCCGAGCTGGAACAGATCCGCGCGCATTGCCGTGAGCTTTCCGAGCGCGTGGAAAAGGCCGCGGCGGACGTGCAGCTGCGCGAGGAGACCATCGAGCAAGGCAAGGAGGAGATGATCCGTTCCTTCAATGCGCTATCCGACGTCAAAAGTGCCAGCGCCCGCCTGACCGCCACGCGCGAGGGCTTGACACAGCGCTTAAGCGTGCTCAAAGAGGGCGGGCGGGCCGGTCGGGAAGCGGTGGAAGCCGCGCAGCGAGAGGTCGAAAGCGCACAGAAAAAGCTGGACGACGCGCGGGCCGATTTGGATGAGCTGCAAAAAAAGCGCGCCGAAGCGTTGGCGCGTCAGGGTGCGCTGCAAGCGGAAAATCAGCAGCTGGGCGGAAGTATTCAGCGCACGGGCGGCGCGCTGCGCGAGGCGCAGTCCCGCCTGAAGATGTTGGAGCAGATGCAGCGCGACTACGAGGGGTATCAGAACTCTGTGCGCGAGGTGCTGCGCAGGTTCGCGGGCAGAGAGGGCGTTTACGGCGTTGTGGCGGGCATTGTCCATGTGCCGCGCGAGATTGAGCGCGCCGTGGAAATGGCGCTGGGCGGCGCGATGCAGAACATCGTCTGCGATCGAGAAGAGGACGCAAAGGTCATGATCGACTATTTGCGTGCCAACCGCATGGGCCGTGCGACGTTTCTGCCGCTGTCTTCTGTGCGCGGGCGCGTGCTCAGCGCGCAGGAGCGGCAGGTGCTGCGCATGGACGGATGTGTGGGACTGGCCTCGGAGCTGGTTCAATATGACGAAAAATTCCGGCCTGTGGTGGAAAACCTGCTCGGACGCACGGTCGTGGCGCGGAATTTAGATGCGGGCATTGCGATCATGCGCGCCGGGCGGCACGCCTTTCGGCTGGTGACGCTGGAAGGCGACGTGATGCACTCCGGCGGCTCGATGACGGGCGGATCGGTCAACGCACGCTCCACCTCGATTTTGTCTCGCCAGCGCGAGATTGACGAGCATCGTGCGGCGGCAAAGAGCCTGAGCGAAAAGCTGGATGCGTTGAACAAGCGCGTCGAGACCATCAAAAACGATCTAACCGAAGCGCAGCGCCATGCCGCGGATGCGGGCGAAGCGGTGCATCAACAGGATATTGCCGTGCTGCGCGAGCAGGAAGGCGTCAAGTTCGCAAAAGGGCGCGCCGTGCAGGCGGAGCAGGCGCAGAGCCACGCTGCCCTGGAACGCGAGCAATTGGAGGAGAGCATCCGCGAGATTGACGACGAATTGGAAGCCATGCAGGCGCGCACGGGCCAAGCGGAACAGGCTTCCGTCACGACCCAGGAGGACATTGCCCGCGCGACGCAGCAGCTGTCCGACAAGCGGCAGGCGCTGGAGCAGCTCAGAGCTGAGCTGGCCGAGCGCCGCGCCACGGAGGCGGGAAAGCAGGCCGAACTGGAGAATGCGCAGCGCGACGAGCAGCGCTTTGACGGCAGCCGTCAGGAGCTGGAAAGCGCGGCGGCCATTCGCCGGCGTTCCGGGGAAGCGCTGCGTCAGCGCGCAGAAAAAGACCGCGCAGCGCTGGAAGAAAAGCAGCAAGATGTAGCCAAGCGCCGCGAGATGCTGGAGAACACGCAAAACGCGCTGAGGGCGGAGGAGACTCGCCGCGAGGAACTGCGCGTGCATGCGTCGGAGCTGAACGATCGGATGGAGGCTTCCCGCAGGCAGAGAGAGGAAGCGCAGGAAGCGCTGCATCGCGTGCAGATGATGCAGAGCCGCTGGACGGCGGAACTCAAGCAATTGCAGGACCGCATCTGGGAGCGCTACGAGCTGACGCTCGAAAACGCACGGCCCTTCTGCGATCCGGATTACGACGAGAGTGCCTCGCGTGGCCGCATCGACGCGCTGCGCCAGCAGGTGCGCGCGCTGGGGGCGGTCAACGTCGGGGCCTTGCAGGAATACGAGGAGACGCGGACGCGCTATGAGGAAATGGATAAGCAGCGAGCTGATCTGCGCAAGGCGCAGCACGACCTCGAAGAGATCGTGAGCGATTTGGTGCGAAAAATGGAAAAGCAGTTCACCGAGCAGTTCAAGCTCCTGAACGAGCATTTTTCCCGCACGTTTACGCAGCTCTTCGGCGGCGGAACGGCGATGCTCAAATTGCAGGACGAAAAGGACGTGCTCGGCTGCGGCATCGACATCGTCGCGCAGCCGCCGGGCAAGAAACTGCAGCTGCTATCGCTGCTTTCGGGCGGCGAACGCGCGCTGACGGCCATTGCGATCCTGTTTGCGATGTTGGACATCCGTCCCTCGCCCTTCTGCATACTGGACGAGATCGAGGCGGCGCTGGACGAAGCGAACGTCGCCAACTTCGCGGACTATCTGAAACAATATTCTCACGACACCCAGTTCATCGTCGTGACCCACCGCAAGGGCACCATGGAGCGCTGCGACGCGCTCTATGGCGTGGCGATGGAGGAAAAGGGCGTATCCCGCATGGTGTCTGTACAGCTTTCCGAGCTGCAAAAGCAACTGGAGGACGAAAGCAATGATTTGGAACAGTAAGAAAAAGAAGAATGCAGAGATCGAAAACGCCGAAGCCGTCGAAACGACGAAAGCGGCGGAGCAGAACGAATCGGCGCAGCCTGAACAGGCGGAGCCCGCCGAGAAGAAGGAAAAGAAGGGGCTCTTTGCACGCCTGCGCGAGGGCATGACCAAGACACGCGAATCCATCACCCACGCCATCGATCAACTCACCGGTGTATACAAGGAGCTGGATGACGATTTCTACGACGATTTGGAAGCGATCCTGATCGGCGCGGACGTGGGCGTCAGAACCACCGAGGAGATCATCTCCCGCCTGAAGGAAGAGGTGCGCCGTCGCCGCGAGGGCAACCCCGAAGCCGTGCGCGGCATCCTCAAGGAGATCGTGGCGGAGATGATGGATGCGCCCGCTTTTGATCCCAAGAGCCCGTCGGTCATCCTGGTCGTGGGCGTCAACGGCGTGGGCAAGACCACCACCATCGGCAAGCTGGCCTGCCATTTCAAGGAGCGGGGCAAAAACGTGGTGCTGGCCGCGGGCGACACCTTCCGCGCGGCGGCTTCCGAACAGCTGACCATCTGGGCGCAGCGTGCGGGCGTGCCCATCATCGCGCACGGCGAAGGCGCAGATCCTGCGGCGGTCGTGTTTGACGCAGTGGCTTCGTGCAAGGCGCGCAAGGCCGATCTGCTCATCGTCGATACCGCAGGCCGCCTGCACAACAAGACGCACCTGATGGAGGAACTCAAGAAGATGCGCCGCGTCATAGACCGAGACTATCCGGAAGCGGACGTGCACGTTCTGCTGGTGCTCGACGGCGCGACGGGACAGAACGGCGTCAATCAGGCGCGCGTGTTCCGCGATACGGTCGATCTGGACGGTATCGTGCTGACCAAGCTGGACGGCACGGCCAAGGGCGGCGTGGTGATTTCCATCAAGGAGGAATTGCAGCTGCCGGTTTATTTCGTCGGCGTGGGCGAGCAGAAGGATGATTTGCAGGTGTTCAACGCCAAGGATTACGCCGACGCGATTTTCTAAGGAGAAAAGATGGAAGAAATCCTATTGCGCCGTGCAGAAGCGGGGGATGCGCTGCTGCTGACCGAGCTGCGCAAGACGGTGCTCATTGCGGCCAACCGCCTGCCGGAGGATGCGGATCTTTCCGCGATTGAGGAGCCTTGCCGGCTTTATTTTGCCGATACGCGCCGCCAGACGACCTATCTGGCGTTCTGCGCTGAGGAGATCGCGGGCGTAGGTTCCGTGGATTATCACATCGAGATGCCCACGGTTTCCAACCCCACAGGAGAATGCGCGTTTTTGATGAACATCTACACCGCACCCGCCTACCGCAGGCGGGGCGTTGCGCGGCGGATCGTGGAAAAGCTCATCGAGGACGCAAAGGCGCGCGGCATCCGCAGTGTGCTGCTGGAGGCCACCGAAATGGGCAGGCCGCTGTATGAAAGCCTCGGCTTCGAGGACGCGCAGGGGTACATGCGGTTAAAGTTGCGTTAAATCCAATCTGTAAAGCAAAACGGCTTGACATCCGAGAGAGGAGCAGGTATAATGCTCAAGGTGTCAAGCTGTTTCGCTGTACAGGCGAAAGCGGGGGAGGGATCGCGTATGGAAGCGGCGCATAATGTCGAACTGATGCGTCTGCTGGATTTTTACGGCGCGATGCTCACCGACCGCCAGCATGAAATGCTGCGCCTGCGTCTGGAGGAGGACCTTTCTCTTTCCGAAATCGCGGAGGGCTTCGGCGTATCGCGCCAGGCCGTCAACGATGCGCTGCGCAAGGCGGAAAAGACGCTGACCGAGATGGAGCAGAAGCTCCGGCTCGTTGAAAAATACAGGGCGCTGCACCGCATGGCCGGGCAGGCGGCCCGTGCGCTGGACGGCGGAGACGCCGCCGGGGCGCGAAGAATACTCGAAAAGATGCTGAAGGAGGGCGTATAATGGCGTTTGAAGGACTGGCCGATAAGCTGCAGGCGGCGTTCCAGAAGCTGACAAGCCGCGGCAAACTGACCGAAAAGGACGTCAAGGAAGCGATGCGCGAGGTGCGCATGGCCCTGCTGGAGGCGGACGTCAACTATCTGGTGGTCAAGGATTTCGTCAAGCGCGTCACCGACCGCGCCGTGGGCGAGGAGATCTTTTCCACGTTGAACGCGGGGCAGACCGTCATCAAGATTGTGCGCGAGGAAATGACCGCGCTGATGGGCGGAACCCAAGCCAAGCTGGAATTCACCGGCAACCCGCCCACCGTCATCATGCTCATCGGCCTTCAGGGCGCCGGTAAAACCACACTGGCGGGCAAGCTCGCCGGGATGCTGCAGAAGCAGGGCAAGCGCCCGATGCTCGTCGCGGCGGACGTTTACCGCCCCGCCGCCATCAAGCAGTTGCAGGTGGTGGGTTCGCAGGTGAACGTGCCCGTCTTTGAGATGGGTCAGGGCGATCCTGTGGAAATCGTGCGCGCAGGCAAGCGCGAAGCCATCCGCACACTGAAAGATGTGATGATCGTCGATACCGCAGGCCGCCTGCAAATCGACGAAACCCTGATGCAGGAACTTGAAAACATCAAGCAGGAGCTGAATCCGCAGGAAATCCTGCTCGTCGTGGACGCGATGACCGGCCAGGAGGCTGTCAACGTCGCCAAGACCTTCGATGAAAAGCTGGGCGTGACCGGCGTTGTGCTGACCAAGCTGGACGGCGATACCCGCGGCGGCGCGGCGCTTTCCATCCGGGCTGTCACCGGCAAGCCCATCAAGTTCTCCTCCGTGGGGGAAAAGCTCGACCAGATCGAGCCGTTCTACCCTGACCGCATGGCCAGCCGCATCCTCGGCATGGGCGACGTTCTGACGCTGATCGACAAGGCCAGCGCCCTGGTGGACGAGCAGCGCGCCGCGGATCTGGAGCAGAAGCTGCGCAAAAACCAGTTCACTCTCGAAGACTTCCTCGATCAGTTCCAGCAGATGCGCAAGATGGGCGGCATGAACGATATGCTCTCGATGCTCCCCGGCGGCAACAAGATCGCCGAGCAGGTCGATGAGGACGAAATGAACCGCAACATGGCCAGAACCGAGGCCATCATCCTTTCCATGACGCCGAAGGAGCGCCGCAATCCCCAGATCCTCAACGCCT
This sequence comes from uncultured Christensenella sp., assembly GCA_905193155.1. Lineage (GTDB taxonomy): Bacteria > Bacillota > Clostridia > Christensenellales > UBA1750 > Spyradocola. The sequence continues at coordinate 30,130 of CAJJNQ010000019.1, forward strand.
CGCGCAAAAAACGCATCGCGGCGGGATCGGGCACGTCGGTGCAGCAGATCAACCAGCTGCTCAAGCAGTTTGAGCAAACTCAGGCCATGATGAAGCAGTTCGGCAAAATGGGCAAGGGCGGCAAAAAGATGCGCGGCAGGATGCCGTTTAAGTTCTGATATTGTTTCCAAGCAATTGGAATGATATATTTTCTATAAGATTTTCAGGAGGTAACACACAATGGCAGTTAAGATTCGTTTGAAGCGCATGGGCATGAAGGGCGAGCCCTTCTACCGCATCGTTGTGGCTGACAGCCGCACCCCCCGCGACGGCCGTTTCATCGAGGAGATCGGTACGTTCAACCCCGTCAAGGACGACAAGGCGATCACTCTGGATGTTGAGCGCGCCAAGTACTGGCTCGGCGTTGGCGCTCAGCCTTCCCAGACCGTCAAGACCGTGTTGCGCAAGGGCGGCGCGATCGACTGATTTTTCCCCGTTGCCTTTGTCCCTTTTAAGGACAAGCTAAGGAGGATACAACATGACTGAACTGGTCAAGTATATTGCGTGCCAGCTGGTCGATCATCCCGATCAGGTGCAGGTCAACGAGGTGCAGGGCGAGCAGGCGCTCATCCTGGAGCTTCATGTCGCGCCGGAAGATATGGGCAAGGTGATCGGTAAACAAGGCCGCATTGCCAAGGCGATCCGCTCCGTGGTCAAGGCCGCAAGCCTCAAGACCGGCGAGAACGTCATGGTGGAGATCGTGTAATCAAGCTGGGAAAGGAGCAGTCCGGCGCATCGCCCGATTGCTCCTTCTTTGTATCAAAAAGCATTACGGAGGAAAACCGATGAAAAAGTTTCTTTTGATCGGTCAGGCGGTCAAGCCGCAGGGCGTGCGGGGCGAGATCAAGGTACTGCCCGCGACCGACGATGTGGAGCGCTTCTGCGACCTGGAAAACGTGTTCTTGGACGAGAAGGGTGAAATCTGCAAGAAGGTCGAATCCGCTCGCACGCGCGAGGGCTTTGCCTACGTCAAGCTCGAGGGCGTGGACGACCGCGACGAAGCGGAATGCCTGCGCGGCTGCAGCCTTTATATCGACCGCGCGCACGCCGTGCAGCTGCCGGAGGGGAGGTACTATATCTCCGATCTGATCGGCATGAGGGTGCAGGATGAAACCGGCGCGGAGCTGGGGCGGCTTTCCGATGTGATGCAGGCGGGAGGCAACGACGTATACGAAGTTGCGGGCGGGCGAACCTTCCGCTTTCCGGCGCTGAAAAGGGTGCTCAAGGGCGTGGACGTGGAAAACGGCGTGATGACGCTGGACAGCGCTGTGCTTTCCGAAATTGCGGTGTACGACGATGAGGATTAAGATCCTGACGCTGTTTCCGGAGATGTTTATGCCGGTGCTCGGCGCCAGCATCACCGGCCGCGCCATTGACAACGGCATTCTGGCCATAGAACCGATCAACATCCGGGATTATACGCTCAACAAGCATCACCGCTGTGACGACTATCCTTACGGCGGCGGCGCGGGCATGGTCATGACCCCGCAGCCGGTTTTCGACTGCATGCGCGCGGCGATGAAGGATTTTCCTGCCCGGCGCATCCTGCTCTCGCCCAGAGGGGCCGTGCTGACCCAGCAGCGCGCCAAAGAGCTGGCGCAGGAGGAAAACCTCATCTTTCTCTGCGGGCATTATGAGGGCGTGGATCAGCGGGCCATTGACGCGCTGATCGACGAGGAGATTTCCATCGGGGATTATGTGCTCACCGGCGGCGAACTGGCCGCGATGGTGGTGATCGACTGCCTGTCGCGCCATATCCCCGGCGTGCTGGGCAGCGACGAGTCCGCGCAGGAGGAGAGCTTCTCCGATGCACTGCTGGAATACCCGCAGTATACCCGTCCGGCGGTCTATGAGGGGATGAGCGTGCCGGATGTGCTGCTCTCCGGCCATGACGCCAACATTAAAAAGTGGCGCAGGGAGCGCAGTCTGGACATCACCAGGGAGCGCCGGCCGGAGCTTTTGGAAAAGGCGCAGCTCGAGCAGAGCGACCGCGTGTATCTCGGCTGGGAAGCTCCGCCGGTCAAGCGCAGAAGGCATAAGAAGAAGCCTGCGATGCCTGCGCAGGAGCCTGAAAATTTACCGGAGGAGCCGTAAAATCACTTGATTTTTACGCTTTCTGATGATATAATACCAAGCGTTGACTCAAATGAAGGGGCGGTCCGCTGCTGTTTCGACCGATGCGTGCCCTGCGCACGACCGGCAAGAGCATGAACGTCTACACAGGGAAGGAGATTTTCAACAATGAACGAGATTATCCGCGCCATCGAAATGGAGCAGCTCCGTACCGACATCCCCAAGTTCTCCGTCGGTGACACCGTCCGCGTCCAGGTCAAGGTTGTTGAAGGCAGCCGCGAGCGTCTTCAGGCCTTCGAGGGCACCGTTATTGCCCGCCGCAACGGCTCCTGCCGCGAGACTTTTACTGTCCGCCGCGTTTCTTACGGCATCGGTGTGGAGCGTACGTTCCCCATCCACAGCCCGCGTGTTGACAGCATCACCGTGATCCGTCGTGGTAAGGTCCGCCGTGCCAAGCTGTACTACCTGCGCGCTCGCGTGGGCAAGGCCGCCAAGGTCAAGGACGAAATCAAGTAATTCGGAGCACAAAGCAAAGGCCGCATTCCTGTTTGGAGTGCGGTCTTTCTCTTTGTCCGGCGGCAAAGACGCTTTTCGTATTCGAACCGCTCTGCAGCGCGGGTGCTCTTGACAAAGTTTTTTTACACAGATGCTGACTCCGGGGCGACGCTTCGCGTGGTTTCGTCAACGGTACGCGGTTGGGGAAAAAGAGTATAGACTGATTTTTCGCGAAGCGATAGAATAGAAACTGAAAAGCGGGAAAGCTATTTTTGTCTGCACCGAAAAAACTCTGTTTGGGGCGGAGACTTGCGAAATGCGCAAATAAAGTGTTATAGTAGGAAAGAAAAGGGAAACAGGGAAAACTTCTCTCCTGTTTTTTCCGTCTGAAAATGGGAAAAAGAATGAAGGATGTGACTTCATGAGCGAGAACAAAATGAATATACAGTGGTATCCCGGCCACATGGCCAAAGCGCGCAGGATGCTCGCCGACAGCCTGAAGCTGGTGGACGTGGTGATCGAGATGGTGGACGCGCGCGCGCCCGCCTCGACCCGCAACCCGGACTTTGACGCGATCTTCGGAACCAAGCCGCGCGTGATCGTGCTCAACAAGGCCGATTTGGCCGATCCGGCCGCGACCAAGGCGTGGATTCGCTATTATCAGTCTGCGGGCTGGGACGCGATCAGCTTTTCCGCTAACGCGGGCAAGGGCGTGAAGGAGGCGATTTCGCTGGTGGAGCGCGCCGTGCGCCCCACGGTGGAGCGGATGAAGGCCAAGGGCGTGAACAAGACTGTTCGCGCCATGATCGTCGGCATCCCGAACGTCGGCAAATCCACCTTTATCAACCGCCTGCGCGGCACGGCGGTGGCCAAGGCGGGGGATAAGCCCGGCGTAACCCGCGGCAAGCAGTGGATCATTGTCAACCCGTACCTTGAATTCCTCGATACGCCCGGTATGCTCTGGCCAAAGTTCGAGAACAAGACCGTTGCGCTGCATCTGGCCTTTCTGGGTTCGATCCGCGGCGAAATCATGGACACCGAAACGCTGGCGGCGCGCCTGCTGGAATATCTGCGCGATGCGCATCCCGCAGCCATTGAGACGCGGCTTAAATTCGCGCCCGATGCGGACAGCGACGGCTTTGCGATGATGGAAACCGCTTGCCGCAAGCGCGGCTGGATTCTATCCGGCGCCCGGCCCGATACCGAGCGCGCTTCGGCGCTGATTCTCGATGAGTTCCGCGGCGGTAAAATGGGCCGCATTACGCTGGAAGCGGCGCCGCAGCCTGCACCGAAGCCCGCCGAGGAGGGAAAAAGCGATGCCCAGGGAGACTAAGGAGCAGCGCATTGTGCGCATGACCGAGATCGAGCGCCCGCTTTGGGAAAGCGGCGTGTTTTCCGGAGGTGTGGATGAAGCGGGGCGCGGGCCGCTGGCGGGGCCGGTGGTCGCCGCATGCGTCGTGATGCCGCCCGAACCGCTGCTGCTCGACATCAACGACAGCAAAAAGGTATCGGAAAAAAAGCGAGAGATGCTCTTTGAGGAAATCTATAAAATTGCGCTGAAGATTGGCGTGGGGATTGCCACGGTAGAAGAAATCGAGCGGCTCAACATCAAGCAGGCCGCGCGCCTGGCCATGAAGCGTGCCATTGAGCAGGCGAACCCGGAGCGCATCTTTGTGGACGCGGAGCGCGACCTTGACGTGACCATGCCGCAGGAGGGCATCGTCCACGGCGACGCGGTAAGCTATTCCATCGCTGCGGCTTCGATTATCGCTAAAGTGACCCGTGACCGCATGATGCTGGAATTGGATGAAAAATATCCGCAGTACGGCTTTGCCCAGCATAAGGGCTATGGCACGGCGGCGCATTATGAAGCTCTACGCGCCTACGGCCCCTGCCCGGAGCACCGCAAGCTCTTCATTCGTTCCGCATTCAAGGAGTAAGCCATGAGCGCAGGAGAGAAAAAAGGCCGTCTGGGCGAGGACGCTGCGCGGCTCTATCTGGAAAACAAGGGATTTTCCTTTGTGGCGGCAAACCTGCACGTCGGGCACGATGAGGTCGACCTGCTGATGCGCGACGGACGCACGCTGGTGTTTGTTGAGGTCAAGCTGCGCACAGCGGGCGGCGGAAGATTCGCTGTGGATGCGGCCAAGCAAAGGCGCATCTCCCGCGCGGCGGTGAGCTATTTACAGACTCATGGAGGGTTTGAGCAGCAGGTTCGCTTTGACGTGGTGGAAATCGATTATTCGGGTGCAGAGATGGAGATTCGTCATCTTCCGGACGCCTTTCCCCTGGCACGGGGAAGATATTTTGTATAAAACAGACGAGGATGAGAGCATGAAGAACAAGATCGTCGTGATGGGCCTGACGCTGTTGCTGCTGATGATACTGCCGCTGGGCGTGCTGGCGGGGGAAAATCTGATCTCCAACGGGGATTTTTCCCAGCTGGATGACAGCGGTCTGCCCGTGGGCTGGACCTATGCGGCTTGGAACAGCGAGGAAACGGTTTCGACCTATTGGACGGAAACCGGCGAGGACGGCGGCACGGTGGTGCGGCTGGAAAACTTTTCGGAAAACGACGCCCGGCTGGAACAGCAGGTCGCGGTGAAGGGCAACAGCCTGTATCACATCTCGGCCAGGGTCAAGGCGGAGGGCGGCGATCCGAATTTTATCGGCGCGAACATCTCCGTCAGCGACACGTTGGCGGTTTCCGGCGACTGGACGGATACCGACGGGCAGTGGGAAACCGTAGAGCTTTACGGCAAGACGGGCTTTTTCCAGAGCAGCATGGTTGTGGCGCTGCGCGTGGGCTATTACGGGCAGGAAAACCTGGGCTCCGCGTGGTTTGACGATGTGGTGGTGGAAAAGGTGGATTCCGTGCCGGCGGGCTTTGATGTGCAGAGCCTAAAGGACGTGCCGGTCAGCGCTTCGTCCTCCGACGAGGAGCGCGAGGGTGCGGACTGGATTCCGACGCAGACCTTTGTGGCGGGCGCGTTCATCGTGCTGCTGCTGGCGGCGATGTACCGCCTGCGCGGCGTGAACGCGGAGGAAAAGAAGCTCCGCCCCGTGCTGTTGGCGGTGCTGATTGCAGCTACGGCGCTGCGCATCGGTCTGGCCGCGACCAACACCGGGTATGAGACGGACATCAACTGCTTTACCGCTTGGGGGCAGATTGCGGCTAACGTCGGCCCGGCGAACTTTTACAGCGAAGGCTTCTGCGATTACCCGCCGGGATATCTCTATGTATTGGGCTTGCAGGGGCTGATCGGCAATCTGCTGAACCTCACGCCCGGCAGCGCGGCTTATCTGGTGCTGCTCAAACTGCCTGCAATCGCCTCTGATGCGGCGATCTGCTATCTGCTCTACCGGATGGGCTGCCGCGCCGGAAAGCCCTCCTGGGCACTGCTGGCGGCCGCTGCATGGGCGATGATGCCCGCCGCGCTGCTCGATTCCGCCATGTGGGGGCAGATCGACAGCGTGCTGGCGCTGTTGATCCTGCTGGTGCTGGACGCCTTTTTGCAGAACAACACCAAGCGCGCGGCGCTGCTTTACGGCATCGCGGTGATGGTCAAGCCCCAGGCGCTGATGCTGGGCACCATCATGCTCTGTGGCTACGCGCTGGAAGTGATCGAGAACCCCAAGAAGGGGTTGAAGGATCTGGGGATCGGCATTGCGCTGTGCGTGGCCGCCATGGCGGTGATCGCGCTGCCGTTCGTCATCAAGCAGCCCTTCAGCTTCATCTTTGAAAAGTTCTTCAGCACAATGTCGTCCTATCAATACGCGACGGTCAATGCCCTGAACCTGTTCTATCTGCTGGGCGGCAACTGGGCTGCGCAGGACACGGCGTTCCTTGGGCTGACTTATCAAGCCTGGGGCACGATCGGCCTTGTGTTGAGCGTTGCGGGCGGACTTGCGTTCTTCTTCATCAGCCGCGAAAAGCGCGCCATTCCGCTGACAACGGCATTGGTGCTGATCGGCGCGTTCTGCCTGGGCGTGCGGATGCACGAGCGGTATATGTATCCCGCACTGCTGCTGTTGCTGCTGGCGGCGCTGCTTTACGGCGACAAGCGCATCTGGTGGACGTTTGCGGGCTTTTCGCTGACGAATGCGGTCAATATCTACATTGTGCTGCAAAACGAGCATATTCTGGAAGAAAACCGTTATCTCGGCATCTTTATTGCGGCGCTGAACCTGCTGCTGCTGTTTTATCTCATCGAAGTTTGCTTTGATCTCTGCGTCAAAAAGAAGATTCAGCCGGTTGAGCCGGAGCGCATCGAGCCGCTGCACCGGCAGGTGCTGGGCGCGCGTCTGCCCGACGCGGCGCAGAGCGGCGACCGCGCTTCCTTCCGGATGACGAAGAAGGATTATCTGCTCATGGCGGCGCTGACCATCGTCTATGCCGTGACGGCGTTTTATCAGCTGGGCGATACTGTCGCCCCGCAGACGCTGTGGGACGGCAAAGAGGGCGACAGCGCAGTGATTGATCTGGGCAGCGTGCAGGATATTTCCCAGTTCCGTTATTACGGCGAGATTCCCTACGGCGATTTCGACATTTCCTTCAGTGCGGACGGCGTGAGCTGGTCGGGCACGCAGGAGCAGAGCGTCGGCGTGCACGATATGTTCAAGTGGCACACGGTCGAGGTGGATGACAGCGCGCGCTACGTCCGGCTGGACGTGACCAGCAAGGAGATCAAGCTCTTCGAGGTTGCGCTCTTCGGCGCGGACGGAAGCCGTCTGCCCATCGCCTCCTGCACGGCGGAAAACCTGACCGACGAGCAGGACATCGTGCCGGATCAGCCGTCCTATATGAACGGCATGTATTTTGACGAAGTGTATCACGGACGCACCGCTTACGAGCAGCTGCACAACATGGAGTGGTATGAAAACACCCATCCGCCGCTGGGCAAGGTGTTCATCTCCTGGTCGATCGCGCTCTTCGGCATGACGCCGTTCGGCTGGCGCTTTGCGGGGACGCTGGCGGGCGTTTTGATGGTGCCCGCGATGTACTTCCTCTGCAAGCTGCTGTTCCGCAAAACGCCGTTTGCCTTCCTGGGCACGTTCTTAATGACGTTCGACTTCATGCACCTGGCGCAGACGCGCTTGGGCACGATCGACTCCTATCCGGTGCTGTTCATCATTCTGGAGTTTTATTTCATGATGCGCTATGCCTACCACAGCTTCTATCATGAAAAGTTCTGGAAAACGCTGCCCTCGCTGTTCCTCTCCGGCCTGTTTATGGGGCTGGGCATGGCGAGCAAGTGGATCGGCATATATGCGGCGGTCGGGCTTGCGGTGCTGTTTTTCACGATCTTTGGCACGCGCACGAAGGAATACATTGCGGCGCGCCGCGAGCTTGCGGAGGAGAAAACGCTTTCCGCCGAGCGCCGCGCGCAGTGCGAAAACATCACCTCGAAGTATCCCAAGCGGGCGCTTTGGACGATCCTTTGCTGTGTGCTGTTCTTTGTGGTGATTCCGCTGGGTATCTATATCGGGTCATATTATCAGTTCCTGCGCATCGACGCGCCGCATCACGGCCTCAAGGAGGTCTGGAACTACCAGCTGCACATGTTCAACTACCACAAGGGCGTGTTTGAATCCCATCCGTTTGAATCGTCCTGGTGGCAGTGGCCGCTGGACATCCGCAACATCTGGTATTATGTTTCCGATTCCATGCCGCAGGGCTGGGTATCGTCGATCTCCGCGCTGGGCAACCCCGCGGTGTGGTGGACGGGCCTTGGCTGCCTGATCTGGTGCGTCGTGCGCGCCGTTCAGGGCTACGGCAAGCGGGACAAGCGCATCTGGTGGGTGGTGATCGGCTTTGGCGCGAACTTCCTGCCGTGGGTGCTCGTGCCGCGCGTGACGTTTGTCTACCACTATTTTGCCTCTGTGCCGTTCATTATCCTCGCGACGGTGCTGTTCTTTGAGGATCTTTACGACAAAAAGACGTGGGCAAAGCCCGTCATCATCGGCTTTATGGTGCTGGTCGTTGCGCTCTACGCGCTGTTCTATCCGGTGCTCACCGGCATCCCGATGACCAGCTTCCATGCCTCGCTCCTGAAGTGGCTGCCGTCCTGGACGCTGTATTAAGGGGGAAAACGCATGGATAAGTTCAAAAAACTCATCGCGCAGGCCGTCAAATTCGGCCTGGTGGGCGTGGTCAACACGCTGGTGGATACCGGCGTGTATTCGCTGCTGATGCTGATCCCGCTCTTCAAGCAATATTACGTTGCGGCGCAGGTGCTGGGCTATTGTGCGGGCGTGGCCAACAGCCTGGTGATGAACAAGCGCTGGACCTTCTCGCAGAAGGAACCCATGACGCGCAGGCAGCTGATCCTGTTTCTGCTGGTGAATTTGGCGGCGTTGGGCGTGAGCACCGGCATCCTGGTGCTCACGCAGGAAAAGCTGGGGATGAATCGCTTTGCGGGCAAGATCGTTGCGGTGGTCTGCTCCATGGGCGTCAATTTCCTCGGCAACAAGCTGATGGTGTTTAAGAAGTAAAAAACGAGGGGGAAGGGACCTATGCTGTCTGTTGTAAAGAGCTACGGGCGCGTCGGCATCGAGGGCTACCCGATGCGCGTGGAGGTAGACGTCCGCGACGGTCTGCCGATGGTGGACGTGGTGGGTCTGCCCGATGCGGCGGTGCGGGAATCGCGCGAGCGCGTCCGCACGGCCATGCGCAACAGCGGCTTTTCCTTCCCTGCGGCGCAGATCACGATCAATCTGGCGCCCGCCGACATCAAAAAAGAGGGTCCGTGGTATGATTTGCCCATCGCGCTGGGCATCCTTTCCGCATCGGAACAGCTCAAGGCGGAAAGCCTTGCGGGGCTGGTGGTGCTGGGCGCACTGTCGCTGGACGGCACGATCGGCGCAGTCACCGGCGCGTTGCCGATGATGCTCGCCGCGCGCAGGCAGGGCGTGAAAAGAGCGCTGCTGCCGGAAGAGAACGCGAAACAGTGCGCCTGCCTGAGCGGGCTGGAACTTTATCCGGTGAAAAACCTGAAGCAGACCGTGGCCTTTCTGCGCGGACAGGAGCGCATCGAGCCGCTGCCGCAGAGCGTTTATTCCGCAGAAAGCGAGCACAGCGAACCGCTGGTGGACTTATCCTCGATCCGCGGGCAGATGTCGGCACGGCGGGCGCTGGAGGTTGCGGCGGCGGGCGGACACAACCTGCTGCTGATCGGCACGGCGGGTTCGGGCAAGACCATGCTGGCCCGTGCGCTGCCCGGCATTCTGCCGCGCATGACCGAACAGGAGGCGCTGGAAACCACCGTCATTCATTCCGTCGCCGGGGACTGGCAGGGCGGGCTGATGACGCAGCGGCCGTTTTCCGCGCCGCATCATACCACCTCTGCGGTTGCGCTGATCGGCGGCGGGCGCAGCGCCATGCCCGGCGAGATCTCCAAGGCGCACAACGGCGTGCTCTTTCTGGATGAATTGCCTGAATATCCGCGCCCTGTGCTCGAAGCGCTGCGCCAGCCGATGGAGGATGGCGAGGTCACGGTTTCGCGCATCAATGCGCGCTGCACCTATCCGGCCAACTTTCAGCTCGTCTGCGCGATGAACCCCTGCCCCTGCGGCAATTACGGCTCCCGCACGCGCCCCTGCCGCTGCACGCCGCACGAGGTGCAGCGGTATCTGTCGCGCATTTCCGGCCCGCTGCTCGACCGCATCGACATGGTGGTGGAGATGGATGCGGTGTCCCCGGAGGAAGTTTTCGGCGATGCGCCGCCTGCGGAAAGCAGCGCAGAGGTGCGTCTGCGCGTCGAAGCGGCAAGGGAAAGGCAGAACCGGCGCTATGAGGAACGTGCGACCTATTGCAACGCCCGCATTCCGGCGAAAAATCTGGAAGCGGACTGTAAGCTCACGTCGGAAGCCAAGGATCTTTTGCAGCTGTGCATGAAGAACCTTTCGCTGTCGATGCGGGCCTATACGCGCGTGATGCGCGTGGCGCGCACCATTGCCGATCTTGCGGGCAGCGAATGTGTGGAAGGCGCGCACATTGCCGAGGCGGCCTCCTACCGCGGAACCAATGAAAAGTATTGGAAATAAGGAGAAAAGAAGGGAGCGGAAGCGCGCATGACCAGGGAAGAAGGCGTCTGGCTGTGGCTGGATCGTTCCCGCGGCATCGGCCCGGGGCGGGCGCGCCAGCTGGTGGATTATTTCGGCGGCGAAGAAGCCCTTTGGGAGGCGGATGCCGAAGAGATTGCGCAGACCGTGGGGCGGCAGGCGGCGCAGGGCTTGCAGGCGGGCCGCAACGGCGAGGCGCTCAATGCGTTTGTGCGCCGGTGCCGGGAAAAGGGCGTGCGTATCGTCACGCCCGCAAGCGAGCACTATCCGGCACTGCTGCGCGATTTGTACGATCCGCCGTGCGCGCTGTATTGCCTGGGCGATCTTTCGCTGCTGGACGGCGAACTGCTCACGATTGTGGGCACGCGGCGGCACACGCAATACGGCCTGAAGGTGACAAGGAAGCTCGCGGGTGATTTGGCTGCGGCGGGCGTGACCGTTGTTTCCGCTTTGACGGAAGGATTGGACGAAGCAGCGTTGGAGTCCGCGCTGGATGCTGGCGGCAGGGCGATTGCGCTGCTCGCCTGCGGGCCGGATGGTTCCGCCGGGGCTTACAGTGAAGAATTGCAGCGGCGCGTGGCCGAGGAAGGATTGATCGTCAGCGAATATGCGCCGGGAACCGCGGGCAGCCGCGCCTCTTTTCAGGCGCGCAACCGGTTGCTGGCGGGCATGACGCGCGGCACGCTCGTGACCGAGGCGGCGGAAAAATCCGGGACGCTGCTGGTGACGGAGCTTGCGATGGAATACGGCAGAGAGGTGTTCACCGTCCCGGGAAATATTGACTCTCCCGCCAGCTACGCCACCAACCGCCTGATGCGCACCAGCGCGGAGATTGTACTGGAAGCAAAGGATGTATTGAACGTATTGGGGCTTTCCGCATTGGAAATGGGAACGGAAAAAGCCGCTGCCGTTTCGTTGAATGAAGAAGAGAAAAGCGTGATGGAGCATTTGAAAAGAGAGCCGCTGTCCTTCGATCAGCTGATAATTAAAACCGGCTTTGCGGCGGCAAAACTAAATTCGCTCTTGACAATGCTGCAATTGAAGGGAATAATAGACCAGACAGCAGGCCGCGTTTATGCGGCGAAGGACTGATGAAATGATCATTGCCTGCTTTTTTTCGCAGGATTTATTAAACGGGGGTAACGGAGTATTATGGCAGCAGCCAGCAGCAAATATAAACTGGTCATCGTGGAGTCTCCCGCGAAGGCCAAGACCATCGGCAAATTCCTGGGCCGGGGCTATAAGGTGGAGGCGTGCAACGGCCATGTGCGCGACCTGCCCAAGAGCCAGCTGGGCGTGGATATCGATCAGAACTTTGAACCGCGCTATATCACCATCCGCGGCCGCGGCGAGATTTTGGATCGCATTCGCAAGGAAGCGCGCGGTGCGTCCAAAGTCATACTCGCAACCGACCCTGACCGTGAGGGCGAGGCCATTTCCTGGCATCTGGCTAACATCCTGAAAATCGATCCGGAATCTAACTGCCGCGTAGAGTTTAACGAGATCACTGCGCCCGCCATCAAGGCCGCGATGAAAAAGCCGCGCCCCATTGATTTGCAGCTGGTGGACGCGCAGCAGGCGCGCCGCGTGCTCGACCGCCTGGTGGGCTACAAGATCAGCCCGCTGCTTTGGGTCAAGGTGAGAAAAGGGCTGTCTGCCGGGCGCGTGCAGTCCGTCGCTACCCGCATGATCGTGGACAGGGAGGCAGAAATCGATGCGTTTATTCCGCAGGAATACTGGACGCTGACCGCCAACTTCACCGACGGTAGTCAGAAGTTTACCGCAAAATATGTCGGCTCCGGCGATGAAAAGACCGACATCACCTCCGCTGTGCAGGCAAAAGCGCTGCGCGAAAAACTGGTGGATCAGAAATTCTCGATCACTTCGGTCAAAACCGGTGAGCGCAGGAAGAATCCGCAGCCGCCCTTTACGACCTCCAATCTTCAGCAGGAAGCCGTGCGCAAGCTCTCCTTCACCACGAAGAAGACCATGCAGATCGCGCAGATGCTCTATGAAGGCGTGGACATCGAGGGCGAAGGCACGGTCGGCCTGATTTCGTATATCCGCACCGACTCCACGCGTCTGTCCGACGAGGCGCTGACCGCCGCGCGCGACTATATCTCTGCCAACTTTGCGCCGGAGTACCTGCCCGAAACGCCCAATATCTATAAGGGACGCAAAAACGCACAGGACGCGCACGAGGCCATCCGCCCCACGCACGCGCTGTTTTCGCCTGAAAAGGTCAAGGCCTCGCTCACGCGCGACCAATATCGGCTCTATAAGCTGATTTACGATCGCTATCTCGCCTCGCAGATGACGCCCGCCGTTTATGACACGCTGGCGGTCGAGCTGGGCAGCGGCGAGGCGCAGTTCCGCTTCGGCGGCATGAAGAAAAAGTTCGCGGGCTTCACCGTGCTCTATGAAGAGAGCCAGGACGAACCGGCGGAAAAGGAGAGCAACCTGCCCAAGGTGCAGGTGGGCGACCAGGTAACGATGAAAGAACTGGACGCCGAGCAGCACTTCACGCAGCCGCCTGCCCGCTATACCGAAGCCTCGCTCGTGCGCGCGATGGAGGAAAAGGGCATCGGCCGCCCGTCCACCTATGCGCCCACCATCACCACAATTTTAGCCAGAGGCTATGTCACCCGCGAAAACAAGGCGCTCGTGCCCACGGAGCTTGGGCAGCTTGTCACCGACATGATGACCGAGAATTTCAAGTCCATCGTGGACGTGCAGTTCACCGCCGACATGGAGGAGGATCTGGACACCATCGAGGAAGAGGGCAAGGATTGGCACAAGGTTGTTAAGAAATTCTATGATCCTTTTGCCGTGCAGCTGGCTCAGGCGGAAAAGAACATCGAAAAGGTCGAGGTCAAGGATGAGGTCTCCGACGTCAAGTGCGACAAGTGCGGCGCGATGATGGTCTATAAAATGGGACGCTTCGGCCGTTTCCTGGCCTGCCCCAATTTCCCGGAATGCCGCAACACCATGCCCATCGTCCGCACGATCGACGCGCACTGCCCCAAGTGCGGCGGTGCGATCCTGGTGCGCAACACGAAGCGCGGCCGCGTTTTCTACGGCTGCGAGCATTACCCGGAGTGCGATTTCACCTCCTGGGATATGCCGGTGGACGACCGCTGCCCGGTCTGCGGCAGTCCCATGGTGCTCAAGCGCGACCGCAAGAAGGACGTCACCTGGCACCTTTGCACCAACGAAACCTGCAAGCACCGCGTCGAGGTGGAAAACCCCGCTGCGGAGGAAGCGGAATAACAATATCCCCGGCGGGCATGAACGAAAGCGGCTCATGCCCGCTTTATGATGAAAAAGGAGTATTTTACCATGAAGGTCAATGTCATCGGCGCGGGTCTTGCGGGGAGCGAGGCGGCCTGGCAGCTGCTCAAGCGCGGCTGCGAAGTCACGCTCTATGAGATGAAGCCCGAAAAATACAGTCCTGCCCACCATATGCAGGGCTTTGCAGAGCTGGTCTGTTCCAACTCCCTGCGCTCCGACCGGCTGGAAAATGCCGTGGGGCTGCTCAAGGAGGAAATGCGCCGCGTGGGCTCGCTCATCATGGACAGCGCGGAAAAAGCGCGCGTTCCTGCGGGCGGCGCGATGGCGGTGGATCGGGAAACATTCAGCGCCGGCGTGACCGATGCGCTGCGTGCGCATCCCGGCTGCACGATCGTCACCGGCGAGGTGACGCAGCTGCCGGAAGGGCCGACCATTATCGCCACCGGCCCGCTCACCAGCGATGCCTTTGCGGAAGAAATCGTGCGCATCACGGGAAAAGAGGGCCTTTCCTTCTTTGACGCGGCCGCGCCCATCGTGACGCTGGAATCAATCAATATGGAGCGCGCCTTCCGCGCTTCCCGCTATGGCCGGGGCGAAGACGATTACATCAACTGCCCCATGACGGAAGAGGAATACAACGCCTTCTACGACGCACTGATCACGGCAGAAACCGCGCCGGTGCACGGCTTTGAGAACAACCGCGTGTTCGAGGGCTGCATGCCGGTGGAGGTCATGGCGGCGAGAGGAAGGCAGACGCTGGCCTTCGGCCCGCTCAAGCCCGTTGGGCTTGCCGATCCGCGCACGGGGAAAATGCCCTATGCGGTGCTGCAGCTGCGTCAGGACGACGCGGCGGGCACGCTGTACAACCTGGTGGGCTTTCAGACGCGCCTCAAGTTTCCGGAGCAGCGGCGGGTTTTCGGCATGATTCCCGGATTGGAGCACGCGGAATTCGCCCGCTACGGCGTGATGCACCGCAATACCTTTCTGAACTCTCCGCAGCTGCTGGACGATCATTTCCGGCTGCGCGAAGGACTGTATTTTGCAGGGCAGATGACGGGCGTGGAGGGATACATCGAGTCTGCCGCATCGGGGATGCTGGCGGGCATTTCGATGTGGCAGGATCTTTGCGGAAAGGAGCGCACCGACTGGACCGATCTGACGGTCATCGGCGCGATGGGGAAGTATATTTCGACCCCGAACCGCAACTTCCAGCCGATGAACGCCACCTTCGGCGTGATGGCGCCGCTGGAGGGTAAAAAGATCCGCGTCAAGAAGGAACGCTACGCCAAAGTAGCCGAAAGATCGCTGGAAAAGATTGCGGAAATTGTGAATGAACTGTAAAGAATTGCCGTCCGAAAGCCCTGAATTCTGCGGTTTTCGGGCGGCTGTTTGTATAAGTGGGAAACAAAACGCTTTTCCCGGCGTTTAATTTGTGATAGCATGAATACAGTATCTGAAAACGGAGGACACTTTGATATGTCAGAAAATAAAAGTCCCTTCCGCGGCACAACTATCGTCGCGGTGAAGAAAAACGGAAAGACCGCAGTCGCCGGCGATGGGCAGGTGACCATGGGCGAGCACAC
>CAJJNQ010000020.1 GCA_905193155.1 uncultured Christensenella sp.
CTTAGGGGCTTCACCCAACGTGAATATAAAGTCAGTGCATCCGTCCGGCAGGATCTTTTTTATGTGTCGAGGATTACTTAATGCCCATTTCCTTTTTTGCAGCTGCAAGGGAAATGCCCTTGTCCGCCGCGCCTTCGCCCTTAGCGAAGGACTTGGCAAGATCGGCGCTGTTGCCGAAGGTGTAAAGCTTACCGTCCTTAATCAGGAAGGAATGCGGTTCGTTCTCGGGATAATAGACTACCACTTTCTTAACGGTGTCGTCCTTGCTCAGGAAGAAGAGCATTTCCTGATTCAGCGGGGGCTCCTGGAAGACGCGCATCGTGTAGTCCTTTTCGCCGCTGAACTTATCGCGGTAGGGCAGGGACAGCGTGATGTTGTCCTTGGCCTTGACGCCCTTGCCCTTGAGGACCTCGCTGACGCTGATGGTGTACTGCTTTTCCATCATGTAGATGTCCTTATATTCGGTGCCGTCGGGCTTACGGGCCTGGTTCCATTCGCCCAAGGACTTGGTCAGCGTACCGATGACCACATAGTCAGACTTCTTGTAGAGCTCATCAAAGCCCGCGTCGATAACCTCGCCGTCCATCTCTTCCACAGAGGAGGGCGTGGGCTCCGCCGCAGTGGGCGTAGGCGTAGCGGTGGGGGTAGCGGTCGGCGTAACCGTCGCAGTCGCCGTCGCGCTGGGGGTGGGCGTAGCGGTGGATTCCAGAATCGCTTCCGGCTTGGGATCGCTGGAACAGCCGACCAACAGCGCACAGGCCATCAGCGCGGCAAGAGTCAAAACAGCAAACTTTTTCATAGAGTTTATCATCCTCCTGCACTTTTACATTGCTTGGAAAAAGCGCATTCCCAGTTAGATAGGCGCTTGTCAGATTATTATACATGAAATCCGCCCAGCGCGCAACTTCCAAGCGCAGCGTATCTATGAAAAAGACGAAAAGAAAGAGGTAAAAGTTGCATGAACCTTCAAAAAAACACGAAAGCGCGATTGACGCCTTCCCTTTGTTTCCTTACAATAGAGGAGAATCCGCCTTACAGGAGGTCAAAGCTGAAGTGCCCGTTAAAATATTGGATAATCTCCCCGCCATTTCCATTCTCCGTCAGGAAAACATCTTCGTCATGCCCGCTTCCCGCGCCGGCACACAGGACATCCGCCCGCTGCACATCGCGGTGCTGAACCTAATGCCCACCAAGATCGTGACCGAAACCCAGCTGCTGCGCATCCTGGGCAACACGCCCCTTCAGGTGGAAATCACCTTTCTGCGCACCGCGTCGCACCTTTCACGCAACACGCCGCTGGAACACCTGGAAGCGTTTTATAAAACCTTCGAAGAAGTGCAGGACGTCAATTTTGACGGACTGATCATCACGGGCGCACCGGTGGAACAGATGGACTTTGAAGAAGTGTTCTATTGGGAAGAGCTCAAAACCATCATGGATTGGGCAGCGGAGCACGTCTTTTCCACGATGTACATCTGCTGGGCAGCGCAGGCCGGTCTTTTCTACCGCTATGGCGTGCAGAAATATCCGCTGGCGCAGAAGATGCACGGCGTTTTCTCCCACCGTGTCGTCAAGCGTGAAGCGCCGTTGGTGCGCGGTTTTGACGATTGGTTCAACGCGCCGCATTCCCGCCACACCGAGGTGCGCGCCGAGGATGTCGCTGCTGTGCCCGATCTGGACATTCTCGCCGTCTCTCCGGAAGCCGGACTGTATCTCGCCGTTTCCAAGGACGGCAAGCACGTCTTTGTGACCGGCCATGCCGAATACGACGCGGATACCCTCAAAAACGAATATGAGCGCGATATTGCCAAGGGAATGGATATGCCCGTGCCGCGGCACTACTTCCCCAACGACAACCCCACCCAGGAGCCCATCGTCACCTGGCGCGCGCACGCCAATCTGCTTTATGCCAACTGGCTGAACTACTACGTCTATCAGGAAACGCCGTTCGATCTTTCCAGGATCGCTCCGGAAGCGAAAAAGAAATAAATATTTTGTAAATTGTACCTCTCAGACCGTTTTTCCCATCGGTTTGGGAGGTTTTTCTATTGCAAAACGCCCCGCATATGCTATAATCAAATTGAAAGTCAAACAAAGGTCAAAGATTGGAGGGGACTTCATGGCGAGCTTATGCGACGACATCGCCCGCTTTATCTGCGATGCTTTGAAGGAAACGCAGCAAATCGATTTACAGCGCAACCTGCTGGCGGAACGCTTCCGCTGCGCTCCCTCGCAGATCACCTATGTGCTCTCCACGCGCTTCACGCCGCAAAACGGCTATCACGTGGAGTCACGGCGGGGCGGCGGCGGATATGTGCGCATCATCCGCCTGGACGCGCTGCGGGATCAGCTGCTGCTCGGCGCCATTCATTCGGTTGGCGACCGGCTGGATGCTTCCGCATCTACACAGCTGCTGCGGAATCTGACCGCCGCAGGCGGCATCTCTCCGGCCCAAGCCCGTTTGATGCGCACCTGTTTGGACGAGAGCGTGTTGGGCGACGATGAAGAAGCCAATCGCCTGCGGGCAAAGTTGTTTTGCCGAATGCTGACCTGCGTATTGGAGGAGGGATAAGACCCATGCTTTGTGACGAATGCGGACAGAATCAGGCGACGATCCACATCGCTGCCTTTATCGGAGGAAAAAAGAAATACGAACATCTCTGCGCCCAGTGCTGGCAGAAGCGCGCCGGGCAGCAGGGGCTTTCAGTGGGGGATCTTCTCTCCCACCTTCTGGGTGCGCAGCCCCAGCAGGCGGAGGAGGAAAATCCGCTGCGCTGCGACGTCTGCGGCGAAACCTATCAGGAATTTCAAAAGACCGGGCGGCTCGGCTGCGCGCATTGCTATGCTGCCTTCGGTGAGCAACTCGAAAAAACGCTCAAAAGCATCCACGGCCACGCGCACCACGTAGGCAAGGTGCCGCCCTATCTGGAAGGGGAAGTGCGCACCGAGCGCGAGCTGGACGAACTGCGCCGGCAGATGGATCAGGCTGTGCAGGATGAAGAATTCGAGCAGGCGGCTCGGCTGCGCGACCGCATCCGGGAGCTGACCAGAGAACAGGATGCGAACAGCGGCTCTGCCGACCAAAAGGAGGGAAACGCGGATGCCGGAGAATGAAAAAAAACAGGACGCCATTGCGCAGTCCACGCGCGTGCGTTTGGCAAGGAATTATGCAGATGTGCCCTTCCCTGGCCGCATGAGTCCCGAACAGGAAGAGCAGATCATCACCCGCACGGAAAACGCGCTGCAAGGCGAACGGCACACGCTGCGCCGGATGCGCGATTTAAGTAAGAACGCCCGCGGCGTGCTGGTGGAGCAGCATTTGATCTCCCCCGAGCTGGCCGCCAAGGACGGCGGCGCGGTGCTGCTGTTTGAAGAGGGCAGCGCCTCGGTGATGGTCGGGGAAGAGGATCATCTGCGCATCCAAGCAATGCGCCCCGGCTTACAGCTGAACGAAGCCATAGCGCAGGCGGATCGAATCGACCGCACGCTGGAACGCGGCGAGCGCTTTGCCTTCGACCGCAGCTGGGGATATTTGACCGCCTGCCCCACCAACACCGGCACAGGGATGCGCGCCAGCGTCATGCTGCATCTCGCCGCGCTGACCATGCTGCACCAGACCGGGCAGGTCATCCGCGCAGTGAGCCAGCTGGGTCTAACTGTGCGCGGGCTTTACGGCGAGGGAAGCGAGGCCAGCGGCCAGCTCTACCAGCTCTCCAACCAGATCACACTCGGCCGCACGGAGGACGAAATCCTCAAGCTGCTCTCCGACACAGCCGATCAGGTCATTCAGCGCGAGCGCACCGCACGGGAGCTGTTGATGGAGCATACCCGCTTGCAGGTCACGGATAAGCTGATGCGCTCGTGGGGCGAATTCACCAACGCGCGGCTCATGACCAACAAGGAATTTCTGGCGCGGCTCTCCGACGCGCGATTGGCGTCCGATCTCGGTCTGATCCCGGTCAGCGCAGCCCAGCTGAACAAGTTGATGGGTGATGTGCAGCCTGCCACGCTGGAACGCAACGCGGGGCGCACGCTCAAATCCGAAGAGCGCGACGAGCTTCGCGCCGAGATCATTCGCAAAACACTCGCCTGAACAGGCATCTGACAATAGAGCAAAAAGGGGGCTCATTGCATGAACTTTTATGACAGCTTTACCAAGGGCGCGCAGCGCGTACTCGTCATTGCGCAGGAGGAAGCGCGCCGCATGGGCCACAACTATGTGGGCACGGAGCACATTCTGCTGGGCACCGTTAAGGAAGAATCCTCCGTATCGAGTCTGCTGGAAAAGCTGGGCGTGACCTATGAGCGCGTCTGCGATGAAATCGAGGAACTGGTGGGCATGGGGGATTTCAAATTCTCCGAAGCCTTCGGCTACACGCCGCGCACCAAGCGCGTGCTGGAAATGAGCCGTGAGGAAGCCGCCAAGCTCCAGCAGAACTAT
The DNA here is from genome assembly GCA_905193155.1 of uncultured Christensenella sp. Taxonomy (GTDB): domain Bacteria; phylum Bacillota; class Clostridia; order Christensenellales; family UBA1750; genus Spyradocola. Next base: position 4,442 of record CAJJNQ010000020.1, read on the forward strand.
GTAGGCGTGGAGCACATTTTACTGGCGCTGCTGCTCGAGCGCGAGGGCGTGGCCAACCGCATTCTGCGCGACATCGGCGTGGACACGCAGCAGCTTTACCAGCGCATGATGGCCGCTACGACGGAGGCGCTCAAGCGCCGCGGGCAGCAGCCGGGCGACACGCCGCAGGAGAGAAGCTCCTCCGGCAGCGCCAATCCTTCCGCCGGTCAGGAGAGCGCGCCGACGCTGATGCAGTACGGCCGCGATCTGACTGCCGCCGCGCGTGCCGGGGAACTCGATCCCGTGATCGGCCGCAGCGAGGAAATCGAGCGCATCATCCAGATTCTCTCCCGCCGCACCAAGAACAACCCCGTGCTCATCGGCGAGCCGGGCGTGGGCAAGAGCGCCGTTGCCGAAGGATTGGCGCAGAAGATTGCGGAGGGCAATGTGCCGGAGCTGCTGCGCGGCAAGCGCATCGTATCGCTCGACCTGGCCGGGATGCTGGCAGGTGCAAAATACCGCGGCGAATTTGAAGAGCGCATGAAGAATGTGATGGATGAGCTCAAGCGCGACCGCAGCATCATCCTCTTCATCGACGAGCTGCACACGCTGATCGGTGCAGGCGCTGCCGAAGGTGCGATCGACGCGGCGAACATCCTCAAGCCCGCGCTGGCGCGCGGCGAAATTCAGTGCATCGGCGCGACGACGATTGACGAATACCGCAAGCACATCGAAAAGGACGCGGCGCTGGAACGCCGTTTCCAGCCCGTGCAGGTGGGCGAACCGAGCAAGGAAGAAGCCGTCGCCATCCTCAAGGGCCTGCGCGACCGTTACGAAGCGCACCATAAGGTCCGCATCACGGACGAAGCGATTGAAGCCGCCGTACAGCTTTCCGACCGTTACATCACCGACCGCTACCTGCCGGATAAGGCCATTGACCTGATCGACGAAGCTGCCTCCCGCGTGCGCATCCGTTCCTACACCACGCCGCCGGACATGAAGGAGCTGGAAGCCAAGATTCAGCAGCTCAACAAGGAAAAGGAAGAGGCCATCGCGCATCAGAACTTTGAGCGCGCAGCACAGATTCGTGATGAAGAGCGCGCCATTCGTGCCGACATGGAGGCCCAGCGCAAAGCCTGGGAGGATCGCCGCTCCACGGCGCAGCGTCAGGTCGGTGCAGAAGAGGTCGCGCAGATCGTGGCTTCGTGGACGCATATCCCCGTCACGCAGCTGACGCAGGACGAATCCGACCGTCTGCTGCACCTGGAAGAGACGCTGCATCAGCGGGTCGTCGGGCAGGACGAAGCGGTCAGCGCCGTCTCCCGCGCGATCCGCAGGGCGAGAGCGGGGCTCAAGGACGTGCATCGCCCCATCGGCTCGTTCCTGTTCCTCGGCCCCACGGGCGTAGGCAAGACCGAGCTTTGTAAAGCACTGGCAGAGACCATGTTCGGCGATGAAAGCGCGCTGGTGCGCATTGATATGTCCGAATACATGGAAAAATTCTCCGTTTCCCGCATGATCGGCTCTCCTCCGGGCTATGTCGGTCACGATGAGGGCGGCCAGCTGACCGAAGCGGTGCGCCGCAAGCCGTACTCGGTGGTGCTGTTTGACGAGATCGAAAAGGCGCATCCCGACGTATTCAACATCCTGCTGCAAGTGCTGGAAGACGGCCGCCTGACCGATTCCACCGGCCGTACGGTGGATTTCCGCAATACGATCTGCGTCATGACGAGCAACGTCGGCGCGGCGGATGTGGAAAAGAACAGCCGCGCGCTGGGTTTCTCCAGCACCGGCAAGGGCGAAATGTCCGCCCGCTCCTACGAGCGGATGAAGGAATCCATGCTGGAAGAGCTCAAGCGCACCTTCCGCCCGGAATTCCTGAACCGCGTGGATGAGCTGATTGTGTTCCATCCGCTGGATGAAGAAAACATACTGCGTATCGCGGGGCTGATGGTCGGGTCGGTTGCGCAGCGGCTCAAGGAGCGCGGCATTGCACTGAGCTGGGACGACAATGTGCTGCAATACCTCGCCAAGGAGGGCTTTGATCCCACCTACGGTGCGCGTCCGCTGCGCCGCGCCATTCAGCGCATGGTGGAGGACGATCTCTCCGAGGAAATCCTCTCCGGCCGCATCAAGCTGGGCGATACCGTGCGCATGGGTCTTGCCGAAGATCACCTGACCTTCACGCCCGTGCCGCAGCAGGAAGCCGCTCCGGCCTCCGACGCCGAGGGATAAAACTCAAGTAAAAGGACGCGTCTGCGAAGTTTTTGCAGACGCGTCCTTTTACTTTCTATTTTCTGATACAGACGAAGACTCAAGACGCTTATTTGCAGTAATTCTCCATGGCCTTTGCCGCAAGAGCGCCGTGCCATAGCCGCCGGTTTTGTCTATGTTCTGCGTAAATTCGCCGCCGGCAGCGTACATTTCGCCCAGACCCTTCAAGGTCTGCGGCGTGCAGAGATAGTAGTGCTCCGTAATGTATACCCGCAAATGCGCTGCCAGCTTCTGCACCGCACCGGACGCCGGATGCTCTCTTTGATCTTGCCGAACGCTTCAAAGAAACTCATCAGTCCCCGCGCCAGCACGTTTTCCGCTTCGCCGGAGCGCCTCTTGCTCCGATGAACATCCTAAACTATGACGCAGCGTCGGAGGCAAGTGCTTTTTTGCAGAAAAAGCGCCGTCCGCATGGAACAGCGCCTTTCTCTTTTTGTCATTTCTCTACGATATTTCCGGCTTCAGCCCTTTGCCAGATCCCGTCCTTCTTTTCCAGCACAATTTCGTATTCCCCGCCGCTGCGGCAGAGCGCCACGGCGGATACATCCTCCGCAACCGGAATCGCATAAGCGTCCTTCGCGCCGATGGAGCCGTTCGGGCCGCCGAACGCGGAATACGCATCCAGCAGCAGAACATTGTCCTTCGTGCCAATCGGTTCCAGCTTGCGAACATATCCCATCGAGCCGGCCACGCCGATTTGCACCGTCAACGCTTTTCCGTCTTCCAAAAGACTGAAATCCGACACAAACACGTCGTTTCTGCGTTGAAAGCCGGGAAGCAGCATGACTAAGCCGATGATTCCCGCCAAGAGAATGCAGACCACAAGCGTGAGAATCCAGACTTTTTTCATCTTACTACCCTCCGTTTACAGCTGCATCAGCGCCGCGAGATTTTCGCGGGAAAGTGCAACGGCCTCCTCGCAGGGTTCCATACCCTCGAACTCAATGGCGACGGTTCCATCGTAGCCCGCATTTTTGAGGATGCGCAGGCAGGCTTCCACCGGCACCACGCCGTGGCCGATCACCGTGCCGCGCAGGAACGCGCCGCCACGCGTGCCGAACCAACCCTTGCCGGGATTGCGCGCCGTGCAGGGCTTGTAGAGGAAATCCTTGGCATGGACATGGAAGGCCAGCGGCGCCATCACGCCCACGGCCTTTTCGGGCGCTTCATCCGCGCACATGAAGTTGCCCATATCCACCAGCGCACCGAAGTTCGGGTGATCCACCGCCTCGATCAGCGCCTCGACGCGGGCGCTTTCCTGCACAAAGGTGCCGTGGTTTTCGGTCATGGTGCGGATGCCGAGGGTTTCGGCGTATTCGGTGACGCGGCGACAGCCCTCCGCGATGCGGGGCAGCGCCTGACGGAAGGTGCGGATGGAGCCGTCCTCCGGCAGCTTCCATGCCGCATCGTGGCGCAGGGTACGCGCGCCGAGCAGCACCGCGTTGCGCAGTTCGCCCTTGACGCGCTCGACTTCTTCATCCAGATTCTTGTTCAGGAAATCCGCTGCCACGGCGTAGTTGCTCACGCCGATCCCTGCGTCCTTGGCCTGCTTACCCAGCTTTTTGCACATTTCCTCCAGCGGATCGTCCCCCAGCAGCACAGCAAAGTCGATCTCTTCAAAGCCCATCTTCGCCGCTGCGTCCACAATGTCGTAGGTGCTTATACGTCCCGCGGACACCGCCTGATGGAAACTGTAACTGCTCACGCCGATTTTCATGATGAGTTCCTCCTGTTTACTTATGATACATAGGGCGCTGGCCCTCATTCAATTCCCTCTTCAATACGCCTTTCCAATTGCTCGGCCAGGATGCGAATGTGCTCCCTCGCCTCCTGCTGCATTTGCAGCGCTTCGCTTTCGGACTGCACCTGATCGCCCATCAGCTGGACAAACTGGCTGACCTTGAGGCCGAGTGCCTCCTGCATCTGTGCATCGCTCCCTCTGGGCGACACCAGATAATAGCAGAGTACGCTGTCCTTCTGCCCCATGCGGTGGGCACGGTCCTCCGCCTGCGTGTGCACAGCAGGCGACCAATCCAATTCTCCAAAGACCACGCAGGTAGCCCTTTGCAGGTTCAAACCCGCCGCGGCGCGCATGGAGATGCAGCAAAGGTCGGTCTTGCCGTTCATGAACGCATCCACAGACTTATCCTTCTGCTGTGTGGTTTCGCGCCCCGTGATAAAGACGGGCTTTGCCGCGTGCAGCGCGGTGCGATAAGCGTCCATCACCTGATGATGGTGCGCAAACAGCAGTACCTTTTCTCCGCCCTCGATCAGTGCGCGGACAAACGCCGCGACATACGGCGCTTTGGCTACGCCCGTGGCCTGCCGCATCCGCTGGCAGATTTCATCCTCGATGCGCGTGCGGTCAAACGAGGTCTGCGCATCGCGCAGGCGGCGGGCGGCTTCCATCGCAGGCTCCATGAGTTTGCGGTACACCTCGTCGTCCGCGTCGATCTCCTGCACCAAACGGCGCTTGGGCGGCAGTTGATCGAGCAGCGCGTCCTTTGTGCGGCGCAGCATATAGCCCTCCTCGCGCAGCGTTTCGCCGAGCAGGTCGGGCTTGGCGACGATGTTGTTGCCGTAGCCGTAGCACCATTCGCGCGTAAAGCTCTCCCAATCACCCAGCGCGTGGAAGTCAAGAATATTAATGACGTTCCATATCTCGCCGCCGCGGTTGTAGATCGGCGTGCCGGAAAGCCCCCAGACCCTCGGCGCTTTCTCCGCAAGGAGCGATGCAGCGCTGTATTTTTCCGTGCCGCTGTGCCTAAGCTCCTGAATTTCGTCAAAGACCACGGCTTCAAAATCAATCTGCGGCAGCGCGGTTTTCCACCCGCGCAGCAGCAGATAATGAATGATATAGATCTGCGCTTCCGGCAGCTCATAGGGTTTTAAGCCCCGAATCACATGAACGCTTGGTTCGCTGCCGTCCGCGTTCTGCAAAAAGCTCTGAATCTCCCGCTGCCAGTTGGTCACCAAATGCGGCGGCACGACGAGCAGCAGCGGATAGCTCTGCGTCTGCGCCACAGCGGCCAGGGCCTGCACGGTTTTGCCCAGACCCATCTCATCCGCCAGCAGCGCGCGCGGGGTGTTGCAAAGATAGGCCGCGCCCTCGCGTTGAAAGTCCATCAGCGTACCCTTGAAGAATGCCGGCGGCGGATCGATGCCCTGCGGCGCCTGCCGTGCGCGCTCCCGTGCCCGTGCAAACTCCCGCGCACCCTCTAGCGCTTCCTGCCAGCGCAGGGCGTCGGTTTCGCGAATGCGCAACGGGTAGCGCAGCATCAGCCAATTGAGATCGCCGGTGTTGCGCCGGTTGGCGGTAAACCTCGCTACGCCGCGCCCCTTACCGTCGCAGCCGGGAAAGAGCCGCTTGGCCATCTGGCAGACCGCAGGCTCCCCTTTGATGACCCAGGACCGGCTGCGGCGGTTATAGCTCAATTCGCCGTAAGTGCGCATCCCGCCCTCGCCATTCTGGCGAAGATACGGCGGAAGAATCAAATCGTCCGGCAGTTCGGGCAGCTCGTCATAAGGATCGTAATCGCTCATCCCACCGCCACCCCCCAAAGCCGGTTCAGCGCCACCACGCGGCAGGGCTTACCGCAGACGGTGTGCGGAAGCTCCGCCGTGCGTTCCACGACAAGAATCATGGCATTCACCTGCGGCTGGGATGCGTAACGGCGAATCTGCTCCAGCAGCTTACCGTGCGGGGGCTTGCCGCGCTTGACCTCCACGGCCACGCCGCCCCCGCAGAGGAAATCCACCCGGCACCTCGGCGCCAGCCGCGCCTCTTTTTCAAACGCAATGCCGCCGCTGCGCAGCGCTTCCGCGACCAGCTCCTGGAGCTGAAACTCATCCGCGGTCAGCGGAATGCGCAGCCTGCTCAGCGCGCCGATGATTTCCTCCATGCTGCCTTGTGTTCCCTCCCCGCGCTTATTTTCTCCTCCATTCTACCACATCCCCCTCCCTGCGAACAGTCCATTTTCTCCCCACACGCACGTTTTCCCCACGCAGCACATAAGCTGTAGTGAAAAAAGCGGAAAGGAGCTGTTTTCCCCTTGAAAAAGACTCAGCCTACATATTCTGCCTACACCCGCGAGGACATGGACGCGCTTTTCGGCACGCGCCCTGCCACCAGCACTGCGCAGTCCATCTCCTGTCCGGACGGTTATGCCGCCTACACCATTGAGGCGGGCGACACGCTGCGCTCCATTGCAGAAACCCGCGGCATCACGCTGACCGAGCTGCTGTTCTACAACCCGTCGCTGAACCCTTACGGCTACAAAAAGGGCGACGTGATCTGCGTCCCTGCGGACATAAATGACACTGCGCCGGCACAGCCCGATACCGGCGATTTGTCCACACCTCCTCTACCGGACGACAATGCGGCAGACGATGAACCCGCTCAACCGGGAGTGGGGCCGGACGGACTGCCCATGCCCACCTTGCCCTCCACGCCTGTCATCCCTTTCGCTCCCCCAACGCCCATCGCGCCCAATTGCCCGAACGGCACGCTCTACACCGTGCAGGCGGGCGATACGCTGCGGCGCATCGCCCAGCGCTTTGACGTGACGCTGATCGAACTGCTCGCTGCCAATCCCGGCCAAACCAACGCCCGGCTGGTGATCGGCCAGCAACTGTGCATCCCGCGCTGCAACTGCATCGCAGAGTGCGATGAAGTAAGCACCGCCGTGCGCGTGACCTCGACGGATTTTGCGGATTATCTCGTGCAGTACAACATTTCCTACGCAGCGCTTTCCGCCGCCAACCCCGGCGTAGACCTGACGGCGTTGGTGCAGGGGCAGCGGCTGTGCATCCCGCCCGCCGGTTCGCGCGGCAACTGTGCGAACGGCGCGGCTGCGCAGGAACTCGGCGCAGACACGACTGCCGCGGCGCTGGCGCAGCAGCTGGGCATCTCCCTGCAAAGCCTGATGATGGCCAACCCGACCTTCACGCCTACGGACTTTTTGAAGGGGCGTCTGATCTGCGTACCCGTTCGGGCATAATCATCCGCTTTCTTTCCAAGCACAGCGGAATATGCTATAATCAAGCCGACTGTTTTTCGGGAGGCTTGATTTTTTATGCGCGATATTCCGGACAAAAAGCCGCTGCCGCCCTTTCCGCCGCAGATCGACGAAGCATTACTTGTACGCGGCGGGGATCTATACGCCGAGTTGGATGCATCTGCGGACGATCCTCCTGCGCCGGAGGGGCAGCTCTATATCAATCAGGATTTATCCTATACCTCCTGCCGGGGCGCAGAGTTTCGGGCTTGCATATTCCGCGGCTGTGATCTGCGCGGCGCGCAATGGAAGGATGCAGCCTTCACCGACGTCGTTTTCGACCGCTGCGACCTTTCCAACACACGCTTCGCAGGTCTTTATTTACAGCGGGTACACTTGATCGGCTGCAAACTGCTGGGCAGCGATTTAAGCGCTGCAAGGCTGCGCAGCGTGCGCTTTACCGAATGCCCGATGCGCATGGTCAATCTCTCCGCCTGCAAGATCAACCAGGTTGTCTTTTCGGATTGTCAGCTTACTGAAGCCGGTCTGCAAAGCCTGGCCGAGATCAAGAACCTGACGCTTAACAACTGCGACCTGACGCGCGCAGAACTGCTGAACACGAAGCTTTCCGGGCTGGATCTGACGACCTGCCAGCTGGACGGTATTCTTTTGCAGGGCGCGCCGGAGCTGCGCGGCGCAATTGTGACCGCAAGCCAAGCGCTGGCGCTTTCCTCCCTGCTGGGGCTGCGCATCAAAGAGTGATTTTTCAAACGAAACACAAAGGAACAAAACAGCTTTCCTCCGTGCGCCTGACGCTGCGCAACTGGGCGGCGGACGAATAAATCCACCTCTATTTAAGCGTGCAGCCACAGACCGCAGACGAGGCCTACACCGACCCACGCACCTATTATTGGACGATTGAAGAAACGCACAGCGGCGAAGTGGTTGGCGAACTCTTTGTAGACAACGTCGGCACAAGCAGCCGCCGGTGTGAAATGGACTGGAAGATCGGCACGGCCTTTCAGGGCAAAGGATACGCCGCGGAAGCCGCCCGCGCCGCCATCGAGTATTTGATCCGCGAAGTGGGCTTTCACCGCATCGAAGCCAAGTGCTGCACCGAAAACACTGCCTCCGAGCGCGTGATGCAAAAGCTGGGCATGAATAAAGAAGGAATACTGCGCGAACGCTTTTGCGGCAAAGACGGCCACTGGCATGATTTAGCGGAATATTCACTGTTGGCGCATGACCTGTAAAGGAAAGGAGCGCGGCGATACGGGAAAAAGTCCTGTATCACCGCGCTCTTCCTTTTACTTTGTTTCCTTTAAAAGCTCTTCTGCCGTCGTGCCGAACAGCTTGGCCAGCGCCATCAGATTCGTGGTGCTGGGATCGGACGCGCCGCTTTCCCATTTGGAAACCGCTTGACGGCTCACGCCCAGGGTTTCTGCCACAAATTCCTGCGTCATTTTGCAGTCCATCCGGCGTTTTTTCAGAACTTCGCCGAGCGTTTTCGCGTCTTCCGCTTTTGCCCTTCTTACCGGTTCCGACTTCGTATACTTCCGCAGGGCCTTGATCAGCAGATAAATCACATAGATCACCGCCGCCGTCGAAGGGACTACCAGAAGCAGAAGCAGAAGCAGAATTTGAACGAATCCAAATCGCATTTTACTTTCCTCCTTTCTCTTTTGTAGGCCCATTATCCCACGGATTCCTCCGGTTGCGCCACCAACTATCGCGCAACTTTTCGGTTGCGGGACAAAAATCATAAACGACAGCCGCAGCAGTTCATCACTGTTGCGGCTGTCGGTCTCTTTAGGGATTATATCCATCTCGGCGGGACGTCCGGGCAGGTCAGGCGGCGCTTGACGCAGCGCACTTCGACATAGCAGCCGCACTTGACGCACAAGGCGTTGTGCAGAAATTCGCAGCGGCGGCAAACCTCCAGCCGTGCCCGATAGGTCTTCTCATCCGTGCGGTGCTCCGGCGGCAGCGAGTCGATGTAGTCCTTCACCGTGGCGTAAGCCGCCTGATCCGCCTCGTCGGAGAGCAGGCATTTGCGGCAGGGCTGGCGCTGCGCGCTCACTGTACCGTGATGCGGGCCAGCGCGCACGCGGGCAGCGTGTAGGTCAGCACCGTGTCCTCACCCTCATAGGCAACTTTGATGCCCTCAAAGGGCGCGATTGCAACCGCATTGCCTTCTTCAAAATCGTTATGCGCATGGATATCGCCGGCGAGCAGGTCGGCGCTGCGGAGCGAAACGTGTTTGCCCGCAATCACCGTGCGCATGGGCAGCGCATCGCCCGCCGAAGGATTGCAGATGGTCGTCGTGATGGAACCGTCCGCCTGCACGGAGGACGATTCGTGCGCCACGGGCAGGCCCTCCTTCTCGCCCGCAATCAGCTCGGACTTCAGCAGCCGCGCGCCCTGATGCGCCTTGTAAAGCTCAAAGGCATAGAACGTGGGCGTGAGCACCATCTGCGCACCGTCGGTGAGCACCACGGCCTGCAGGACGTTGACCGCCTGCGCAATGTTGGCCATCTTGACGCGGTCGGCGTGCTTATTGAAGATATTGAGCGTCATTCCCGCGACCATCGCATCACGCATGGTGTTCTGCTGGTAGAGGAAGCCGGGGTTAGTGCCGGGCTCGACGTCATACCAGGTACCCCACTCGTCCACGATCAGGCCGATGCGCTTTTCCGGGTCGTAGCGGTCCATGATCGCGCCGTGACCGCGCACCAGATCGTCGATAAAGAGCGACTTCTTCAGCGTCTCGCGGTATTCTTCCTCGGTGAAATCCGTCGCGCTGCCCTTGTGCTGCCAGTCGCCCGGCACGGTGTAATAGTGCATCGAAAGGCCGTCCATATAGGGCGCGGCGTTGGCCATCAACACTTCGGTCCAGCGCCAGTTGGGATCTTCCATGCTGGTTCCGGGGCCGCAGGCGATCTTGTAGATCTTATTGGGACCGTATTGCTTGACGTAGGACTGATAGCGGCGAAACAGGTCGGCATAGTATTCCGGGCGCATATTTCCGCCGCAGCCCCAGTTTTCGTTGCCCACGCCGAAATAATCGACCTTCCAGGGCTCGGCATGGCCGTTGCCCGCGCGCTGCTGCGCCATGGTGGAATCCCCGCCCGCAGTCATGTATTCAATCCATTCGGCCATCTCCTGCACGGTGCCGGAGCCGACGTTGCCGTTGATATAGGGCTTGCAGCCAATCTGGCGGCAAAGTTCCATGAACTCGTGCGTGCCGAAGCTATTGTCCTCCACCACGCCTCCCCAGTTGGTGTTGACCATGCGCTTGCGGTTTTCCTGCGGGCCGATGCCCTGCTGCCAGTGATATTCGTCGGCAAAGCATCCGCCCGGCCAGCGCAGCACCGGCAGACCGATGCGTTTGAACGCCTCCACAACGTCCGTGCGCATGCCGTTGACATTCGGGATGGGGCTGTCCTTGCCCACAAAGAAACCGTCGTAGATGCAGCGGCCGAGATGCTCGGAGAAATTGCCGTAGATCTCCGGCTGGATGACCGCGCCCGCCTGATCCGGGAAGATGAACTGCTGTACCATGAAATTCGCTCCTTTTATTTTATTATATCTTAAAAAGATTTATCTTGACTTAAAACCCATGGTCATGATACCATGGAAGCAGCAAAAAGTCAAGGGAGGCGTGCGGGATGCAGCAGATCGGCTATGACGAAATGGAGGCGCTGGGCAAAGCGCTGAGCCACACAAAGCGCGTGGAGCTGCTGCGGCTGGTTGCGGTGCGCGGCGCGCTGAGCGCAGGGGAACTGACCGGATTGCTGGGGCTTTCCGGCGGCGCGGTGACGGGACACATCCGCGCGTTGGAACAGGCAAGGCTGGTGCGCGTGGAGGACGCAAACGGCGTTCACGGCGTCAAGCGCATGGTGTCGCTGCGCCAAGACCGGTTGCTGCTCGATTTCGGCTGCGCAGAATCCGTGCAGGACGGCTACGAAGTCGCTCTGCCCATCGGCGGGTATGTGTCGCACCGTGCGGAGCCGACCTGCGGGCTGGCGCTGCGCAGCGGCCTGATCGGCCAGCTGGACGACCCGCGCTACTTTGACGACCCGCGTCATTTTCAGGCGGGCGTGCTGTGGATGCTGGCGGGGCAGCTGACCTACAACATCCCGAATTATGTCCCACGTGGGCAGACGCTGCGCTCTATCTCTATCACGCAGGAGATTTCCTCCGAAGCGCCGGGAACCTGCGCCGACTGGCCGAGCCGCCTCACCTTTTCGCTCTGCGGCGTAGAATTGGGGCAATGGGTCAGCCCCGGTGACTACGGCGACCGCCGCGGTCTGTGCAATCCGTCCTGGTGGAGCGATTCGCTGAACCAATATGGTCTGCTCAAAACCCTGACCGTCAACTCCGACGGCGCATTCATGGACGGTGAGCGCATCGGCAATGCGACGGCGGATCAGCTGCCCATCCGCCCCGGTGAACCCCTCCCCTACCGGCTGGATGTCTCCGGCGGCCGCAGCGGCGGCGGCCTGACCCTCTTCGGCAGCGGTTTCGGCAACTATGGCCGCGACATCGCCGTACACGTCCGCTTCGACAATAAAGAATGATCCCCCCAATGCGTGAGAGAGAAATAGAGAGGAGACAGACGAAGATCTGTTTGTCCGCATACAAGATGCCGCCTTTGAAATTGAAATAGAAGAAAGCAACCGATTGGAGGAATTATCCGCAAAAGACAAAATAGCTGTGGACTTGGTCACAAAACTAGGAAATGAATAGTCTTCCTTCTGATTTACAACAAAAAGGTCCTGCAATTTTCTGCAGGACCTTTTTGTTGGGCTTTTACAGCCGCATCTCCCACGCCATGTCCCAGAAGCCCAGTTCATAGCGGGTGCAGTTGACGAAGATTTCCGTCAGGTGTTGGATCTGTTTTTCGTCAGCGCCTTCGGCCAGCTTGTCCATCAGCGCCACCAGCGCGGTGTTCATCTGCGCATAGCCTTCGCTGGAATAATCGCTCACCCATTTGCCGAAGAAAGGATGCTGCGCCGCGCCGGGAATTTTGCCCAGCTTCTGGCCAATGTCCGCATAGCTCCACGAGCAGGAGAGCAGCGCCGCGACGATCTCCGCCTCGCTGCCGGACTGCGCCACGGCAAGCATGTAATGCGTATAAGACGTATTGGACAGCGAAGGCTTGCCGGAGAGCACCTGCTCTTCGGTTACGCCCAATCGCTTCATGTAGGCGCGATGGGTGTCCATTTCGCCGTCCAGTATGCCCGCAAGATCCTTGGCAAAGGCACGCATCAGCTCCGGGTCGCGCGCCTTGACCACGCCCAGCGCGAACACCTTGGCATAGTCAAACAGATAGAGGTAGTCCTGCAGCATATAGAAGCGGAACTTTTCCTCGTCCAGCGTGCCGTCGCCGATGCCGACCACGAAGGGGTGGTTCAAACACTTTTCCCAATAAGGCGCCGCCGCCTGGTAAAGAATCTCCGAAACCTTCTGCATCTTGCTCACTCCTCCCGAATATATGCGCTCTTGAGGTCAAAGAGGTGGTTCATCGGCCCTCTGCCCTTGCCCAGGTCGAGCATGGCTGCCAATGCGCCGGAGATGTAATCCTTGGCGCGCTTCACTGCCGTGCTCAAATCCTCGCCGCAGGCCAGCTCCGATGCAATCGCGCTGGAGAGCGTACAGCCCGTGCCGTGGGTATTGGGGTTGTCGATGCGCTTGCCGTAGAACCACTCCGCTTTGCCGTTCCGATAGAGCAGGTCGTTGGCATCGTTTAAGTCATGCCCACCTTTGAGCAGGACGGCGCAGGCATAGTTTTCCGAGATGAACTTAGCCGCCTTTTCCATGTCGGCGGCGGAACGAATCTCCATGCCGGAGAGGATTTCCGCTTCAGGGATGTTGGGCGTGACAACCTCCGCCAGGGGCAGCAGCTCGGCTTTGAGCGTATCAACCGCCTCGTCCTGCATCAGCTTGGAGCCGGAGGTAGCCACCATGACGGGATCGACCACGATGTGCTTTGCGCCGTATTGCTTCAGCTTCTGCGCGATGACCCGGATCAGCGCGGCATTGGAGACCATACCGATCTTGACCGCATCGGGGAAGATGTCCGTAAATACTGCATCCAGCTGCGCAGCCAGAAATTCCGGCGTGGATTCCAATATGCCGGTCACGCCGGTGGTATTCTGCGCCGTCAGGGCCGTGATGGCGGTCATGGCGTAAACACCGTGGGCGGACATGGTTTTCATGTCCGCCTGAATGCCCGCGCCGCCGCTGGAATCGCTCCCCGCGATGGATAATGCCGTTTTCATTTTCGTACTCATGATGCTTTTCCTCACTTTGTCGATTTTGCATTTTTCCATCGCAGAAAGCCACTTTTACTTCAGCTTATTCTGGATGGTTTGAAGCGCGCCGTTCTTCTTCAGCGCAAACAACACCGCACCCGCAATGGTCGAGCCCACTGCCGTGGAGATCAGGAACGGCACGATATAAGCATAGAACGCGACATTCGCCGCCGAAACGTTCATGAACGCAATGGCGATGGGGTAGGCCAGCAGACCGCCGAGCACACCGGTGCCAATCACTTCGCCCAACAGGGCGGGAAGCAGCTTTTTAGTGTATTTCCACACCAGACCGCAAAGCAGCGCACCCACCATGCTGCCGGGGAATGCCAGCAGGCTGCCCAAACCGGTCAGGTTGCGGATCAGCGCCGCCAGAAAGCCGACGCCCAACGCATACCACGGCCCCAGCAGGATGCCCGCCACGACGTTGACCATGTGCTGCACCGGCGCACACTTGCTGCCGAACACGGGGAAGGACAACAGACTGCCGACCACGGCGATGGCGACGAGAAGACCCGCAAGGGTCAGGCGAATGACAAGATTGCGTTTCATTTGAGTTTTTTCTCCTTTTGAATTGAGCTGAGGGCGGCAAAAGCACGACAAAAAGACAGCCTCCCTCGCGGGAACAGCATGAAAGTTGTTTTTCTGCTGGTCGGTCGAGACTTGCTGGTCTCCTCTCACGCCGGAACACGGCTTCCCATCGCTGCTTTTGTTCACGCCGCAGGGCGCTCCCCCTCCGGCGGGCTCTAAACAGAGCAGTGCTTTGACGATCCTCCTTTTCCCCTTCAAAGTGATTTATCTCAAATGCGCAAAGGCAATGAGGTCGAATCTATATAACCATCTGATCCGCGATGCCGCGCAATATTTTGCATTCCCGCTCAATATCTTCCGCAGCAAAAATGCCGGAAACCACAGCGATGCCCGCTATGCCCGTGCCCGCAAGCCCGGCCGCGTTTTCGCGATTGATGCCGCCGATGGCGACCACGGGGATACGCACCGCCGCACAGATTTCGCGCAGGGTCTCCTTCGTCATGGGCTTTGCGTTGCGCTTGGTAGACGAACCGAACACCGCGCCGCTGCCCAAATAATCCGCGCCCGCGTCCTGCGCGCGCTTTGCCTGCTCCACGGTCTTGGCCGTGACCCCGACGATCATGCCGGAGCCCAAAATCCCGCGCACCGCCGAGGCTTCCATATCCTCCTGCCCGACGTGTACGCCGTCCGCGCCGCTTTTGCGGGCAATTTCCACATTGTCGTTGATGAGCAGCGGCACGCCGAAGCGGTGGCAGAGCCGTGTCATTTCGACGGCCTCCTGCAAAAAGGCGCTTTCCTCCAGCTCCTTTTCGCGCAGCTGCACGAGCGTCGCGCCGCCCAGCAGCGCCTGCTCGACCTGCTGCATCAGCGTCTGCCCCCGCAGCCAGCTGCGGTCCGTCACCGCATAAAGCCGCAGGTTATCCTTCGTAAAGTTCATAGCGCGCTCCCTTCTCCAAATCCTCCGCCGTCAGATGAAAAACCGCGTCGATGATGCGGTCGCGATAGGCGGCGTTTCCATCCTCCGGTTGAAGTCTCCCCTGTGCGATTTCACCGCACAGCCCCATAGTGCAGGTCGCAGCCAGCGCCGCCCGCAGCAGATTCTGCGGATTTGCCGCCACATAAGCGCCGGTCAATGCAGAAAGCTGGCAGCCCGTGCCTGTGACGGTGCGCATCATCGGGTGTCCATTGTGCACGCAATAGAGCGCTTCCCCATCCGTAACCAGATCGGTCGCTCCCGACGCAACAACCACCGCGCCGGTTTTCTTCGCCAACAACCGTGCGCTTTTTTCTGCCGAAGCGGCGGAAGCATCTGCATCCACGCCGCACCGTCCTGCCTCGCCGCCGATCAGCGCCGCAATCTCTGAGGCGTTGCCGCGAATCACGGAAAGCTGCACCTGCTCCAATATCCTTGAGCTTGCCTCGCGCCGGAAGGCCGAACAGCCCACTCCCACGGGATCGAACACCACAGGACGTCCCATCCGGTTGGCTTCGCGCCCCGCGCGCAGCATTGCTTCAACCTTTCGTGGATTGGGCGTGCCAAGATTCAGCACCAGTCCGCCGCACAGCGACGTGACCTCCTCGGCTTCCTCCATCTCGTCTGCCATGATAGCCGATCCGCCGCAGGCCAGCAGCAGGTTGGCGCAGTCGTTCGCCGTGACATAGTTCGTGATGCAATGCACCAGCGGCCTATTTTCACGGACATTTTGCAGCATCTCTCCCAGCATACCGGCCCTCCTTTTACACAAAAACGGAGCATCGCCCGATGGACGATACTCCGTATGAAAAGCGTACTTTTCCCGCCTCCCTACGACGGCATTACCCGCATCAGGTCAATGGGTCGAAGGGAACACCTTCCTCTCAGCCTGTATGATGCAAGCTCCCCTAATGGACAAGTATAGCACGCACGGTATTTGATGTCAACGCATTGCCGTCAGACGCGGATCTTGGTCCACTTGCCGGAGCCGAAGCGCCACAGTGTCGCGATCAGGCGGGCAAACTGGTCGATGGTCACGCCCACCCATGCGCCGATCAGCCCGAATTGCAGCGGATAACACAGCACATAGGAAAGCAGCGGGCGCAGGAACAGAATGCTGACAAACGAAACTGCCGCGACAAACTTGGTATCGCCCGCGCCGCGCAGGCAGCCGGAAAACACCACCTGCGAGGTCTGCGCGTAGGTGATGAACGCCAGGAAATACAGCAGCGGAATGCCCGCGCGGATGATCTCCGCCTCGTCGGTAAACAGACGCATGATGGGTTCGGCACAGGTGAAGAACAGAATGCTGAGCACCGTGGAGATGAACAGCGCCAGCCGGTTGCCAACCTTGCCGTAAATGATCGAGAGATCCGGCCGTTTTGCACCGAGGTTCTGCCCGACGAGCGACGCACACGCTACCGAAAGACCGTCGCCAAAGGTAAAGGACATGCTCATCGCGTTCATGGCGATCTGGTGGGTCGCAAAGGCCTGCGTGCCGAGACCTGCGACAATCTTGGCATAGGTGAAAAAGCCGATGCGCATGAACGCCTGCTCCACAAAGGCGCTGAGTGAAATCGAGGCCATGGAATGCAGCGAGAGCTTATCCATCAGCCAGCTGCACTTCATCCGCAGGCTGAGGAAGCCGTCGTGATACAGCAGCGAGATGATCGCAATCACCAGCGACACCACCGAGCCGATCACCGTTGCAATGGCCGCACCCGCAACGCCCAGCGCCGGAAAGCCGCAGTGCCCGCTGATGAGCAGATAGTTAAACACCATGTTGACCAGATTCGCGGCCAGGTTCGTCACCATGGAGATCTTGGTGTTGCCCGCACCGCGATGCGCCGCGTTGATGGTCATCGAAAGTCCGTTAAACAGTGTGCCGACCATGATGATCTTGAAATACGTCACCGCCATGTCCAGCACATCTTCGCCTGCGCCGGCAAAAATCATCATCGGTCGAGCAAAGAAATACCCAAGCGCACTGAGGACAATGGCAATCACAGCACTGAGCAGCATCGAAAAGCGAAGACAGCGATTGGCATCCAATCGCTCCATCGCACCCTTTCTCCGAGCAACAATCGCCGTGACAGAAACGTTGAGCGACATGATGGTAGCCAGCACGATCATCTTAGGCTGATTGGTCAGGCCAACAGCGGCGATGGCTCCGGAACCAAGCGCCGAAACCATGATGGTGTCGATCACGCCGACCAGCCCCACCAGCACCGCTTCCAGCGTAGACGGCCAGGCGATGCGGAACGCCGTCTGGTAGATTTCTTTATTGGTCGGCAATTCCCCGCAGATCAGTTCCTGTCGAACCATCTTGCGGGGAATGAAAAAATCGCGTATTCGATCTGTGAGTTTCATAAAAAAGGCTCCTCCCCCATCTGTGTTTCCGGTGAAACGTTTTCTTTATGTTTTCATTATAACGAAAGCGTAAAGAAAATGCAAACACAGTAGGGAAAGGAGCCATCGCTTAGTCCATAGAGATCACGTTCTCGGTCTGGTCGGGATCGTCTGCCGTGACATAGCGCAGCTCACTGCCTACGCGGCGGATCGCACTGACGGGGACGTTTTCCAACGCCTGGCGAAGATCGCCGTCGGTCGTGCGGCAGCGGTAGAGCATCTGATCATCCTGATTGATGAAATAGACGTTTTCGCCCAGCACCGCCAGCTGTTTCGGCAGCACAGACTGCACTTCGAGCACCTCACCGTTGTTCAGGTCATAGCGGAAAACGCCTTCACGGCCCTCCATTTTGGAGAAATACACCGCGCAGCCCGCCGCGTCCACGTCGGCATACGGCGCCTGCTGCACCGCTTCAAATAGCGACTTGCTGCATTGCAGCAGCGTTTCATTCTCGCTTCTCCAGGTGTTCCAGCCGTTCTTTTCTGCAATCTGCGCATCGCTCAGTCCAAAGCAGCTCAGCGCCTGTCCGCCGTCGAGCCCCGCTTCGGTCTGCGCGTCGCAGTGATAGGATTGACCGTCCAGCGTCAGCACATTCCAGGCGTATTCACCGTCTTCCGAAAACACCACGGCATTCTCCACGCCGATCTGATCCAGTAAAAAGCTGTAGCTCTCGGCATAGAAGCTGCTATCCTGTGCAAGTCCCTGCACCAGTGCGCTGTAAAGGCGGCAATCCTGCGCTTCGTTGTCCTGCTGCACGGTTTGCGCTACGACCTTGTACAGCGAGATCGCTGCGGAAAGCTGAGAACTGTCCTCCGGCACGGCAGCGTCTAACAGACGCGTCACTGCGTCGTCAAACTCGGCCGCTTTGGTCACACGCTCCTGCACATCCGCCGTCGTGTAGGTGATCTTAGCATTACCGTCCGCGTCGCGCACCACATCGTTAAGCGTTCCCCATGGATTTCTCGTCAGCAAAAACGCCCTTACACCGTCAAACTGCGCCTCCGTCGCTTCCACGCCGCTCAGATCCGCCGCATCCGCGCCCTGGCGAATTGCTTCAACCAAGCGAGAATACAGTTCCTGCGAAAACTTTTCGCCGTCTGCAAAGGCACTGGGTACAACGTCAGGGCGATAGGTCACGCTGCCGAGCTTTTCACTGCCGCTTATCATCTGCACTTCCTGTTCAATCTCAGGCGAAGGCGTGATTTCCGGTGCCTGTACAGTGTCCTCGGGCAGTTCCGTCTCCAGCTGCACATGGGGTGCAGAACATCCGGTCAGCAGAACCCATAACGCAATTGCACTTGCAAGCCATCTTTTTTTCATAATTTATTCACCTCTGTATAGCAAAGGGCGACCGGCGAAAATACAATCTTTTTCGTCGGTCGCCCTCATCTTCATTTCACCTCAAAAATTCCGCATCAAAGCTTATCGGTCTTGATGTCGGGGTTGACTTCCTTGACCCAGGCTTCCACCTGCTGATCGTAAGTCGTGCTCTTCTTATCGGTGAGCATGGATTCCATCAGCGAATCCTTGACATCTTCAAAAGTCGCCTCGCCCGAAGGCACGGTGGACACACGGCGGATGATGTGGTAGCCAAAGTCAGAGGCGACCAAGCCAGAGGTCATGCCGTCCTCGGTCAGTGCCGCACAAGCGTCGGCAAATTCGGTCACAAAACCGGTGTCACCCGCATAAGTCAGATAGCCGTTTTTATAGGCTTCGTTCTTCATGCCGGGATCCTCGCCGTATTCTTCCATCAGGGCCTCGAAATCGCCACCCTCGTCCACGAGCTTGAGCACGCTTTCGGCCTTCTCGCGGATGGTCAGCAGATACTCCTCGCGCTTTTCGTCGGCTGTCGCCGCGACGGTTTCATCGTCGTCCGCGCGCAGGTTCTTGATGTCCTGCTTCTGCTCGTCGGTCAGCGAAATGAGGATATGCTTGATATAGTAGCATCCCTTGGGGGTGTAGTAAATGGTCGCGCCGTTTTCAAAGTCGGAAACATACGCGGAAAGATCCGCATCGTACTTTTCCTTCGCGGCGGCAACCTTATTGGCAAATTCGATCTTGGCCTCTTCCTCGGTGACCGTGACGTCCTTGGTCACATAGTCGTAGAGCTTATCGGAAGAGATGCTGGCCACGCTGTTTTCCTTCATCTGGTCCAGCGTCAGGCCATACTGGCTCAGGTAGTTTTCAATGGTCTCCGCAGCCTTGACTTCAGGATCCTCCACCGTATCATCCGTCTTGAAGTTCTCGACCAGCGCGGCATACTGTTCGTCATACCAATCCTGGATTTCCTGCTCGGCGGCGGCCTTTTCCTCATCCGTCACCTGATCCAAGCCGAGCTCCTTGATCTTCTTCTCCAGAACCTTATCTTCCACCATCTGAGCGATGTAGTTTTCCTTGAGCGTCTTGAGCTGATCAGCGATCTCTTCACTGTCCTGCGTATAGCCGTACTGCGACAGCAGCGCGTTAAAGCCTTCATTGAATTCCGCCTTGGTGATGGTCTCGTCGCCAACCGTAGCCACGACGATCTTCTCCTCGTTCACCGTCACCAGCGAGCAGCCGGCCAGCATCATGACCGCCAGAGCCACAGCCAGCAGTCGGATAAGTTTCTTCATGTTGAATACTCTCCTTTTCTTCAAAAGGCGTTTTACGCCCTTTTCTGCACCTGTCTATTATACATGATAAGGCAAGACGATGCAAATAATATTCTGTAACCAATTTTTGAACGGAACGGTTTCCTACCGGCGCTTCATCTCGTCCAGCAGGTTTTCCAATTCGTCCACCGCGCTCTCCATCAGCCCCTCCGGCTCACCCGTCTGGTTGAGCGCCAGCAGCGTTTCGGATCGGGTCTGCCGCAGTGAAAGGCGCGTGTCCTTCATGCGGTTGAGCGAATCGATGAGCTTCTGCCCGTCCACCTTGGTGTAGGGCGAAAAGCGCATCAACAGCTTGCCCATGCGCAGGAACACCAGCTCAATGCCCAGCCTTGCCGCAAGCCCGCGCAGCAGCGCGATCCACAGCAGGTTTTCCGCCTCCGGCGGCACATCACCGAAGCGGTCAATCAGTTCGTCCATCACATCGCGCCAGTCGTCGCGGTTTTCGATGGACGCAATGCGCTTATAAACCTCCATGCGCAGCTGCTCTCCCTGCACGAAGTTCGCCGGCAGATACGCATCCACGCGCAATTCGACCTTGGTTTCGATATCGACGCTCTCCCCGGCTTTGCCGCGCAGATCGTTGACCGCCTCCTCCATCAGCTTGCAGTACAGATCGTAGCCGACGTTGGCCAGCTGGCCGTGCTGCTGGCTGCCCAGCAGGTTGCCCGCACCGCGCAGCTCCAAATCCCGCATGGCAATTTTGAAACCGGAACCGAATTCTGTGAACTCGCGGATGGCCGAGAGCCGCTTTTCCGCCACCTCGGTGAGCACCTTGTTGGGCGGCACGGTGAGATAGCAGTAGGCCAGGCGGTTGCTTCGCCCGACGCGGCCGCGCAGCTGATAGAGCTGAGACAGGCCGAACCGATCGGAATCGCAGACGATCATGGTGTTGGCCGCGGGCACGTCCAAGCCCGATTCGATGATGGTGGAGCACACCAGCACGTCGAACCGCCCCTCATAGAAATCGAGCATCACATCTTCCAGGCTGTTTTCCTTCATCTGCCCGTGGCCGATGGCCACGCGCGCTTCCGGCACGAGCTGGCAGATGTGCTCATAAAAGCGGTCGATGCTGCGCACGCGGTTATAGAGAATATAAACCTGTCCCTTGCGCGCCAGCTCGCGCATCACCGCGTCGCGCACCAGCGCATCGGAAAACTCCGTCACATAGGTCTGCACGGGGTAGCGCTCCTCCGGCGGGGTTTCCAGCAGCGACATATCGCGGATGCCCACCATGGACATGTGCAGCGTGCGCGGAATGGGCGTGGCGGAAAGGGTCAGTACATCGACGCTGCTCTTGAGCTGCTTGAGCGCCTCCTTGTGCTTGACGCCGAAGCGCTGCTCCTCGTCCACGATGAGCAGGCCGAGATCCTTAAAGTGTACATCCTTGCCCAACAGCCGGTGCGTGCCGATCAGGATGTCGATCTTGCCCTCTTTGAGCTGCTGTAAAATGTGCTTCTGCTCCTGCGCGGTGCGGAAGCGGGAGAGCATCTCGATGCGCACGGGGAAATGCGCAAATCTCTTTTTGACGGACTGATAATGCTGCTGCGCCAGAACCGTCGTCGGCACGAGGAAAGCGACCTGCTTGCTGTCCATCACGGCCTTAAACGCCGCGCGCACGGCAACCTCAGTTTTTCCGTAGCCCACGTCGCCGCAGAGCAGGCGATCCATCGGGTGCGGCTGCTGCATATCCTGCTTGATTTCCTCAATGCACTGAAGCTGATCGGGCGTTTCCTCATAGGGGAAGTCATCTTCAAAATCGCGCTGCCAGGGCGTGTCGGCAGAGAAAGCATATCCCGGTGCTGCCTGACGCGCGGCGTAGAGCTTGATCAGCTCATCCGCCATTTCGAGGATTTCGTGCTTGGCGCGGGATTTGCTGCGCGCCCACTCCGCGCCGCCCAAGCGGCTCAGCTTCGGCGGCTTGTTCTCCATGCCGATGTATTTCTGCACGCGGCTCAGGTTGTCCGTCGGCACATAGAGCGAATCTCCGCCCTGATATTGAATGTGCAGATAATCGCGGGTCTTGCCCTCCGCCGTCATGCGCTCGGTGCCGGTATAAATGCCGATGCCGTAGCTTTCATGCACAACATAGTCGCCCACCTTCAGCTCCGTAAAGGCCTGAATCTTTTCCCCCGCCTTGTGGCGGCGGCGCGCGGCGCGCTGGCGCGTGGTGCCGAACAGATCGGTATCGCCCAACACGGCAAAATCCGCGTCCTTGAGTTCAAACCCGCGCGTCAGCCCCAACGGCATGACCGCCATTTCGCCCGGTGCAAGCGGGTGCGCTTCCTCCCGGAAGGAGACGGAAATTCCTTTTTCGCGCAGCGTTTCCACCAGGCGTTCGCCGCGCGCCTGTCCGCCGGAGAGCATCGCCACGGCATATCCTCTGCGGGCATAATCGCGCAGCTGCTCGGCCAGCAGAGCCGTCTGCCCCTGAAAATCCGGCGCCTGACGGGTTTCGATGGTGACGCTTGCGCAGAGCTTCAAATCCGGTATGCCCACGGCCAACAGTCCCATGGTCACACTGCGGCGCTTTTCCAGAATGCGGATAAAGCCGTCCCAGCTGTCCATCAAGGCGGACTGCCCCGGGAAACCCTCCTGCCGTTCCAGCGCGTTTTCCAGCTTGGCAGCAAATTCCAGCCCCATGTTGACCGCGCGCTCACGCAAGCGGCCGGCTTCATCCAGCACAACCAGCTCCGGGTCGAAGTAATCGCTGAAAAACGCCGGTTTCTCATACAGATAAGGAATCAGGTTTTCCAGCCCTTCGGGGCGATGCCCCAGTTTCAGCGCGTCGATGGTGTTGCTGCGCGCCGATCCGTCCGACGATCTGCGGATCACCGCACCGTCTGCGGGCGCGGCATCCTCTACTTCGTTCTCTTCATCGGTCAGCCAGGGCACCTCGCTTTCCGGCGTGCGCTGCACAGGGCCGCTGTTTTTGACCTCGGCTTCCAGCGCGCGCGCTGCCCGCAGCAGGGCATTGCCGTCCGCCGCGGCTTCGGTCGCAGGATAGATCACGCAAGCCTCGTCGGCGGGCTGGGAGCGCTGGGTCATCACGTCCAATTCGCGCACAGAGTCCACTTCGTCGTCAAACAGCTCGATGCGCCATGCGGTCATCGACTGCACGGGATAGACGTCCAATATGCCGCCGCGCACTGCAAACTGACCGCGCGCTTCGACGGTTTCCTGCCGCACATAGCCCATCTCGGCCAGCAGCTTGGAAAGCTCGTCTAAATCAACCACATCGCCCGCGTCCAGCTTCACAATGCCGCGCCGGAATTCCTCCACCGGCATCAGCGGAATGAGCAGCGCCTCGATAGGCGCGCAGACCACCTGCGCCTGCTCGTCCAGCAGTCTGCCCAGCACCGCGATGCGGCGATGCACCAATTCGCGGCTCTCTGCCGCCATGTGGTAAAAGGTCAATTCGCGCGCCGGGAAGTGCAGCGCCGATACACCGCTGCGAGAGAGATCCTCCGCCATGCGCAGCGCCGCTTGATCGCTGGGCGTGACCACGAGCGTGCGCCGCCCCTGCGAGAGCGCCCCGGCGAGCACGGTGCGCGCCCCCTCGGTCAGGCCGAACACTGCTGCGGTCTTGCCTATATTCTTTTCGACCGCCTGCACCAGCGCCTGATAGCCCTCCGTTTTGCTCAGCGGCTTCAAAAACAAATCAGAAATCATGCTTCTCCTCCGCGTTCCCGTCCGCGCTTGTTGGGATCAATCCAGTTCGTATTCCTCCAACTGACAGTTCGGCGCGGAATAGCGAACGAATTCTTCGTTGGTCATGTCCTCAAAATAGGTGTGAATCACGCGGCAAACGCCGCCATGGCAGACAAAGAGCACATTGCCCGGCCCTCCCGCAGCGCGCACCTCGTCAATGAGCGGATAAAGCCGCGCCGCCAGCTGCATCATGGATTCCCCGCCGCCGGGATAGCGGCGTGCAAACTGGCTCTTGCTATACAAAAAGCCCTCAGCTTTCACATCTTGCCCTTCGTAGATTCCGTAGCACTGCTCGATGAGCCGCGGCTCGGTCTCCAGGGGCAGATTCAGCTTCTCCGCGATAAAGCCCGCCGTCTGCTGCGCGCGGCGCAGGGGCGATACGAGAATGCGCGCAATGCCCTTTCCCGCCACTTGTTCCGCCAGCACCACCGCCTGCTTCTTTCCCTCTTCGGTAAGTTCCAGATCGGTTCGGCCACAGATGCGCCTCTCAGCGTTCCACGCCGTCTGCCCGTGCCGGGCAACATAGAGTTTCATGCTTTTCTCCCTCAGCCGTTATACTGTGCCATGGCTTTGTCCACGCCGTCCGCAATCACGGTGCGGATCGCGTCCGCTGCGCGCGTGAAGGCGTCGAACATGAGCTGGCGCTGCTCCGGCGGGTATTTTCCCAGGACATGGGCAGCCAGTTCCTGCCCGGCGTGCTCCGGCTTGCCGATGCCCACCCGCACGCGCGGGAAGGCCTGCGATCCGGTCAGATAGACGATGTTGCGCATGCCGTTGTGCGTGCCCGCGCTGCCGTTGGCGCGCACACGCAGCTTGCCCGCTGCCAAATCCACATCGTCATAAACGATAATGACGTGCTTGGCGTCCACTTTATACCAGTTCATCAGCTGCACAACCGCTTCTCCGGATAAATTCATATAGGTCTGCGGCGCGGCGAGCACCGTCTTCTGCCCGGCGATATTCCCTTCCCCGGTCAGCGCCTTGCAGCGGGATTTATTGATCGGTATGTTTTCCTGCTGGCTGAGCACGTTCAGCACATCAAAGCCTACATTATGGCGCGTGTGCTCGTATTTCTTTTCGGGATTGCCCAATCCCACCACAATATACATCTTACAGCTTGCCCTCCGCCTTGCGCGCGGCAACCCAGCCTTCCAGGTTTCCCTGACGGCTGCGCGCGATGGACAGCGCTCCGGCCGGGACATCCTTCGTGATGGTGGAGCCGGCGGCGATATACGCGCCCTTTTCAATGCGAACAGGCGAAACAAGGTTGACGTTGCAGCCGATGAATGCGTCATCCTCAACGGTGGAGCGATGTTTGCGCTTTCCGTCATAGTTGGAAAACACCACGCCGCAGCCAAGGTTGATGCGCTCACCCAGGTCTGCGTCTCCTACATACGTCAGATGTGAAACCTTGGTGCCATTGCCGATGTTGGCGTTCTTAATCTCCACAAAGTCGCCGATGCGGCAGTGATCGCCAACGTGCGCCTTGGGCCGCAGATAGGCGTTCGGGCCGACGGTGGTGCCGCTTCCAACTGTGCATTCGATCAGCACGGAAGATTCAACCGTCGTTTCGTCGCCCACCGCCGCGTCCTTCATGCGGCAGTTGGGCAGAATCGTGCAGCGCGCGCCGATGCAGGTATTGCCTTGCAGCGTGCAGCCGGGGTAGATCACGGTGTCCTCCCTGATCGTCACGCCCGCTTCAATATAAGTGCGCTCCGGGTCGATCATCGTCACGCCGCCGCGCATCAGGTTTTCATTGATGCGGCGACGCATCTCCTTCTCCGCCGCGGCCAGCTGCACGCGGTCATTGACGCCCATGCAGTCCGCCATCGGCACCGTCACAGCCGCAACGCGCTTGCCGTCGCCGTTCAGGATCGCCACCGCATCCGTCAAATAATATTCCTTTTGATTATTGTTGTTTTTTAGACGAGGCAACGCCGAAAGCAGCGCCTGCATCTCAAAGCAGTAAACCGAGGCGTTGATTTCCTTGACCGCAGCCTGTTCGGGGGAGCAATCGCGCTGCTCGACAATAGCCTGCACACTGCCATCCGCACTGCGGATCACGCGGCCATAGCCCTGCGGGTTTTCCGCCGCAGCGGTGAGCATCGCGCACGCTGCGCCGTTTTCCACCGCATCACCCAGCGCCGCAATGTCCTCTTTCTTCAGCAGCGGCATATCACCCGCCAGCACATAGACCTTGCCTTCCTCCAGGAACTGCTGCGCGCTCATCACCGCATGGCCGGTGCCCCAGCCGGTGGATTTATCCTGCACGGCAAAGTCCACGCCGTCGCCGATGTGCTCGCGCACGCTTTCCGCGCCGTGGCCCACGACCACAACCGGTCGCTCCACGCCCAACTCCCGCACGAGATCCAGCGGATAATCGATCATCGCCTTTCCGCAGATGGGATGCAGAACCTTATGCAAAGAGGATTTCATGCGCGTGCCTTCGCCCGCGGCCAACAGAATCGCCGTCGTATTCATCGCATTTTCTCTCCTTCATTAGTTTTTTAGCCTATTTATTTTACCAGCATACCGCCTGTTTATCAAGCCGATTCGCTTCTGTTCCTGTATAACTTCCCTCATGAATTCCGGCGGCACAAAAACAGCTGCGGAAATCGAAAGCTCCGCAGCTGATGGACGTCCCCATTATTCCGCTTCGCCGGCATAGCGGCCGAGCAGTTCCAACGTGCGCATGCCGAAGGCCACCGTGCCGATTTTTTCATACGGGATGCGCAGCGGCTCGTCCGTCCAGCCGCCCAGCTCGTCAAATATGTCCAGCGTCACCGCGCGTTCCGTCGTCTCACGGATTCTGCCGAAGTAGAACTCCTCTCTGCAATCCGCTTCCGTTCGGCTGATCTCCACAAACCGGCGCTGCGATTTCAGCGCTTCCAGCATCTCACGCCAGCCGCTCATCGGGAGCAGCGGGGCGGCAAGCTGGGCTTTCAGTCCCTCTTCGCGATAGACCGCATCCGTATAATCCGGGCGCAGGCACACGTTTTTCAACGCAGACGTCGCACCGATCTCGTAGCCGTCGAGCAGAAAATCCTCCGCACAGGCTGCAACATACAGATTTCGTGTTACCGCGACGGGATAAACCTGCCGGATGAACCCGCTGCTCTCCACGTCGCAGAGAACTTTCTGCCGCATTCCGGCCAGCAGCGTTTCCGCAGGGGTATTGCCTACCTCGGTAAGCTCCGCCGGAGCAAGCCTTCTATCCAGATATTTTGCGGTCAGGCGCGTCACCCGGTCACCGATCACCATCCGCTCCATCTCTTCATATGGAATGCGGTACATCTTCCCCCGCCAGTTTCCGTCCTCCTGGAATTCGTCCAGCAGCACCCCCTGCTCATCCACCTTCTGGATAAACGCCATGACGGGCGTTTTTTCCAGATAGAGCAGCACCGGCTTTCCGCTTTCGCAAACATCGCGGCAAAGCGTCTGCCAATCGTTCAGATCAAACCCGGGCCAGTCGGCTTCCGCCTGATTCTTTACGCCTTCGCGCTCCACAATCTGTCGAAACAAATCGTTTTCCTCCAGCGGAGCAATCTCCTCCGCCGCATCCGGCCGGGTGACGAGATACCCTTCCAGCTCAAAGCCCGCCACGGACGCAATCGCCAACAGACCGTCCGAAGGAATGGAATACCCCTCCGTCTCCGGAAAAAAGTCGTCCTTCCAGATGATTCTGCACATTGTTTTCCCAATATTCATAAGTCCTCTCCATGCCAATACCCCGGCAAAGCGCGCTCTGCCGGGGTATTGATTTGAACCCTTTTCTCAGTTGTTCTCGCTCAGCCAGGCGGCGGGACGCACGACCGCGCCCTGCTGTGCATCCATTGCATCGGACACCACAAACAGCGAGCGGATGTCGTCATAGATGCGGGGCGCACCTTCCTTGCGGCGCTCCACCATCACGCCCACGCCCACAGTGGTGACGTCAAATTCCTGCATCAGCTCCACCATGCCGCGCACGGTGCCGCCGTCCTTTGTAAAATCGTCCACAATCAGCGCCTTCTGGCCGGGGCGCACCGCGCGCTTGGCCAGCGACATGGTTTTCATCTCTCCGCCCGCGCCGGAAATATAGTTAATCGTGACAACCGATCCCTCAAACGCCTTGTGATCGCGGCGCGCGATGACCAGCTGCACGCCCAGCGCACGCGCCACCATCAGCGCAAAGGGAATGCCCTTGGTTTCCACCGTCAGCACAAAGTCCGGATTCTGCGCATAATAGGGCGCGGCCATGATGGCGCCCAGCACCTCCAGCGTGTCCGGCTGGGAAAGAATGTCCTGAATGTACAGGAAATTGCCCGGCAGCACGCGGCCCGGATCGGACAGGCGGCTGCAGAGGTTTTCAACATATTCCAGTGCCTTGTCGGGAACCATGGTGGGTAGGAACTTCACGCCGCCTGCCGCGCCGGTCACGGTTTCAATCTGCCCCAGGCCAAACTGGCGGTAAACCTGGCGCAGCAGCTCGATGTCCTCGCTGATGGTGGACTTTGCCGCGTCGAACATCCCGCAGAAATGGCTCAGCGTAAAGATGTGATTGGGCGACGCGGTCAAAATCCGCGCCATCGCGCCGATGCGCTCGTTTCTCTTGATCTTATCCATGGTATCCCCTCGCAAACTCCGAATGTTCGGAACATTAGTCTCTATTATATACGTCTTTTTCCGCAAAATGCAAGGGGTTTACATATTTTTTATTCAGATTTTGCCCTCTGTTTGCCGTTTGTATTTTGCGGCGCAATATCGTATAATAAGGAAAGCGTTCCGAACGGATTTCTTTCCGTTCCGATTCCATCCGAGCATCCCATAAGGAGGGATTCACATGTCCGGAAAGCTTGTCGCTTTCTTTTCTGCCAGCGGCGTGACCGCCGCCCTTGCGCAGCGCCTGAGCCGTGCGGCCGGAGCGGATCTTTTCGAGATCAAGCCCGCCGTTCCCTATACGTCTGCAGATCTTGACTGGACCAACGCCTCCTCCCGCAGTTCCGTGGAAATGAAAAATCCCGCCTCCCGCCCCGAAATTGCGGAAAAGCTGCCGAGCATGGCGGATTACGACGTGATCTTCCTCGGCTTCCCGATTTGGTGGTATGTCGCGCCCACCATCATCAACACCTTCCTGGAAAGCTACGATTTTTCCGGCAAGACCATCGTGCTCTTTGCCACTTCCGGCGGCAGCCCTATGGGGCGCACACTTGAAATTCTCCGTCCGCTCTGCAATGCCTCGGTCAAATGGCTTCCCGCCAAAATGCTCAACGGCGCAACGGACAGCGACCTGAACGCCTGGTTGAAAAGCCTGAAACTGGATTGATTTTTAGGGGAGGAAAACCCAATGAACACCCTTCGCCTATCGGATTATAAGGACAAACTCATTCACTTCATCGGCATCGGCGGAAGCTCCATGTCCGGCCTGGCGGAGCTTCTGACGGCGCTGGGCTATCAGGTGCGCGGCGACGACCGCAGCCAGAGCCATTCCACCGACAAGCTCATCCGCGAGGGCATTCCGGTCGTGATCGGCCATGACGCAAAAAACGTTCACGGCGCAGGCCTTGTGGTCTATACCGCCGCTATTGCGCCGGACAACGTTGAACGCATGGAATGTGAACGTCTGGGCATTCCGCAGATGGAGCGCGCAGAGCTGCTGGGGCAGATTTCCGAACACTATCCGCGTTCGGTTGCCATCTGCGGCACGCACGGCAAAACCACTTCAACCTCGATGCTGTCCACCGTGTTGCTGGATGCAGGGCGCGATCCCTCCATCCACATCGGCGGCGAGATCGACCTGATCGGCGGCAGCGTGCACGCAGGTTCGGGCGATACCTTCATCACCGAGGCCTGTGAATTCAAGGCCAGTTTTTTAACGCTGCACCCAACGCTGGCGCTGGTGCTCAACATCGACGAGGATCATCTGGATTTCTATAAGGACATTCACGAAATCGAGGACACCTTCGCCAAGTTCCTGGGGCAGATTGTGCCAGGCGGCATGGCGGTGCTCTGCGGCGATGATGCGCGCGCGCTTTCGATGAAGCAGCGCATCTCCGTGCGAAGCGTCACCTACGGGCTGGACAATCCCGATTGCGATTACACGGCAAAGGACATCACACACGACGATGCGATGTGCTTCTCCTTCACGCCCGTCGAGCACGGCATGGAGTTGCCGCGCGTGACGCTGCGCGTTCCCGGCCGTCACAATGCGCTCAACGCGCTGGGCGTAACCGCCGCGGCGCGGGAGCTGGGGCTGACCGGCGAGGAAATCGCCCGCGGGCTTGACGCCTTTGCGGGCGCACACCGCCGCTTCGAGCTGACTGCGACCATCGAAGGCGTCAAGCTCTACCACGATTACGGCCACAACCCGGCGGAATTTCACTCGGTCATTCCGCTGGCGGACGCCGTTGCGGGAGATCATCGGCTGTTTGTCGTCTGCCAGCCGCACACCTATTCCCGCACCAAGCTGCTCTTTGATCAATACATGACCTGCTTTACCGGCGCGGACGAGGTGCTCATCACAGACATCTACGCCGCGCGCGAAAAGGACCCCGGCGATATCCACGCCACGATGCTCGTGGACGCGCTGCAAAAGCACGGCGTGCCCGCCGTTTACACACCGGATTTTGATGCGTGCGAAAACTATCTGCGCACGCACTGGCAGCCGGGCGACGTCATGATCTCGCTGGGCTGCGGCAACATCAACCTTCTCAACGAGCAGATTGCCCGACACGAGGCTGAAAAGACGAATTAATCTCCCGAAATTTGTCAAAAAGCAGAGGAAATAACTTCCTCTGCTTTTTTCCGTTCTGCAGACGAGCAATGTTGCCCGACAACGCGCCGCTTTTTATTCGATGGTGACGCTGACGGGACAATGGTCACTGCCCATCACATCCGCATGGATCGCCGCATCGGTCACACGCGGAAAAAGACGGTTGCTCACCAGGAAATAGTCGATGCGCCAGCCCGTGTTCCGGGAGCGCGCCTTGAACATATACGACCACCAGGAATACGCGCCGGTCTGGTCGGGATGCAGTGCGCGAAAGGTATCGGTAAAGCCTGCGTCGAGCAGCTGGGTAAACTTGCCGCGCTCCTCATCGGTGAAGCCCGCATTGCCCACGTTGGTCTTGGGGTTCTTCAAGTCAATCTCCTGATGCGCCACATTCATGTCGCCGCAGACCACAACGGGCTTTTTCGCATCCAGCCCGAGCAGATATTCACGGAACGCATCCTCCCACTCCATGCGATAGGCAAGGCGCGTCAGCTCCCGCTGCGCATTGGGCGTATAGACGCAGACGAAATAAAAATCCGGATATTCCAGCGTGATGACGCGCCCCTCGGTATCGTGCTGCGGAAGGTTCATGCCATACTGCACGGAAATCGGTTCCTGCCGGGCAAACACCGCCGTGCCGGAATAGCCCTTCTTTTCGGCGTAATTCCAATAGGCATAATAGCCCTCCGGCGCAAAATCGATCTGCCCCCGCTGGAGTTTGGTCTCCTGCAGGCAGAAGATGTCCGCATCAAAGTTGTCGAAAATCTCCCGAAAGCCCTTTTCCACGCAGGCGCGCAGACCGTTTACGTTCCAGGACACAAATTTCATAAAGGTTCCTCCATCGGCATTTCTTTCTATCGTTATACCACATCCGCCTCCCGCTTTTCAACCGCCGCTTTTCCACTTCGGCCGGAGATGTTATAATGAAAGCAGCCACAGGAAGGGAGCGGACAGGTCATGCCGACTTTACAGGAACACGAGCGTTTTATGCGCATTGCGCTGGATCTCGCGCAGGAAGCAGCACAGGCGGGTGAAATCCCCGTGGGTGCGCTGGTGGTGCGGAACGGGGAGATTCTTTCGCAGGCGCGCAATGAGCGCGAGGAACGCAGCGATATCTCCGCCCATGCAGAAATCCTGGCATTGCGCCGCGCCGGAGAAAAGCTGGGGCACTGGGCGCTGCCCGGCTGCACACTCTACGTCACGCTGGAGCCCTGCCCGATGTGCGCCGGAGCCATTGTGCAGGCGCGGCCCTCGCTGGTGGTCTACGGTGCGTTCGACGAGCAGATGGGCGCCATGGGCAGCGTATACGCCCTGCATCAGGATGCGCGGATTCGCGGCAGCGTACCCGCACAGGGCGGCGTACTGCGGCAGGAATGCGAAGCGCTGCTGCGGGAGTTTTTCATTTCCCACCGATAATCCCTTGGTTTCTTCGGGAGCCGGTTTCCGCAAGCGGAAACCGGCTTCTTTCCACTTCTTTACACTTTCGCCTATTGACAAATTAGTTTTCGGCGATTATAATCC
Organism: uncultured Christensenella sp.; assembly: GCA_905193155.1. Lineage (GTDB taxonomy): Bacteria > Bacillota > Clostridia > Christensenellales > UBA1750 > Spyradocola. The sequence continues at coordinate 36,551 of CAJJNQ010000020.1, forward strand.
CTACATACCTATTAGGAAGGTTGGTAATTGGAGATGAGCCGCATTTATACTTCTGCCGACCAGCTGATCGGCCATACCCCCCTGTTGGAACTCACCCACATCGAAAAGGAACTCGACCTCAAGGCAAAGATTCTTGCCAAGCTGGAATATTTCAATCCCGCAGGATCGGTCAAGGACCGTATCGCCAAGGCGATGATCGATGCGGCGGAACGCAGCGGCGCGCTGAAGCCCGGCTCCGTCATCATTGAGCCGACCTCCGGCAACACCGGCATCGGTCTTGCCTCGGTTGCGGCAGCGCGCGGCTATCGGATCATCATCGTCATGCCGGAAACCATGTCCGTCGAGCGCCGCCAGCTGATGAAGGCCTACGGCGCAGAGCTGGTGCTCACCGAAGGCGCGAAGGGCATGAAAGGCGCTATCGCCAAGGCAGAAGAGCTTTCTCATGAAATCCCGAACAGTTTTGTGCCCGGCCAGTTCGTCAACCCGGCCAATCCCACCGCGCATCGCGAGACTACCGGCCCCGAAATCTGGGAGGATACCGACGGTAAGGTAGATTACTTTGTCGCGGGCGTGGGTACCGGCGGCACCATCACCGGCGTGGGCGAATACCTGAAATCGCAGAACGCTGCGGTGAAGGTCGTCGCGGTTGAGCCCGCCACCTCCCCCGTGCTTTCCAAGGGCACGTCGGGCGCACATAAGATTCAGGGCATCGGCGCAGGCTTTGTGCCGGATGTGCTCAACACCAAGGTCTATGACGAGATCGTTCCCGTGGCCAACGAGGACGCCTTTGCCACCGGCAAGCTGATCGGCCACAAGGAAGGCGTGCTGGTGGGCATTTCCTCCGGCGCAGCGGTCTGGGCAGCCATCGAGCTGGCCAAGCGTCCCGAAAACGAGGGCAAGACCATCGTCGTGCTGCTGCCCGATACCGGCGACCGCTACCTCTCGACTCCCCTGTTTGCGGATTAATCTTACAAAAATACAAAAAAGCGACGGCAGTTTCGTCGCTTTTTTGATAAATCGAAAAAAACGTCAGGGCAAACAGCGCAGCCGGAAATAAAGTTCTTTACCCGTATAGCGGAAAACCACCGGCAAAGCCGGTGGTTTTTTATGCCTTATTTCTGATAGCTCTCGATCAATTCCTGTAAATCGTCTGTGGCGTTGGGTTTGCCGAAGGCTTCCTGCGCGCTGCGCATTAGATGCAGGCGTTTTTCGCTGCTGAGCAGCTGCCACACAGCCACATCTACGGGCAGGTGCTTGTTGGTACGCATCGCCATGCCGTGATTGGTCAGGAAGTCCATGTTGCGGTCCTCCTGGCCGGGAATGGGGTCGATCAGCACCATCGGCAGGCACTTGGCAATCGCTTCGGAAACCGTAAGGCCGCCGGGCTTGGTCACGATCATGTCCGACGCGCTCATCAGCTGATCGACGATGGTGGAGAAGCCCAGCACCGTCAGCCGCTTGACGGTCAGCAGCGCATCGAGCTTGTTTTTGAGCTTTTCATTTGAACCACAGACCACCACCATCTGGAAATCGAGCGGCAGCTTATCCAGCCGTCCAATGGTCGTCAGCACGTCGCCGTGACCCATGCTGCCGCCCATGATCAGCACCGTCGGCATATCCGGAATGCCCACCATGGCGCGGGCTTCAGCCTTGTCGATGACCTTGTTGAACTTCGGGTTGATCGGGATGCCGATGGGTCGAATGATCCTCTCCGGCATGCCGCTGCACACGAAGGAATAGGTCAACTGTTCCGAAGGCGTGACGAGCGCGTCGAGATTGGTGCCCTTCCAGTACGGATGCAGCATATAGTCCGTCACGATGCCGATGCGCGGCGCATTGCTCACGCCCAGCTCATAGACGGAGGACGAGATCAGCGCGGCGCAGGAATGCGAGCTGACCACCACGTCGGGCTTGAAGCTTTCATAGACGTCAAACAGCTCCTTGCTGAGCTGATTGGACAGTTTCTGGTTCATCTTGACCGTAAAATTGCCATTCTGCTCCGCCTTTTCCATCGTTTCAAAGGCTTTGCCGTAAACCTTTGGGATATGGGCCACGCTCATGCGATACCCTTTATCCACCACTTCGCCGAAAATCGGCTCAATATAGTCAAAGGTGTCCAGCAGCTTGCATTCATGGCCGCGATCCGTCATTCTCTGCATGATGCCTTTGGCGGTCTGATTATGTCCCTGGCCTGCCGTCACGGACAAAAACAAAATGCGCATGTGCCCGATTGCACCTCCTCAATAGATTTTTATTCTGCGATCAATAATCTGCGGATTTCCCCTGCGAGATACAGCGATCCGCAAATCAGCACGACGCCCTGCTCTCCCGCGCTTTTCTGCGCGGCAGATAGCGCCTGCTCGGTTTCTTCCCACTCAAAGACGGGTTTTTCCGTGCGCTCACAGTAGAGCGCAGCCAGTTCATTTGCCGGCATCGCACGCGGAATATGTTCCGGTGCGACACAATGAATCTCATCGGCCAGCGGAGCAATCCGATCGGCGTAGGATCGTACATCCTTGTCCGCCATCATGCCCGTCAGCAATACAATGCGTCGGTCTTTCAAAAAGTGCTGAACATAGTCGCACACGGTCTGCGCGCCCTGTGGATTATGCGCTCCATCAATCAGCACGTTGCTCAGCCATTCCAGCCGCCCCGGCCACTGCGCCTGCTCAAGCCCCTTTTGAATAGCCGATGCGGGCAGACAGTGCCCATCCAGCAGTGCGGAGAGCACGCCCAGCGCTGTCATGGCGTTGTCCACCTGATGCGCACCGCACAGGGAGATTTCGTACTCTCTGGCGCGCAAATGCGGCAATGCCGCGGTAAAGGCCGCGCCACGTTCCAACAGTTGCACGTTCTGCGGCGGAAAGTCCGCACAATCCAGCAGCGGCGCGTGCTTTTCTTCACAGATGCGGTGGATCACCTCGCGAACGCTTTCACCCTGGCTTTGCAGCACGACGGGCACGCCATCTTTGATGATGCCGCCCTTTTCCGCCGCGATTTTTTCGACCGTATCGCCGAGCACGCGGGTGTGATCCAGACCGATGCGCGTGATGGCGCAAACCGTCGGCTCCAATATATTGGTGGGATCCAACCGTCCGCCAAGCCCGACCTCGATCACAGCCCAATCCACCTTTTGCTCCGCAAACCAGGTGAACATCAGCGCCGTGCCGATTTCAAACACCGTAGGAAAGCCTTCCCCGGTTTCTTCCATCTGCATCACCTGTTCCGCAATCCGCGTCGTCAGGCGCGCCAGAACATCATCTGCAATGGGCTGGCCATCAATGCGCATCCGCTCATTGTAGCGCATGAGGTAGGGCGATGTATACAGGCCGACTTTTGCGCCGGTCTGCCGCAGCACGCTGTCAATCAGCGCACAGGTGGACCCCTTGCCGTTTGTCCCCGCCACATGGATGCACCGCAATTGTTTTTGCGGATCGCCCAGGCGGCGCATCAGGCGCCTCATGTTCTCCAATCCAACCTTAACGCCCTTGCCCGCCTTGCCGTGGATAAAGGCAATCGATTCCTCGTAATTCACGCCGTATCCTGCCTCCGAAAAGGAACTTTCTATCTATTAGTTTACCCCATTCCCACCCCTTCGGTCAACTGCAAAAAGGGTTGGAGCTGTCGCTTTCTCCCAACTATACAAACGAAAAAGGCGGATGCTTTGATCCGCCTTTTCATCAAGTCTGAAAAAATCAGAGATTCTTCATGTCCTCCAGACGCTTATGCAGCGCCTCGAGCATGGTCTTGTTGGTGGTGAGCTTGTCGCGCTCGGCCTGCACCACGTTGGCGGGCGCTTTGCCGACAAAGCCGGGGTTGTTCAGCTTCCCCTCGGCGCGCTTGATCTCGTTTTCCATGTTCGCGATTTCCTTATTCAGGCGCGCAATTTCCTTTTCCACATCGACCAGCTCGCCGGTGGGCAGGAATGCTTCACCGCAGGGGCAGACCGCCGAAACCACGTTGCGCGGCAGCTCCTCGCGCGCAACCACCTGCACGCCCTCGGCAGAGGCCAGGCGCTGGAAGAAGCTCTCGTTCTCGGTAAAGATGCTGCCGTCAATGCCTTCCGCGGGAACGATGTAGATGTGCGCCTTTCTGGACGGGGGCACGTTCATGCCCGCGCGCAGGTTGCGCACCGCGCTGACCACATCCATGATGTGCTGCATGGCCGCAGCTTCCTGCGGGAAATTCTCGCCGACCTTCGGCCAGGAGGACACCATGATGGAACCGGAGGTAAAGGGCAGATAGGAGTAGATCTCCTCTGTCAGGAAGGGCATGAAGGGGTGCAGCAGCTTGAGCGTGCTGACCAGCACATATTTCAGCGTCGCACGAGTCGCGGAAGCCGCGTTTTCGTCGTCGCCGTAAAGCGGCGCCTTGGCCAGTTCCAGATACCAGTCGCACAGTTCGCTCCAAATGAAGTCATAGAGCTTCTGCGCCGCCATGGCAAGGTCGAACTGCTCCAGATGCATCGTCACCGTCTCGATCGCGTCGTTGAGGCGGGTGAGAATCCACTTGTCGGCAATGCCCTTGGGCAGCGTGTCGTCCGCGGGGCCGTCCAGGTTCATCAGCGCAAAGCGGGAAGCGTTCCACACCTTGTTGGCAAAATTGCGTGCCGCCGTAACCTTTTCGTCCGAGAAGCGCACGTCGTTGCCGGGCGCGACGGACTGAATCAGCGAGAAACGCAGCGCATCCGCGCCGTACTTATCAATCATTTCAATAGGATCGATGCCGTTGCCCAGAGACTTGGACATCTTGCGGCCCTGTGCATCGCGCACCAGGCCATGGATCAGCACATACTTAAACGGCGTCTCACCCATGTGCTTGCATCCGGAGAAGATCATGCGGGCAACCCAGAAGAAAATGATGTCATAGCCGGTGACCAGCAGCGTGTTGGGATAGAAACGCTTCAAATCCTCGGTCTTTTCCGGCCAGCCAAGCGTGGAGAAGGGCCACAGTGCAGAGGAAAACCAGGTATCGAGCACGTCCTCATCCTGCACCATCGGCGCGCCGCACTCGGGGCACTTTTCCGGTGCTTTCTTGGCCACGACCATGTGGTTGCACTGTTTGTTGGTGCAATAGTAGGCGGGAATGCGGTGGCCCCACCAGAGCTGGCGGCTGATGCACCAATCGCGGATGTTTTCCATCCAGTTAAAATAGGTCTTGTCAAAGCGTTCCGGCACAAACTGGGTCTTGCCCGAACGCACCGCCTCGATGGCGGGCTCGGCCAGGGGCTTCATGCGCACGAACCACTGCGTGGAAACCAAGGGCTCCACGGTGTGGTGGCAGCGGTAGCAGGTGCCGACGTTATGGGTATAGGGCTCGATCTTGACCAGCAGGCCGAGCTCCTTCAGATCCTCCACAATGGCCTTGCGGCACTCCATGGCGGTCATGCCGGCATACTTGCCGCACACTTCGTTCATGGTGCCGTCGTCGTTCATCACGCGCTCCACGGCCAGGTTGTGGCGCATGGCAACCTCAAAGTCGTTCGGGTCGTGGGCGGGGGTCATCTTAACTGCGCCGGTACCGAATTCCTTTTCGACGTATTCATCGCCCACCACGGGGATGGGGCGGTTGCGGATGGGCAGCATGACGTTCTTGCCCACCAGGTGCGCATAGCGCTCGTCCTCAGGGTTGACGGCCACGCCGGTATCGCCCAGCATGGTTTCGGGACGGGTGGTGGCAACGATCACGCCCTCGCCGCCGTCCTCGGCGGGATAGCGGATGTACCACAGGTTGGACGCCTGCTCCTCAAATTCGACTTCCGCGTCGGAAAGCGCGGTCTTGCACTGCGGGCACCAGTTGATGATGCGGTTGCCGCGGTAGATCAGGCCCTCGTTATAAAGCTTGACGAACACCTCCAGTACCGCGTCGGAGCAGCCCTTGTCCATGGTGAATCGCTCACGGCTCCAATCGCAGGAAGATCCCAGGCGGCGCAGCTGACGCTCGATGCGTCCGCCGTATTCCGCCTTCCACTCCCAGGCACGCTTGAGGAAGCCCTCGCGGCCCAGATCCTGTTTAGTCAGACCTTCCTTGGCCATAGCCTGGATGATCTTGACCTCGGTGGCGATGGACGCATGATCCGTGCCGGGCAGCCAAAGGGTATCATCCCCCAGCATGCGGTGGTAGCGCACGAGGATATCGGGCATGGTGTTATCCATAGCGTGACCCATGTGCAGCTGGCCGGTGATGTTGGGCGGGGGCATCACGATGCAGAAGGGCTTGGAGCCTTCCGGCTTGTGTTCGGCAGGCTTGAAGAGTCCTTCGCTCTCCCATTTTTCATACAGACGGCTTTCCACCGACTGCGGGTCATAGGTCTTGGGCATATCGAGTTTCTGTTCCGACATTTTAATTCCTCCAGCGTATCGTTATCCTGAAAAAGATTGTTGATATTATTCTGCGGCCCGGCGCAGGACGTCCACCGCGGGCGCGGGGAGTCTTCCCAGCGGATCGGGACCGATGTTGAGCAGATAGTTGATGCCGCGGGCGTTCAGGCTGCGGCGCAGCTCCCTGACGCGATCCAGACTCTTCCAGTTCTGGTCAAAGGGCTTATAGCCCCAGGTATCGTTCAGTGTGGCAGGGCATTCATAAAGGCCCGTGCGCACGAGGGCTTCGCCGGGACGGGAATCCGGCGCGTTGCCCGCGCCCTCCGCCGTGTCGAAGGCCTCTTCGTTGTCGCCGGTGGAGCGGTAATCCCCCAGGCCGTTGCCGATGCGGGAATTGACCAGGCAATCCGGCTGATAGTGCTTGATCATATCGTAAAGCTCACGGCTCTGCGCAGGCTTTATGTCCATGGGCGTATCGCACCAGATCAGGCAAAGATCGCCGTATTGGGTCAGGATCTCCTTCATCTGGGTCTTGATCTTGCCTTCAAAGCAGCGGGCATAATCCTTTTTACCGTTCTCCGGGAAATCCCAGTCGTTGGTCCAGCTCATCACGCCGCAGTTGGTGTGGCCGAAGGTGTATCCGCCGCCGTCCGGCTCGTGCCAGTCCAGCTCTTCCGAATAATACAGTCCGAGCTTGAGTCCGTGGCGCGCACAGGCGTTGGCCAGTTCTTCAATGATGTCGCGCTGAAACGGCGTGCCGTCCACCACGTTGTAATCATCCCATTTGGTATGAAACAGGCAGAAGCCGTCGTGATGCTTGGAGGTCACGACCATATACTGCATCCCTGCGTCCTTGGCGGTTTTTACCCATTCCTCCGCGTCGAACAGCAGCGGGTTGAAGGCCTGCCTCAGCTGTCCATATTCGCTGCCGGGAATTCTGAAATAGCTCTGCGCCCATTCCCCGATGAAGGGCATCCGCGCGCCGCGCCATTCTCCGCCGATCAGCGAATAAAGCCCGAAATGAATCATCATGCCGTATCCGGCCTGTTTGAACCATTTCCGATTGTTCATCCTGCTCCTCCTTTACAGAAAGCACAGCGCCGCGCCCGTGACGGCCAGCGCCAGCGCGACAAGCTTGCCCGCGATTTTGAACCTCTCCGGAATGATCTTTCCCGCCAGCATAACCGCCACGCCGAGCAGCAGCAGCACAATTCCCGCAGGATTCATGCTCATCAGTCGGCTAAGCATGACCGATCACCTTCCTTTCGCACCGAAAAAACAGCCGTCCCGATCAAAATCAGGACGGCTGTGCCGTGGTACCACCTCATGTTCGCAAAAGCTAAAACGCCTTTGCCTCAAAGCGCAATAACGGGCGCAAACCGCCGCGCACTGGCGGCCGCAACGGCCCTCGCGCACGTCCCTCCGCAGGCGACCTTCCGAAACCGGACGCATGGAACGGTCTTTCAGCCGACGAACCGTCTCTCTGCGCGCGCCCTGCGCTTCGTACTCCTCCCGCATCGACAGGAATTGATGCTTCATTATAACACGCCCCCGCCGCGCCGTCAACGGGAGAATACTCCTCAGACCCGCACCGTTTGTAGGAGTACAATACATCTTGGACAGTCGAAGAAAAAAAGAATGAGAGATAGAGTCTCATGTGCTAAAGTTGAGTTACCACACAACAACTTGGCGAAAGGAGACCATATCTCTCATGAACAAGAGTATAACACAGGACATGGCATACCGGCAATCTCTCATGAAGTACGCAGAAAAATACGGCGTCAGCCGCGCCAGTCGGAAATACAACAAGAGCCGGTCGTACATCTACTTCTGGAAGCAGCGCCGGGATGGAAGTGCGGCATCCCTTGCCTGTCAGTCCAGGCGGCCTCACAGCCATCCAAACCAGCATACGGAAGCAGAACGGAAACTCATCCGGGACATGCGCCGCAGAAATCCAACCCTGGGCATGATTGAACTCTGGCATCGTCTGCGGCAACGCGGCTACACTCACTGCCCGGAGAGCCTGTTCCGTGTCATGCGAAAAATGGGTCTTTTTCCTGCTGAAAAGCCGAAAAATACGTACAAACCTAAGCCATATGAGCAAATGACCCATCCAGGTGAGTGCATACAGGTGGATGTGAAGGTCGTTCCGCGCAGCTGTATCACGAATCCGGATCTTCGCCTGTTCCAGTACACCACCACCGACGAATTTACCCGTCTGCGGTTTCTTGCCGCCTATCCGGAGCAGTCCACCTATTCTTCCGCGGATTTCCTTCGCAGACTGACCGCATGGTATGCACGCCGCGGTATCCAGGTAGAATGCGTCCAGACGGACAACGGCTCCGAGTTTACCAATCGCTTCTCCGGCAGCAAACGTGATTTGCCAACACTGTTTGAGAAGACAGCTGCCGAGCTGGGCATTCGGCATAAGCTCATTCGTCCGTATACCCCGCGCCATAACGGCAAAGTCGAGCGCAGCCATCGCGAGGACCAGAAACGCTTCTACTCCTGCCATACCTTCTATTCATTGGACGATTTTGCAAAGCAGCTTGCCGTCCACAATCGCCGTTCTAACAGCTTGCCCATGAGGCCTCTTCACTGGCTTTCTCCCAACGAGTTCACTGTCCAATTTGTTTGACAATCCTACAAACAGACAAATCGGGATTTGTAAAGGAGATATACAACATGAAGAAAGTCTGCTTAGCGGTTTTGCCAG
>CAJJNQ010000021.1 GCA_905193155.1 uncultured Christensenella sp.
CCAGCTCGGTCTTGCCCACGCCCGTGGGGCCGAGGAACAGGAACGAGCCGATGGGGCGGTTCGGGTCCTGGATGCCGGCACGGGAGCGGAGGATGGCCTCGGTGACCTTTTCGACCGCTTCGTCCTGACCGATGACGCGCTGGTGCAGCGTCTTATCCAGATGCAGCAGCTTCTCGCGCTCACCCTCCATGAGCTTGCTGACCGGGATGCCCGTCCAGCGGCCCACGATGCGGGCGATTTCCTCTTCGGTCACGCGGTCGCGCAGCAGGGTGCGCTTGCCTTCCTCGGCAGTGCGCTCCTCCTGCTCCAGCTCCTTTTTGAGCTGCGGCAGCTTGCCGTATTCGATTTCGGCGGCGCGGTTGAGGTCGTATTCGCGCTTTGCCTTGTCCAGTTCCGCGTTGAGCTTTTCAATCTCTTCACGCAGCTTCTGAACCTTGCCGATGGCGTTCTTTTCGTTTTCCCACTTGGCCTTCATCTCGTTGAACTGGGCGCGCATATCGGCCAGCTCTTTCTGGATGTCCTGAAGATGTTCCTGAGACAGCGTGTCGGTTTCCTTCTTCAGCGCCGCCTCCTCGATCTCGTGCCGCATGATCTTGCGGTTTAGCTCATCCATTTCGGCAGGCATGGAGTCCATCTCGCTGCGGATCATGGCGCAGGCTTCATCAACCAGGTCGATGGCCTTATCGGGCAGGAAGCGGTCGGTGATGTAGCGGTTGGAAAGCGTTGCCGCCGCGATCAACGCCTGGTCCTGAATCTTGACGCCATGGAACACCTCATAGCGCTCCTTCAGACCGCGCAGGATGGAGATCGTGTCCTCCACGGAGGGCTCGTTGACCATCACGGGCTGGAAGCGGCGCTCCAAAGCCGCATCCTTTTCGATGTACTTGGCGTATTCGGAAAGGGTGGTCGCGCCGATGCAGTGCAGCTCGCCTCTGGCCAGCATAGGCTTGAGCAGGTTGCCGGCGTCCATGCTGCCTTCGGTCTTGCCCGCGCCGACGATGGTGTGCAATTCATCGATAAAGAGGATGATTTCGCCGTTGGACTTTTTGACCTCGGCCAAAACCGCCTTCAGGCGTTCCTCAAATTCGCCGCGGAATTTCGCGCCTGCGATCAGCGCGCCCATGTCCAGCGAGAACAGCTTGCGGTCCTTCAGAGACGACGGAACGTCGCCCCGCACGATGCGCTGCGCCAGACCTTCCGCGATAGCGGTCTTGCCGACGCCGGGCTCACCGATCAGGCAGGGGTTGTTCTTCGTCTTACGGGACAGGATGCGGATTACGTTGCGGATCTCTTCGTCGCGGCCGATAACGGGGTCGAGTTTATGGTTGCGCGCCAGCTCCACCAGATCCTGGCCGTATTTGCTCAGCGCGTCGTAGGTGTCCTCCGGAGTATCGGAGGTCACGCGGGTGTTGCCGCGCACGGTCTTGAGCGCCTCGAGGAAGCGCTCCTTGGTGATGTTGAAGGTGCGGAAGATGTCCTTAAGAGAGCTGTCCGCCGTCTCCATCAGACCCAGCATCAGGTGCTCGACGGAAACATATTCGTCGCTCATCCGGTCGGCCTGCTTCTGCGCTTCATTGAGCGCGCGGTCCACATCCTGAGAGATGTAAACCTTGTCCGGTTCACGGCCGGGGCCGGTCACTTTGGAAAGCTTGGAAAGCGCGCCCTGCGCCGCCTGCTTGACCGATTCGGGCTCCACGCCCATCTTGGTCAGCATCTGCGGGATCAGGCCGTTTTCTTGTGCCAGCAGCGCATAGAGCAGGTGCGCCTGCTCGATCTGCATGTTGCCGTATTCAATGGTCAGGGCCTGCGCGTCCTGCACAGCTTCCCTGGATTTCTGCGTCAGCTTGTTGATATCCATCATTGCCACTCTCCTTTCAAAGAGTCGGGGGATCGATTTATGAGAAGAAATAATAGGAAAACTCAAACGGCGCTTACATCAGGATGCTCGCCCCGTTCAGGTATTTGCGATAGATGGTTTCCATCTCGGGCAGCGCCTGCGCTTCCTCGCCGCCTGCGGCAAAGAAGCTCTTGATGGCGGAATCGAACATCCGAATGTATTCGCTCATGCCGTCGGCCAGTTGCTGATCACTCAGCTCCTTGCCGCCTTCCGGCGCGAACTTGCGGATGAACTTGCCGCCCTCGATGGCGTATTGACAGGGAGGAAGCTTGAGCTGGGAACGGTAATGCCCTTCCAGCTTGGCCCACAGCTCAAAAAACGCCGTCAGCATTTCGAGCAGCGGCTGGCTCTGTGTGCGGAAGGAAACCTTCAGCGCGCCGACCACGTTTCCGCTGCCGCGGTAAAGCTCTACGCCGTAGCGGATGGTGGGCTTGTATTTGTAGCGCAGCGCCGAGCGGATGGTGAGCATCGCGTCCGAAGGCTGCGGCTGAATCTGGAAGCTGTCCACGCCTTGCATGAGCTTTTCCATTTCATCAAAAATGGCGCGCATGCGCATTTCCGGCGTGGTATAGCGGACGTATTCGGCCAGGATCTGGTTGATGAGGTTGGAACGGGAGGTTCCCATCTCGTAAGCCAGTTTGTCCACCTCGCCCACGACATTATCCATCAGCACCAACGAATAGACGCTTTTGTTCATGCGCCCGCCTCCTTTCTTGTTCTCAACTACAAATACTATTGTACCACGATTATTGAACTTGTCAATAGAATTATATAAAAAATATCACAAAAGTTTTGAGACGCAGGAAAAGAGGAAAATGGAAAAATGTGTCGAAAAAACAAAGAATAACGAAGAATATCATGAATTAGTTGACATTTATAGCGAAATAATATAATGTATAAATGAAAAATATATCAATAAAAATAGAAACTAAATCAAAAACAAAGAAGAAATTTACATGAATGCGGTAAGATCATATTGTCAGCTCCGCCGGGAAGGAAGGGGCGAGAAAGGGGATCACCAAGGATGAAGAATGAAAATGCTGTGTTCTGCCGGTTCCACGAAGCGCTGCGCAGCGCCGCGCTGTCTCTGCTGGAAAAGCGCCTGCTGCGCAACGGCTTCCGCATGGACCGCCGGACGTTGGCCCTGTCCCATTGCGTGGACAGATTGGACGCCAAGGCTCTGACGGGCGACGCTTCCGGCCGGAGTGCCGTGTGCGTGAAGGGAAACCCTTCCATATATAAGGAATATCGGGATGAGTTGGAAAAGGACAGCTTTAACGATTTATCATAAAAAAGCGAAAAAGTGCTATTCCGCTGTTTTTTCTGTGTAAACTTTTGAATTGTTAGACATTTTCCTGCTTTTTTGAGAAAAATGTGCGTTGAATTCAGCGGTTTACTATGATAAAATAGAAAAAACCCGTGTACGAGTCGTTTGTGAAAAATGCAAACTCGTCCGGACATTCCTGTTTAAGTTTCCATGCCTGATGTTTTTGCAGCGGGTGTAAGAAAGGCAAATGTCTGAATTGAAAAAGATATTGATTGTTGTGGGCGCGGTGTTCCTGATCGGCATCCTGCTGGTGGCGGTGCCGCTGAGCGGACGCTTCGACAAGATTCAATACGAAAAACGCCTGGAGATGGACGCGCTGGTTGCCGCCGGTCGGGAGGACGGTCTCCGCGCGGAAAGCGGTGGGATCGTGACGCTGGTTTCCCCCATGAACGCCGACCGCATCTCCCGGTCGCTGACCCCGTCCGAAGCCAAGCGCGAGCGCTTTGTTTCGGTGGAAGATCCCGAAATTGTGCTGACCTATGCCAACGGAGACGTCGTTTCTCTCAAAGCCGATCCGAAAAAAGAGGATCGTGCGCTGGTGCAGTTGCAGTACGAAGGCAAAAAAATCATTGTTTCGATAGAAGGATACCGTGTTATGCGCACGGTGGCTGCCGCCATTTCGCCCGAAGGCTTTTCCGGCGAAAACGTGGTGGTGGAAGGAGCGTAAACCCCATGATCAAGTTCTCTCAGATGCCCTATGCCCGTCCGGATCTGGACAAGACCAAGGCGTTCTATGCCGAGGAGACCGAGTGCTTCCGGAATGCGAAGACCTTTGAAGAGGCGGACGAAGCCTTCCTCAAGGTGCAGGAGGAGGAAAAGCATTACTCCACCATGGCGACCATTGCGCAGATCCGCCACGATATTGACAGCACCGACGCTTTTTACGACGAAGAGGCGCGCGAGCTGGCCAAGGCTCGCCCCATGCTGCGCGAAAGCACCCACGCCTGGGAGCAGGCGCTGCTGGCCAGCCCCTTCCGCAAGGACTTCGAGAAGAAGTACGGCGAGGTGATGTTCCTGAACCTCGAATTGGAGGCCAGGAGTTTCTCGCCGGAAATCGTGCCCGATATGCAGGAGGAAAGCTTGCTTTGCATCGAGTATTCCAACCTGCTGGCCTCGGCACAGATCGAATTTGAGGGCAGCACCTATACCCTGGCGCAGATGACGCCCTTCAAGCAGAGCAAGGACGACGCCCAGCGCCGCAGCGCCTGGATCGCGGAGGGCGCGTGGTATACCGCCAACGGCGAAAAGCTGGACGAGATCTACGATAAGCTCGTTGCCATTCGCACCCGTATGGCGAAAAAATTGGGATTTGACAATTATATACCTCTCGGGTATCTTAGAATGCAGCGCAACTGCTACGACCAGAAGGACGTCGAAGCCTTCCGCGCCTCGGTGCGGGAGAATCTCGTGCCCGTGGCCGAAGAGGTCTGCAAAAAGCAGGCCGAGCGTTTGGGCGTTCAGTATCCGCTGAGCTTTGCCGATGAAGCGCTGTTCTACCGCTCCGGCAACGCCCGCCCGGTGGGCACGGCGGACGACATTTTGGCAAACGGCAGAAAGTTCTACCACGAGCTGTCGCCCGAAACCGCCGAGTTCATCGACGTGATGCTCGACGGCGAACTGATGGATGTGGTGGCCAAGAAGGGCAAGGTCGGCGGCGGTTACTGCACGAGCCTGCCCGATTACAAGGTGCCCTTCATCTTCTCCAACTTCAACGGCACGCAGGGCGACGTCGAGGTCATCACGCACGAGGCGGGTCACGCCTTTGCGGGATATATGGCGCGCAACATCGTTCCCATCGAATGCCAGTGGCCGTCGCTGGAGAGCTGCGAGATCCACTCCATGTCCATGGAGTTCTTCGCCTGGCCCTGGGCCGGGGATTTCTTCGGCGATCAGCAGGACAAGTTCCGCTACAAGCACCTGTCCGCCGCGCTGACCTTTATCCCCTACGGCACGATGGTCGATCACTTCCAGCATGAGGTGTATGCGCATCCCGAATACACCCCGGAGCAGCGCCACGATATCTGGCGCGAGCTGCTGAAGGTCTATATGCCCTGGATGCGCCGGGACGACATTCCCTTCTATGGCGACGGCAAGGGCTGGCAGCGCCAGCACCACATCTACGAAAGCCCCTTCTACTACATCGACTACTGCCTGGCGCAGTCGGTCGCGCTGCAGTTCTGGGCGCTGACGCAAGAGGATCACGCCGCGGCGTGGAAGCGCTACATGGATCTGGTGAAGCTCGCCGGAACCCGCACCTTCCGCCAGCTGACCGACGCGGCGGGGCTGGAGACGCCCTTCGGCCCGGAGGCGCTGCGCAAGGTGGCCGCCAAGGCGAAGGAGTGGCTGGAAGGCTTTGACGCCGGAAAGCTGCAATGAGTCAGAAAAAAAACGTCAAAAACACCCATTTCGGCCGGGGCCGGTATAATTCCGACTACGCGCCGGATGCAAAAGGGGTTTATCACTACATCGGCTCGATGTACCATATCGAGCTGGAAGGGCGCGAAAGGCGGAAGATGATCTTCCTGCTGACCGCGTTCGGGCTGATTGCCGCCGGAGCTTTTGTGCTGGGCGGGTTCAGCAAAGGGCGTACCGCGCAGACCTTTTATGCGCTGCTCCCCTTCGTCTGCGGGCTGCTGCCCACCGGCTATTTCCTGATGGGGTTGGTCGAATGGGCGCTGCACAAGGGCGATTTCACCCGCAAGGGCATGGATAATGCCTGGACGCGCATGGTTCACAGCGCGTGGGGATTGACGGTGTGCGCAGGGATGGCTGCCATTGGCAGCATCATTGCGTGTATTGTCCATCAAACGATTGCGGGCGAGGCTCCGTTCCTGCTGGGTGTGCTGCTCCAGCTGGGGGCGGGGATCGGCCAAATCGTGCTGCTGCGGAAGGTGAAAGTCACCGAGATCCGCCGGGGCGATGAACAGCCCGCGGAAAAATGAGCGTTTGTAACGGTTCCGAAAAACGGAGCCTTACAATAAAACCGATTCTGATAAGGAGGAATCACCATGAAAAACCGTAATCTGGCGCGCGTGCTTGCGCTGGTGCTGGTTCTGTGCATGGGCGTGATGATGCTGTCCGCCTGCCAGAAGGCGCCTGTGGAAGAGACCGCCGCGCCCTCCGAGGCTCCTGCCGAGTCTGCGGAACCGACCGAAGCGCCTGCTGAGGAAGGCAGCGACACTCCTCTGGTTGTGGGTTACAGCCCCTTCTCCGAGAAGTTCAGCCCCTTCTATGCGGATACCGCCTATGACCAGGACGTCGTTTCCATGACGTCCATCAGCCCCCTGACCACCGATCGTCAGGGCGCGATCGTGTACAACGCGATCGAGGGTGAGACCCGCAACTACAACGGCACGGATTACTTCTACAATGGTCCGGCGGATGTTTCCGTTGTCAAGAATGACGACGGCACCACCACCTACACCATGAAGCTGCGCGAGGACCTGAAGTTCTCCGACGGCGAGCCCCTGACCGCGGATGACATCATCTTCACCTATTATGTCTACTGCGATCCGGCTTATGTCGGCTCCACCACCCTGTCCTCCTATAAGATCGTTGGCCTGCAGGATTACCTGACCCAGACCACCAGCGAAGTCTACGCCAAGTATGAAGAGATCTTCAACGCGGTCCTGAAGGACGGCGAGAAGGCCGGCAAGGATGCGGACCAGACCGCTTGGATCCTCAAGACCCTTGACGAGAACTGGGCTGCGGATGCGCAGGGCATCGTGGATTACGTCACCGCCAACTACGCGGGCGACCAGGCGGAAGCCACCATCGGCAAGACCGCTGACGAAGTTACCGCCGACGCCGGCCTGCAGAACGCGCTGGCCATGGCGCTGTGGGGCTTCGGTTCCTACAAGGACGGCACCCTGACCGGTGCTTCTACCGGCAAGACCTGGGACATCGCGGGCGGCACCACTCCCACCGCGGAAGAGTTCCTGGCGGAAGTCAAGGCCAAGTACGAGGGCGACGCCGCTGCTTATGTCGCGGCGGGCGAATCCGCTGTCAAGGCGGACATCGTTGCGGACACCGAGAAGGCCTTCATGGCTGAGTTCGCTGCGAAGGACGAGACCATGGGCAGCGAAGGCGTGCCGAACATCGCCGGCGTCAAGAAGGTCGACGATTACACGGTGGAAGTGACCACCGAGGGCTATGAGGCTCCCGCGATCTATTCCATCTGCGGCATCGCTATCGCTCCTCTGCACTACTACGGCGATGCTGCTCAGTATGACTACGACAACAACCAGTTCGGTCACCCCTACGGCGACCTGAGCATGGTGGAGGCCAAGACCACCCAGCCTCTGGGCGCCGGCCCCTACAAGTTTGTCAAGTATGACAACAAGATCGTCTACTTCGAGGCGAACGAGAACTACTTCAAGGGCGTTCCCGCCATCAAGAACGTTCAGTTCAAGGAAGGCGCTGACACCGATAAGATCCCGGGCGTCGGCACCGGCACCCTGGACCTGGGCGATCCTTCCTTCAGCAGCACCGCTGTCGATGAGATCAAGGGTTACAACAGCAACGGCGAATTGGACGGCGACAAGATCGTCACCGATACCGTTGACAACCTGGGCTACGGCTACATCGGCATCAACGCCGAAACCGTCAACGTTGGCGGCGAGCCCGCGTCCGAAGCTTCCAAGAACCTGCGCAAGGCTCTTGCCACTGTGATCGCCGCTTACCGTGAGGTCGCTATCGACTCTTACTATGGCGAGCGCGCTTCCGTCATCAACTACCCGATCTCCAACACCTCCTGGGCTGCTCCCCAGAAGACCGACGCGGACTACAAGGTTGCCTTCTCCACCGCTGTGGACGGCTCCGACATCTTCACCGCGGATATGTCTTCCGAGGACAAGCAGGCTGCGGCTCTTAATGCTGCCGTTGAGTACCTGAAGGCTGCCGGCTACACCTTCGACGAGGCCACCGGCAAGTTCACCGCTGCTCCCGAGGGCGCGAAGCTCGAGTACGAGCTGATGATCCCCGCGGACGGCACCGGCGACCACCCGTCCTTCATGATCTGCACCCTGGCCAAGCAGGCCTTCGAGACCATCGGCATCAACCTGATCGTCAACGACCTGTCCGATTCCAACGTGCTGTGGGATCGTATGGACGCGGGCACTCAGGAGCTGTGGTGCGCGGCTTGGGGCGCCACCATCGACCCCGATATGTACCAGATTTACTACTCCGGTAACATCGTCGGTCTGGGCGGCTCTGACTCCAACCACTACCACATCGCTGACGCCGAGCTGGATCAGCTGATCCTGGAAGGCCGTGCCTCCGATGATCAGGCCTACCGCAAGACCGTTTACAAGGCTGCGCTGGACAAGATCATCGACTGGGCGGTTGAAATCCCCGTCTATCAGCGCCAGAACTGCATCATCTTCTCTGCGGAGCGCATCAACATGGACACCGTCCTTGGCGACATCACCACCTTCTACGGCTGGTTGAACGGTGTGGATACCATGGAAATGGCGAAGTAAGAGAAAAAGCTCTGAGGCTTTTCACTCCACTTAAAACAGCCGGATAGGTTTCCGGTCAGATGGCAATTGCGGCATGAGTCCGTCTTTGGCAACATAGATGGGCTCATGCCTGTAATTGCGTATTTACAAAAAATGAATAATTCAGACTGTAAATTAACCTTGACGCAACGATTGAGCCATGTCAGAGGCTTGCCCCTTCCGCATTTTTGTTTGCAAGCGAAAAAGCCGGATCAAAGGGGAACGCGGAAAGGGCAGGCTTCTGGAAAAAATTAAACAAGAGAGGGAAGGATTGAATTGTCGAAGTATATCATCAAGAGATTGCTCATCAGCATCATGATCCTGTTCTTCGTCACGCTCATCATCTATTCCATCATGCGCTGTATCCCGACCAGCTATGTTGAGAAGATTGCGCGCGAGCGCGCATCGCTGCCGGGCGGCAAGAGCTATTCGGAATGGCTGACGCAGTTGAACGCGGCCTATGGGTTTGACAAGGGAATTGTCGAGGGCTATTTCTCCAACTGGCTGGTTTCCACGCTCAAGGGAGACTTTGGCGACAGCTGGTTCTTCAACGTCCCCGTGGTGCAGAAGTTCAACGCCGTTATCTGGAACAGCTTCATCCTGGGCGTGCTCTCCTTCGTGCTGGAGATCGTCATTGCCGTGCCGCTGGGCATCCTGGCCGCACGCAAGCAGTATTCCCGCACGGACTATGCCGTCACGATCTTTGCGCTGATCGGTATTTCTCTGCCGACCTTCTACTTTGCAACGATCCTGAAGTACATCCTGTCGGTCAAGCTCGGCTGGCTGGATCTGTTCGGTCAGGTCGGCCGCTACTATGAGCAGCTAGACAGCTGGGGCAAGGCGCTGGATGTGGCTAAGCACTATATCATGCCCGTCATCACCCTGACCATCGTCTCCGTCGGCGGCCTGATGCGCTATACCCGCACCAACATGCTGGAAGTGCTCAACGCGGACTACATCCGCACCGCGCGTGCCAAGGGCGTTTCGGAAAAGCGCGTCATCAATTATCACGCTTTCCGCAACACGCTGATCCCGCTGGTGACCATCATCGGCGGCTCGATCCCCGGCCTGTTCTCCGGTGCACTGATCACCGAGACGCTGTTCCAGATCGAGGGCATCGGCTGGACTTCTTACCAGGCGATGATCGCAGGCGATATCCCGTTCTCGATGTTCTACATGACGTTTTCTGCAATACTGACGCTGTTGGGCACGCTGATCGCTGATATTCTCTATGCGGTGGTCGATCCCAGAGTCCGCGTCGCATAAGGGAGGAGGAAGAGCTTTGGCAGAGGAACAGAAAAAGAATACCCGCGCCGGCGCATTGGACGACGAACAGCGCGTCAAAGTGCTTTCGCCTTCCATGTTGGTTTTCAAACGCTTTATCCGCAACCGCCTGGCCATCGTGGGCGTTATCTTCATCGCCTTCATGTTTGTGTTCTCCTATATCGGCGGCTGGGTTTCCCCCTATGGGGAAGATCAGGTCTTCTATCACAACGAGCAGCTGGAAAAGGACTACGCTTCTGTGACCGTCAACAACGACTTCCGCTATACCCTTGCGGAGGGCGGGGAGTTTTCCTCCCTGGCGCAGAGCAAGTTCATCCTGGCGGTCAATCAGGGCGACGCTGCCTTTGAGGTTTCCGGCAAGTCCTACACGCTGGAGCAGCTGGGCGAGGATCTTTATCTCATCAGCGGCACGCAGACCGTGGCAAGCGGTCTTTCCAACAAGATGATGACCGCGCTCAAGCCTGTGGACGGTGTGGAGCTGCCCAACGGCTGGCTGGATGCGGCTAATGCTGCCGCCACGGCGGGAGAAGATGGATTTGAGTTTAACGGCGTGAATTACATCATCACCCGCAGCGGCAAGGAAGCGACGGTCGGTTCCGCCGCACCGCTCGCGCTGGCCTCCAAGAAGATCTACGATACCGAAAACAGCGCGGTGAAGACCGGCTTTGATTTCCGCCTGGCGTGCGAAACCGCCATTGCAGAGGGCAAGAGCTCCTTCGAGGCCGACGGCAAGACCTATCAGCTGGAGCTCGATCCCGATATCGGCGCGACGGTCACCCTCGACGGCGAGATGTACGCGCTGGTTTCCAACACGGTCGTCAACACCTATGTTTCCGGCCAGGAGCTTTCGCTGGAGTTCAAGGACGCCGCGAAGGAAGCCATTGCTGACAACCTGAGCAGCTTTGAGTTCGACGGTCAGGACTATTCGATCTACCGCAGCAACAACATCTGGGACGTGCGCGCGGAGACCGAGACCCTCGTGGTCAACGCCTATGAAGCGCCGTCGCTGACCCACTGGCTGGGCACGGACGGCAACGGCATGGACCTGCTCACCCGCATCATGTACGGCGGCCGCGTCTCGCTGATGATCGGCTTCATCGTTGTGGCCATCGCGGCGCTGCTGGGCGTTGTGCTGGGCGGCGTTGCCGGTTATTTCGGCAAGTGGGTGGACAGCCTCATCATGCGTATTGTTGATATCTTCAATTGCATTCCCTCTACGCCCCTGATCATCATCCTCGGCTCCATCATGGATGCGGAGCGCGTCGATCCTCAGGTGCGTATGATCTACCTGATGCTGGTGCTGGGCTTCCTGTCTTGGCCGGGCGTGGCGCGCATGGTGCGCGGCCAGATCCTCTCCCTGCGCGAGCAGGAGTTCATGACCGCGACCGAGGCCTGCGGCCTGACCATCAGCCACCGCATTTTCCACCACCTGGTGCCCAACGTCATCCCGCAGCTGATCGTCATCTGCACCATGAGCCTGGGTTCTACCATCATCACCGAATCCACGCTGTCCTTCCTGGGCCTGGGCGTTAAGTTCCCCTTCGCCTCGTGGGGCAACATCATCAGCGCGGTCAGTACGGTTTACGTCATGACCAACTATTGGTTCGTATGGATTCCCGCAGGTCTGTGCATCCTGCTGACGGTTCTTGGATTCAACTTCATTGGCGACGGTCTGCGCGATGCGTTTGACCCGAAGATGAAGAGATAAGGAGGGGAAAGCAATGAGCGAAAACACCGAAAAGAAAACCAGCAAGAACAGCAATTACCTCTCCGCAAAAGAATCCCGCCGCATTTCGCGCGAGAACCGCCGCATTACCACGGCGATGGAGAAAAAGTATCAGCGCAAAAAGGTGCCCGAGAGCGAGTACCTGACCCAGATGCGCGATCCCAAGAACGTCGTGGAATTCGACGATCTGCATACCTATTTCTTCACCGATACCGGCACCGTCAAGGCGGTGGACGGCGTATCTTTTGATGTGCCCCAGGGCGTGACGGTCGGCGTCGTGGGCGAATCGGGCTGCGGCAAGTCCGTCACCTCGCTTTCGCTGATGCAGCTGCTCCAGCGCCCGCAGGGACAGATCGTCTCCGGACAGATCCGCCTGAACCTGGGCGAGGACGGCAAGGCCTACGATGTGGCGAAGATGCCCATGTACGCCATGGAGAAGATCCGCGGCAACAAGCTGTCGATGATCTTCCAGGAGCCGATGACGTCACTCAACCCCGTGTTCCGCATCGGTGCGCAGGTGGATGAAGTCATCGCCCTGCACAACCCGACCTGGACCAAAGAGCAGGTCAAAAAGCACACCATCTCCATGCTGGAGGTGGTCGGCATTGCCAACAGCGAAGGCGTTTACAAGATGTATCCCCATGAGCTTTCCGGCGGTATGCGCCAGCGCGTGATGATCTCCATCGCCCTGGCCTGCAATCCCCGCCTGATCATCGCCGACGAGCCCACCACGGCGCTGGACGTGACCATTCAGGCACAGATCCTTGACCTGCTGCGCGGACTGAAGGACAAGATCAACGCCTCGATCATGCTCATCACCCACGACCTTGGCGTCATCGCCGAAATGGCGGACTACGTTGTGGTCATGTATGCCGGCCGCGTGGTCGAAAAGGGCACGGTGCAGGAGATCTTCGCAAACCCCGCGCACCCCTACACCATCGGCCTGATGGCGTCCAAGCCCGTCATCAACAAGCGCGTGGATCGCCTCTATTCCATCCCCGGCAAGGTGCCTAACCCCATCGACATGCCCGACTATTGCTATTTCCGCGACCGCTGCGAGATGTGCGTCGAGGGCTGCAAGGGCAAGTACCCGCACGAGATCCATCTGACCGACACCCACGTCGTCAGCTGCTATCGCTATGCGGAAAACGGCAAGGAGGGTAAGTAAACATGGCCAAGGTCACCATTGACAACACGTTTACGCCGCTTGTCCACAATCCGGAAAACGTGCTCGAGGTCAATCATCTCAAGAAATACTTCCCCATCAAGGAAGGCCTGTTGCAGCGCACCGTGGGCTATGTCCGCGCGGTGGACGGCATCAGCTTCAACATCAAGCGCGGCACCACGATGGGCCTGGTCGGCGAATCCGGCTGCGGCAAGACCACCGTCGGCCGCACCATCCTGCGCCTGACCGACAAGAGCGGCGGCGAGGTGCTCTTCAACGGCCGCGAGGTGCATGAACTCAGCCGCAACGAGCTGCGCGCCCTGCGCCCGAAGATGCAGATCATCTTCCAGGATCCCTATTCCAGCCTGTCGCCCCGCCTGCCCATCGGCGAAATCGTGGGCGAAGCGGTTCGTGAGCACAGCATTGTGCCCAAGGACGAGTTCAACGACTACATCGACAAGATCATGAGCGAGTGCGGCTTGCAGCCCTATCACCGCGACCGCTATCCGCACGAGTTCTCCGGCGGACAGCGCCAGCGCATCTGCATCGCACGCGCCCTGGCGCTCAACCCCGAGTTCGTCGTCTGCGACGAGCCGGTTTCCGCGCTGGACGTGTCCATTCAGGCGCAGATCATTAACCTTTTGCGCGATCTGCAGCAGGAGCATAACCTGACCTACCTGTTCATTTCGCACGATCTGTCGGTTGTCGAGCACATCTCCGATACCATCGGCGTCATGTATCTGGGCAACCTGGTGGAGTTCGGCTCCAAGGAGGACATCTTCCGCGAGCCGCTGCATCCCTACACCAAGGCGCTGTTCTCCGCCATTCCGGTGCCTGATCCCAACAGCAAGATGAACCGCATCGTGCTCGAGGGCAACATCCCCTCTCCGGCCAACCCGCCTTCCGGCTGCAAGTTCCATACCCGCTGCCGCAACTGCATGAAGAAGTGCGAGACCGAGGCGCCCGTGCCGCGCGAGATCGAGCCGGGACACGTCGTGGTGTGCCATCTCTTTGACGATATGCCGGAGCAGAAGGCGCAGCCCGCTGCGGCCGCCGTTCCCGCCGAGGAAGACAAGTAAGAGAAGAACCGTAAAGGAGCCTTATGCGCAGAAAAAAGGATCAGCAGCCCCGCTTTGAGGACATCGACGACGGCCGCCCCATCGCCAACATGAACATCGAGGGGATGCCGTGGTACGTCGAGGAAAAGCCGGAATATCAGTCCGGCAGCGAAAAACCGCCCATGGATAAGCGCGAAACCCGTGCCTTCATCGCCAATGCGCTGCTTGCGGCGCTGGCCATCGGGCTGGTGTTCATCATCGCTGCTGCGCTCTTTCTGCTGTTCTGCACCAAGGTCTGGTTCCGATAACAAAAACAAATAAGAGAGCCGGAAGCACATTCATGTGCTTCCGGCTCTCTTTGCCTGGCGGAGCGGAGTGCGGTTTCTGTGAAGATCAGAGCAGGGAAAAGCGCATCAGGCCGCAGGGAATGGGGTTGCCGTTGATTTTCATAAAGCCGGGAAATGCCCGATGGTTTCAAAGCCGAATTTGCGGCAGACCGCTCGATCGGCCTCCACAGCGATGAGATACAGGTTCCGCTCGGAACTGTGGCAGGATTCCGGATGTTCGTGCTCACGCTCCGCGAAAATGGAAATGTTCCCGCGCCGGAGGACTTCAATCGCGAAAAATATCCCATTAGGAAAAACAACGCCCGGAATTCCCGAATGGGGAACGGCCAGGCGTTGTGCGTTATAGAGAGAAAATCGGTCGTTCAGCCCTGCGCGCCCGCGGCCTGAACGGCGAGGGAGAGCGCAGCGCAGTCGCCGATGGAATCGCCCAGCATGGCCGGAACGATGCGGCAGACCGCAAGCGACGCGGCGAGTGCGTCCGCTTCCAACGCGCGGCGCAATTCCTTCCGGAAGAGCGCTTCGCTGCGCGCGTAGACCGAGCCGATCACAATGCAGTCTGGGTTGAGAAAGTCCACGGCTAGCGCCAGCCCCTTGCCGAGAAAGCGCGCGGAGGTATCAAATACCTCCTGCGCGGCGGGGTCACCCGCAAAGGCGGCCTGCGCCACCTCCTTGGCCGTCACCCTGTCGCTCAGCCATGCGGGCTTCTGCCCGCGCTGCGCCCAGGCTGTGCCGATGCTCTGTGCCAGCTGCGCAATGCCGCCGCCGGAGCAGAAGCCTTCAAACGCGCCCACCTTGCCGTAGCCCGCCGGGCCGGTTTCCGCCAGACGCCAGTGCCCAAGCTCACCCGCGTTGCCGTTTGCGCCGCGCAGCACGCGGCCGCCGATCACGATGCCTGCCCCCAGCCCTGTGCCGAAGGTCAGAAACATCATCACCTTGCTGCCCTTGCCCGCGCCCCAGCGCCATTCGGCCAGTGCGCAGGCGTTGGCGTCGTTTTCCAGCAGCGCGGGGGCGTGCAGCTTCTGCTGCGCGTAGTCCGTCAGCGAAATGCCGTGCCAGCCGGGCAGGTTGGGCGGGTTGCAAAGCTCGCCTTTGTCCGCATCCATCGGCCCTCCGGAGGAGATGCCGATGCCCAGGATTTCCTGCCCGTCCGCCAGCTTTTCCGCCAGTGCGCAGAGCCTGTCCAGCGCCTCCTGCTGATCGGCGGGGGTGGCGAAGGCCTCGCGGCCGAGTATTGTCAATTCGCCATCTTTTTCAATACCTGTGACGGCGGCGCACTTGGTGCCGCCGATGTCAAATCCAACATAGATGCCCATGCGCGCTCACTCCTCGTCCAGATGCTCGATTCTGTCCGCCCAGCTGAGCAGCTGCTGCGCGTCATAGGGCGGGAAGCCGGAAATATAGTGGTTGTGCTTGACCTTTCCGCCCACCGTCCAGGTCAGCAGATAGAACTTCTGCGCTCCCGCCAGCTCGCGGATGCTGCCCAGCACCACGTTTTCATTTGCGGGAGAGAGGGTTTTGCCTTGCAGCAGCACCTCGCCCGAATCGCCGTTGCGGACGCTCCATTCGACGGTCTTGTCCTGACGGCTGTCGTTGCCCAGTACCACGTTGCGTCCCCAATCCTGCAATTCGTCCAGCATCAGGCAGACGGGCTCGTGCACGCGCTTGAGCCAGGTGTAGGCCAGCTTTTTGTTGAAGTAGTAATCGACGATCGCATCGGAGATCTGCGGCCAGCCGTCGAGCATGTTCCACCAGATGATGCCGGTGCGCCGCCACTTCTTGATGCGCGTGCGCTCGACAAAGAACTTTTTGGCTTCTGCCTGGGAGATCTGCGAGATGCGGCTGAAGGTCTCCAGATCCGCCGGGACGCTGCCGCAGAGGATGCGCACCTGGTCCGCCATCATGCGGTTGCGGTTATAGCCGCGGCGGGGCTTTTGCAGATCTTCGGTGTTGTGGGTGTCCCAAACGTCGTTCGTGGGCGCGGAAGCGGGACCGCTGGCCGGAACGGCGGCGGAAACCGCGTCGTCATCGCCCAGAATCGGCCAGAGCTGATCCTCCGGAATGAACTTTTTCAGCGATTCCGGCGCAGGGCAGCCGTGGTAGCCGCATTCGCTGATGAAATGCGCCTGAGAATGCTTATAGAAATCGTCCTTGAAATAGGCGCGCGCGCCCCAGTTGTGCTGCTCTGGCCCGGCGTAACGGGGGAAGCCCTCCGGGATGTAGGGGGAGGACGGCAGATATTTGCGGTAGGGATCGTGATTGCGGATCACGCGCGGAATCACCACGCGGGTGATCTCGTTGGTGCTGTTGCCCTCCTCAAAGCCCATGCCCAGCGAACGCTCGTCCACTTCATTGTCGCCTGCCCAGAGCAGGATGGAGGGATGGTTGCGCAGCTTCATGACGATGGAGGTGACTTCCTTTTCGATCAGGCGGAAGAACCACTCCTGCTGCGGATAGTTGGCGCAGGCCATGGTGAAATCCTGCCAGACCATGATGCCCAGTTCGTCGCACAGATTGAAGAAGTGGTGATCCTCCACCACGTTGCCGCCCCAGCAGCGCACGATGTTGCAGCCCATGTCCGCCATCAGCGCCATGGCGCGGTCGTAACGTCCTTCGTCGCGGCTGTGCAGCGCGTCCAGCGGCACCCAGTTGCTGCCCTTGCAGAGGATGGGCACGCCGTTGCAGCGCACCTTAAATTCGCCCTCGTCCAGCGGCTTCATCACATGGTCAATGTGGAAGCGGCGGATGCCGATGCGCTCCATGCGCACATCCGCGACCTCGCCGTTGTGCAGCAGCTCCATTTTGACGGTGTAGAGATTCTGCTCGCCGTAGCCGCGCGGCCACCAGAGCTTCGGGTTCTTGATCTTCACGCGCCCCTCTTCGCTGACGAAGCGGGCGGGGGCGTCGTATTCAAATACGCTGTTGCCGCAAGCGCCCTGAACGTGCAGGCGGTAGCCCTGCATCACGCGCTCCGGGGTGGTGAAGCGGCACTTGATCATCAGCTCCGCCTCGTCCTCACTGGCGGAGATCGTGGCATAGTAGCTCTGCGTGATGCGCGTGGGGTTGACGATATCCAGCGAAACGCTCCGCCAGAGCCCTGCCGAGAGCAGGCGCGGCATGATGTCCCAGCCGAAGCTGTGGGGCGGCATGCGCAGCAGGCTCAGTTCATCGGTATGCTCCTCGCCGGAAACCACTACGGGGCTTTCCAGCTCGCGGGCGTAGTTCATTGCGGAGAGAATGTGAACGCTGATCGTGTTGAAATCACCGGGGCGCAGCGCTTTTTCCACGCGGAAGCGGTGTTCGATCATCATGTCGTCGCACTTGCCGACGAGCGTGTCGTTGACAAAGACCTCGGCGATGGTGTTCACACCGTGAAGGGTCAGCTCCATCTGCTCCCCCGCAAAGCTGTTGGGCAGGCCGAATTCCTTCTGATACCACCAGTGATAGTATTCATATTTGCGGAAGTTGTAAAGGTTTTCGCCGTAGAAGGGGTTTTGCTCCAATCCGGCGCGCATAAGATCGATCTCAACATTGCCGGGAACCTGCGCCGTGATGCACGCCATGCCACTGCCCGCAATCTGATCGGGACACATCGGCATATCGTCGCTCTCCGGCGCGTAATAAAGGGTCCATGCACCGTCCAGTTTCATGCTGATCTTCCTCCTGTTTCTGTGAAAAACCGGGGATTCCGTCGTTTGTATCTCGTCGGAATCATTTTATCAAAGTCCTCTGCAAAAGGCAAAATGTTTTTTAACTAAACTGTTTCACAGAAAGAAATTGTTCTTCAAAACTTCATTTGTGCTTGACGGCGGGAATGGCTATAATACCCTTTGGGAAATATACGTATTTAAGGGGCAGAACATGACGAAATTCAAAAATCTGAGTGGAAAATTCACCGGAATGACGCCTGCGATGAAGGCGATGCTGCTCTTCGGCGTGGAAGGGCTGCTTTTTCAGTTTGTAATGTCGCTCTCCGGCGTCAGCGGCTTCGGCACCAATCTCTATGCGACGAACCTCGGCGCGACTGACAGCCAGATCGGCATGATTCAGCTGGTGGCCAACCTCACCGCCGTGGTGCTCATGCTTCCGGCGGGCATCATCAGCGACCGCCTTAAAAACGCCAAAACGGTGCCTGTGGTGCTGATGCTGGTGATGGGCGTCGCCTATTTCTTCTACGGCACAGTGCCGGTGCTGGGCGAAAACCTGCGCATGACGTTCTTCTTTGTGTTCCTGGCGCTGACGGCGGGTATGCTGGTGGTCTACAACACCATCTGGCAGGCATTCTTCGGGGATGTGACGCCGCTGAAGGACCGAAACCGCGTCTACGGCTTCCGCAACCGCTTTGTGTTCCTCATCAGCACCATCGCGCCCATCCTCTGCGGCACGATCCTGACGGCTCAGCCCGACAGCCCCAGCAAGCTGATGGTGCTGCGCGTGTTCTTCTATATCTGCGGCGCGGTGTGCCTGCTCTGCTCCTTTGTGCTGTCGCGCATTCCGGGCGGAGAGCGTTCGCCGGAAATGCTTCAGCAGGTGCCCAAATTCAGCTTTTCTTCCTTCGGCGAGGTATTCCGCGATCTGGTGCACAGTAAGAAATTTCTCTCTTATTTCATCTGTATCATGTTCTTTTATCTGGGCTGGCATATCGACTGGAGCATGTGGTATATCGGCCAGATGCAGTATGTCGGCCTGACCGAAGCGCAGCTTTCCTATTTTAACGCGGGATGCGCCATTTTGCAGCTGCTGACGCTGGGGCTCTTCGTCCGCGCAAATGAGAAAAAGGGCGTGGAGTTCACCTTCCTGTTCTGCATTCTATCGCTGGTGATGTGCCCGGTGACCATGCTGGTCTCCGGCCTGACCCCGCAGGCGATTCGTCCGACGGTCTATCTCATCATGGGTGCGATCGTCTGCGTGCCGCAGTGCGCCAGCAATCTGTGTTTGGTGCAGATGCTGCTGGACGCCATTCCGGAGAAGAACCGTTCGCTCATCGTGTCGCTGAACATGGCGTTTGTCACCTTCTCCAACGGCCTGATGCCCTTCCTGGGCGTGAAGCTCTATACCGCGCTGGGCGCCGATTACCGCGCGTTTATGCTGTTTAATTCCATCACCTTCGTGCTGCGCCTGACCGCGCTGACCATTTTCATCATCCGCTACAAAAAGCACAAGGCCGAGTGCGCGCTGACCGCCTGATTTTTTCCGGAGCTTGCGCATCCGGGCGCTTTTCCCGTGTCTTTTCGGGAGAAGCGCCTTTTTTTGTTTCCGCGCTCGCTTGACACCTATGCAATTTGTTTATATAATACGAATCACAAATGTTGCGTTACGATTGGTGCAAATGATATGGAAAGGATCTGATGTTTTCCCATGCCGCCCAAACCCAAATTCACCCGGGAAGAAATCGTTGCCGCCGCGCTTCAGGTCGTCCGCACCCGCGGGCTCGAAGCGCTCACCACCCGCGAAATCGCCGCGGAACTGGGCATGTCCACCCGCCCGATCTTCACTTATTTTGAAAGCATGGAGCAGGTGCGCGCGGAGGTGCGCAAAGCTGCCGAGAAAATCTATCTGGACACGATCGAAGAAGGGCTGAGCAAGCCGATCCCCTTTCTGGGCGTCGGGCAGCAATACATCCGCTTTGCGCGGCAGGAGCCGCAGTTCTACCGGATGCTGTTTTTGCTGCGCGCCGGGCTGGATGAAAACGGCGTTCCCAGCGTGCTGACGCACCTGACGAAGCTGACCTGCGAAAGCGTGATGAAAACTTACCGTGTGACGCAGCAGCAGGCGGAGCGCTACACGCGGGACATGTGGCTGGTGAGCCATGGCATCGCCGCGCTCATTGTCACGAACAGCTGCCCCTATACCGACGAGCAGATCAGCCGCATCTTCACCGGCTTCAGCCTGAGCGTGTATAAATCCATCAAGGAAATACCCGGCTTTGCGGAAAACGACTATGACCGCGACGCGGAGTTCCGCAAGCTCGTGGAGAAATGAGGCGGTAAGATGGAAAGCATTCGCCCGCTGCGGCCGGAGGACAAGGGCCGCACGGCGGAAATCTATGTGTTTAACAACCGGCTGAACTACTATCCCATCTTTCACGACGACGATTATTCCTTCGGGGAGATGCAGGTGATCCCGGTGGCGGAGAATTTTGCGCACTGGATCGGGCAGGAGGACGAAACCTTTGTGCTGGATGACGGCGTGATCCGCGGGTTTGCGGTGGTCGGCGGCGGGGAGCTGCACAAGCTCTACGTCGATCCCTGCTTTCAAGGCAGAGGATACGGCGAGGCGCTGCTGGACTTTGCGGTGGAAAAGGGCGCGCGCACCCTTTGGGCGCTGGAGAAGAATACCCGCGCCATCGCCTTTTATGCCCGCCATGGCTTTGCGCCCACGGGCGAGCGGCAATACGAAGAGGGAACGACGGAAGAGCTGATTCGCCTGTCGCTTTCGCGGGAAACAGAGAGAAATGGATGAAGATTGCGCTGCTCTGGCGGTTTGAGCCCGTGGGGCGTTGGTTTCTGACCGTGCTGCTGCTCTGGACGGCGGTGCAGTTCTTCTGCCACGAATATTTCACGCTCTTCGGCGCGTCGGAAAAGAAGCTGCGCGGGTATAACGAGTGCTTCAGGGACGCCATCCATTTCTTTCCTGCCGGCGCCGACCGCGTCGTGCCCGATCTTTATCCCATTCTGCTGCGCGTATTGATCGCGGTCAACCGGACGCTTTCGGTGCTCTTCCTGATTCGCGGTTGAGCGGAAAAACGGAGAAAAACGGGTTTTTCCCCAACCGCAACTGCCGGTTGACACATTGAACAGCCGGGTTTCTGGCCTGCAACCGCCGCATCGGATAGAATCGGGGCAACCTGAAACGAGGAGGAACGATTCATGATACTCGCAGACAAAATCATCTCGCTCCGCAAAAAGGCGGGCTGGTCGCAGGAGGAGCTGGCGCAGCAGCTGGGCGTATCCCGGCAGTCGGTCTCCAAATGGGAGGGCGCGCAGTCCGTCCCCGATTTGGACAGGATCTTGCAGCTGAGCCGCCTGTTCGGCGTGACGACGGATGATCTGCTCAAGGACGAAATCGAGGAATTCGGCCCGGCGGCGGAAAGCGACGAACCCGCGCTGCGCCGCGTGACGATGGAGCAATCCGCGCAATACCTCGTGCTGCGGCGCAAAGCCGCCCCGCAGATGGCGCTGGCGACCCTGCTGTGCGTGCTTTCGCCCATCCCGCTGCTGATGCTGGCGGCGCTGAGCGAAAAACACCGCATCCCCCTGACGGAAGAGGCGGCGGCAGGGCTGGGGCTCTGCGCGCTGATCGTGCTGGTGGCCGTCGCGGTGACGCTCTTCCTGCTCACCGGCGCAAAGAGCTGCGAATATGCCTTTCTGGAAAACACGCCCTTTGAGACGGAATACGGCGTCAGCGGCATGGTGCGGGAGCGCGAAAAGGCCTTCCGTCCTGCCTATACTCGGTTGAACATCGCCGGGACGCTGCTTTGCCTGTTGTCGGTGCTGCCGGTGTTTGCCACACTGACCTCGACGGATCTGGAGCGCGTGCTGGCGGTGTGCCTGCTGCTGGCGATGGCGGGCTTTGGCGCGGCGGCGTTCACCTACGGCGGCACGATCCACGCTTCGATGGAAAAGCTGCTGGAGGAAGGCGATTATACCCGCGTCAGAAAGGCGCGCAGCGGCCTTGTGCACACGGTGTGCGTCTGCTATTGGCTGGTCGTTACGGCGATTTATCTGCTGATCACCTTTGCGCCCGCGATTGCGATCGAGCCGGAGCAGAGCTGGTTCGTCTGGCCGGTGGCGGGCGTGCTCTTCGGCGCAGTGTGCGCGCTGACGCACCTCTTCCGAAGCGAAAATAAGTGAGCCTGGCCAAAAAGAAATGTGCCTCCGCCCGGTTGGGCGGAGGCTTTTGTGAATGAGATGTGCCGCAATGTGCCAAAGGGTTTAAAATGGGTGTATTCAGGGAATCGCAAAGCAATTTCCTGATGGGGGACGTTTTACAGTCGATCCCAATTCCATCTGCCGGGGTTGCGCTTCGGCCGGAGCGGTCGCCGGGTGAGTGAATCCAGCGTTCTGACGTTTGAGCCAGCTCGTTCGGCACGGCGCAATGCGTACCGGCAAAATGGAAAGCCGCGAATTTGCCCGAAAAAGTGGGAATGCAGGTGAAGTTTCTCACAAGATATCCCATTTTTTAAACAGGACGGGCAACGCGATTCGGCGTGGGTGCAGCTCCCTGTACCAAATCTGATTCTATTTTAGTTTCCAATCAATTGTTTTTCAATAAGTTGGCGGCAAACGGTAATTCTTGACATCAAATGGTTGCGCGTGCTGCTTTTTCTCCCCAAAAGAAATGTACCTCCGCCGAATGGCGGAGGCTTTTGTATCAATGAGATGAAATATGCAGTAAAGATCGAGGCAGGTGTTCTAAACCGGAGCGGTGCTCCCCAAGATCAGTCGATGACCCAGGGCGTGCCGTCCTTTTTGGTGAACTTGCCGGTGCAGACCTTGATCAAATCCACCAGCCAGCCGATGCCGAAGCAGCCGCACGTCAGCAGCCAGATGACGCCGGTGCCGATCTTTCCGGCGAGGAAACGATGAACGCCCAGTTCACCCAGGAAAAAAGTAATCAAGATCGCAGAAGTTTTTTGCATGATTCTGTCCTCCTCCATCGATTTGAGCAAGATCATTCCATATAAGATAAAAAAACTTATACGGAATTTACTTGTATTTAATATAGCAAGCAGTATGACATAAAACAATACTTTGGCTGCAAACGGTATCTCTTGCAACCGAAAGTTCCCCATGATATAATTTTTTTTGACGGAATTAGAGATAATTTGTCCTAAAAGACAAACGGAAATCGGAGGGAGAAAAGGATGAAAGTTGCCGTTGTGGATGACAGCATGGAAGATCGGGAGCTTCTTGCCGGAACGGCGGAAGAGACGCTTTGTGCGCTGGGGCAGGGGCAGACGTTCATGCAGCTTTTCCCCTCCGGCGAGATGCTGCTGAAGGATTTTCAGCCGGGAAAATACGAGCTGGTCTTTCTGGACATCTTTCTGGAAGAAGGGGCGCTCAACGGCATCGGCACGGCGGAGCGGCTGCGCGCGCTGGACAGCCGGGTGAAGCTGGTGTTCGTCACCACCAGCAACGACTTTGCCAGCGAAAGCTACGCGGTGCGCGCGGACGGCTATTTGCTCAAGCCCATCTCGCGCAAGGCGCTGGAGGGACTGCTGGGCAGAATGCTTGCTGCAAAAGAGGAATCGGAAACCCCGATCACGCTGCCGGATGGGCAGACGGTGCCCGCGCGCGCCATTCTCTTTACCACCTGCGCGGGACATTATGTCACCCTGACGCTGCGCGGAGAGCAGAGCCTGCGCGTGCGCACGACGCAGAACGCGATGGCGGAGCTGTTGCTCGCCTGCCCCGGCTTTGTGGCCTGCAACAAGGGCACACTGGTTAATTTAAGCGCCGTAGCCCGTTTGGAAGAAGGCCGCCTGCTGATGAGCAACGGCGAATATCTGCCGCTGAGCCGACGCCGTGCCGCGGAAGTCAAAAAGGCTTATTTTGACTATCAGATTGACGATTTCCGGAAGGGGGGACGCTGATGCCGACGGCGGGCCGCGTTGCGGAAACGCTGATCTATTCACTGCTCAACCTTCTGCCCTATCTGATACTGGCGCTCTATCCCTTTTATAACACGCTGCGTTTTTCGCGCAGGGCGACGGTTGCGTTCGTTGTAGCGCTGACGCTGGTGCAGATCGGGCTGGGCGCTTGCGCGATGCTGTTCTTCACCGAGTACGCGGGGCGTTGGTCGTTGCTGAGCACGGCGCTTTACGCCGCGTTTTTTCTGCTGTGTGTCAAGGACAGGTTCGGCAAGATCGTCTTTGTGCTGCTGATGGTTTCCAATGCGGCCAACATGGTCGTGATGCTGTCCAAAGCGTTGGAAAATCTGCTCTTTCCGGAATTGGCGGTGCAGGGCTACCGGTGGAGCTTTTCGCTGTGCACGGCGCTGGTGCAGGCGGCGACGTTTCCGCTGCTGTTCCTCTATTTCCGCCGGTATTTTTACGGCGCGCTTCGACTGAAATCTTCGGAAAAAGCGTGGCGCTATCTCTGGCTGGTGCCGGGGACATTTTATCTCTGCTGGTATTTCATGCTGTATTTCAACCCCTTGAGCAGCCACGAAATGGCGCTGATGCCGGAAAACGCGGTCTTTACCGCGCTGCTGAACGTGGGGGCGCTGCTGGTCTATTCGCTGGTGGCGGATGCTCTGGTGCAGGCAGACCGCAATGTGGCGCTTCAGGCGGAAAACTACACGCTGAGCATTGAAAACATGCAGTACCGCAGCCTTACCGCGCGCATCGAAGAGGCGCGCGCCGCCCGGCATGACCTGCGCCACCATCTCTCGGTCCTCCAAACGCTGCTGCAAAGGCAGGATTACGAGCAGCTGAGCCGCTATCTTCAGGAGTACCTGAGCGCTTCTGCAACAGATGCACCGCTGTCCTACTGCCCGCAGATGGCGCTCAATGCCGTGACGGCGTATTATGCGCAGATCGCGTCGCAGGCAGGCACAAAGTTTACTGCGGAGCTGAACGTCCCGGCGGAGCTTCCGCTGCGGGATGCGGATTTGACCGTGCTGTTCGGCAATCTATTGGAAAACGCCTGCGCGGCTTCGCTGCCGTTGCCGCAGGAGGAGCGGGAGATCGTGTTCCGCGTCGAGGCGGACGGGCGCAAGCTGCGCTTCACACTGGATAACCGCTTCAGCGGCGAACTGCGCACGCAGGAGAGCAGGCTGCTCTCCACCAAGCACGAGGCTTCGGCCTGGGCGTGGAATCCGCCCGCAACATCGCGCAGTGCTGCGGCGGCGACCTGCAATACAGGGCGGAGGGCGGCTGGTTCCGCGTTTCCGGCTTGCTGCATTTTTGAGTGTTATTCATGACGTCCGGTGTTATGAAAAAACGCCGGGCGTTTCCTGAAAATCGGAAAAGAGATCTGGATTGCGAAAAAGGACTTCTCGGCGCTTAGAGGCGAAAAAAGCACACAAAAAGCAAAAAAACAAACATGCGACGCGAAAAGAGCGGGGAAGCCGCACAAAAATCCTTTGTCAAAGCGCAAGCGGGCGATATGAGCGCGCCGGATGGAGATCATCGCGGTTTGACGGAAAGACAAAGCGAGTGGTATACTCTTCTTTGTGCGAAAAGCATGGGGGGAGAGTCATAAAAATGCAGAAATTTCTTGAAAAACACCACATCTATTACGGATGGGTGATGGTGGTCGCCGGAATATTGGTCATGAGCGTGACCCACGGCGTGGTGCAGAACTGTTTCAGTCAGTTCATCAAGCCGGTTTCGGAGAGCTTAAACGTATCGCGCAGCAGTTTTGCGATCAACATGACCATCTTAAACGTGGTCTATATGATTGTGGCGCTGTTTTCCGGGAAGATCTTTGTCAAGCTCAAGCTGCGCAACCTGATGCGCATCGCCAGTGTGGCGCTGCCGATCATCTATTTCAGCTATTCCTTCTGCCGGGAGATGTGGATGTTCTACGCGCTGTCGGTCGCGGCGGGGCTGATGATGAGCTGTCTGACCTTCCTGGCGTTCACCATGATTATTTCGCAGTGGTTCATCGAAAAGCGAGGCACGGCCATCGGCGTGTGCTTCATGGGCAGCGGGCTGGGCGGCATGCTGTTTCAGAACCTTTCCAACAGCTGGATCAAGACCGTCGGCTGGGCCGGTACCTACCGCATTCTGGCGGTCATCATGGCGGCGGTGATGATCCCGCTGGTGTATTTTGTGATTCGTCAGCGCCCGCAGGACATGGGCTTGCAGCCCTATGGCTCGCAGATCGAGGAAGCGGGCGGTGAAGAGCCGGTCTACGGCCCGACGCTGGGCGGCGCGATGAAGAGCTTCAGCTTCTGGGCACTGATCGTGCTGGCGATTTCGGTGGGGCTTTCCACCACGATGCTTTCACAGACCATTGTGCCGCATTTGGGCGATATCGGCTTTACGACGGAGTGGGCCTCGACCGTTGCGGCGATTTATCTGGGACTGCTGGCAATCTGCAAGGCGATGCTGGGCGGCATGTACGACAAGCTCGGCATGAAGAAGAGCACGTTTCTGGCGGTGCTGGCCATTACGGTGGGTCTTGCGGGGCTTTATTTCGGAAAGTATCCCGCAGCGCATGTGATGGTGATCGTGGGGGCGGCGCTGGGCTGTGCGTCGGGCACGGTGTCTTACCCGATTCTGGCACAGTCAGCCTTCGGCACGCGGGACTATGCGACGATCTACGGCATCGTCAGCGCGGCAGGCTCGCTGGCTAGCTCCATCAGCCCGTTGTTTTTCAACCGCGTTTATGACGCGACCGGTTCCTACAACGGTGCGCTGCTGACCGGCATTGCGCTGACCGTGCTGGCGCAGGTGATGCTGCAATGCGTGCGCCCCGCGAAGAAGGAAGCGGCGTGATCTACTGATTTTATCTAAAAAGGAGATGTTTTTTATGAAGCAGCGCATTCACACCGATCAGGCGCCCAAGGCGATCGGCCCGTATTCGCAGGCCGTGCTGGCGGGCGATTTCCTCTACGTTTCCGGGCAGATTCCGCTCGATCCCGCGACCGGTGAGATCGTGGGCGGCACCGCAGCCGAACAGGCCGCGCAGTCGCTGCGCAACCTGCAGGCGATTCTCCGTGAGGCGGGCATGACCTTTGACAACGTGGTCAAGACCACCGTGCTGCTCCAGGACATTGCGGATTTTGCCGCGGTCAACGAGGTTTACGCGCAGTTCTTTGGCGGCGAGATCCTGCCCGCCCGCGCGGCGTTTGCCGTAAACGCCCTGCCCAAGGGCGCGCTGGTGGAGATCGAGCTGGTCGCCTACAAAGGCTGAGACGAATCAAAAAGGCTCCGTTCCGATGGAACGGAGCCTTTGGCGTTATTGCAGCTGCACCTGCGCGCCGGTGGGCAGAGGAAGCGCGCCCGAAGCATACGGCCAGTGCTTTTGCAGAAATTCCG
This sequence comes from uncultured Christensenella sp., assembly GCA_905193155.1. Lineage (GTDB taxonomy): Bacteria > Bacillota > Clostridia > Christensenellales > UBA1750 > Spyradocola. The sequence goes on from CAJJNQ010000021.1 coordinate 27,291, forward strand.
CTTCGGAAAGCCATGCGATTTCGGGATCGTCGGCGGACAGCGGGCCGCAGGCAAAGAGCGCGCCGTCCGCATCGCGGCTGACGAGCCAGCGCTGCCCGATAGACAGCAGGAACAGCGGCGTACAGCCGTGCGACGTTGCGCGGTCGGTCAGCGATTTCCCCAGAGAGGGATCAAAGCCGTTTTCAGATTGATCCGTGATCTCCGTAAAGGAATCCCAGCGGACGGAATAGAGAAAGAGCGAGGAAACACCGGAATCGGAACGCAGCAGCACCCAGCGCGCGCCGCCGAGGTTCGGATCGGAGAGCGGGCGGTATTCAAGAGAAACGGCGTCGATCTCGCAGTCCGGCAGCAGATAGACGACGCCATCAGAACCAAAGCGATCCTGTACGGCGGCGCGAACGGCGGAAACGGTTTCATCGTCGGGCGGCGTATAGGTCAGCGCCGCGGGGACGGAAGGCGCGAACAGAGCGGGAAGCCGCCAAAGTGCGAAAAGAGCAGCGGCCAACAGAGCAGCGCACAGGAGAATCCAACGAGACTTCTTCATAGACGACGCCTCCTTGATCGCTTTGGGATGATTCAATTCCAATATACAACAAAGACCCGTACAAGGCAATGAAAGAAGAGAATTTGCATAGGAGAGGAATTTTATTGGAGCGGAAGAGAAACAAAATGAAATCTTATAAAAAAAGTCGGATATAGGGAGCGCAAAAGAAGAGAGATTTATGTTACTTTTTGCGAAAGACGCTTTCCAACGTCGGGGCGATGTGTTATATTATTAACAGGCCATACGAAGCCTCTCCGGCGCACGGTTTGCCGGCGGGTTACAAGGCGCGTTTGGTCGTTTTATTTGGGATTTATAAGTAAAAAAGTACTGATAAATCCTGACGGAAACGCCTCCGGAGCGTTTACAAAACGGCGGTGGTTATGGTAAAATAGATGCGCGAAAAACCGCGGAAAATCGCCGGAAAAGACGGGAGGGAGTCGATGGACCGGGGAAACATTTCCAAGCTGACGCTGCAGCGCCTGCCGACCTATCTGAGCTATCTCAAATCGCTGCCCGCGCAGGGCAACGACGCGGTCTCGGCGGCGGCGATTGCAGGAGCGCTGGGCTTGGGCGAGGTACAGGTTCGCAAAGACCTTGCGGCGGTGAGCTCCGCCGGACGGCCGAAGGTCGGCTATCTGGTGAGCGAGCTGACGCGGGATCTGGAGCACTTCCTGGGCTACGGTACGCGCAACCGCGCGGTGCTGGTGGGGCTGGGGAATCTGGGGCTGGCGCTGATGTCCTATTCCGGATTTGCGGAATACGGGCTGGATATTGTGGCGGCCTTTGACACCAAGAGCGCGCTGATCGGTTCGACCGTGGATGGAAAGCCCATCCTGCCGGTGAGCGAGCTGCCGCGGGTCTGCCGCGAGGAACAGGTGCAGATCGGCATTTTGACGGTGCCGGCCGCGGCCGCGCAGAGCTGCCTGGACGCGCTGGTGGCCGGCGGCGTGCGCGCGGTATGGAACTTTGCGCCGACGCATTTGAACGCGCCCAAGGGCGTGCTGGTGCAGCGGGAAAACATGGCAAGCTCCCTGGCGCTGCTGAGCTATCATTTGAAGCAGGGGCAGACGCAGGACGATCAGGACTGACAAAAACAATTCGGGAAAACACAAAATCCAATTCAAGGGCGGGCATTCCGCCGGAGACGAAAATAGGAGGAATACATATGGGAAAGAAAGTTACGATTATCGGCGCGGGCAGCGTTGGTTCCACCATTGCCTACACCATGGCGGTCAACGGCATTGCGACGGAAATTGTCATGATCGACATCAACGAAGCCAAGGCGATGGGCGAGGCGCTGGACATCCGTCAGGGCGTGCCGTTCTGTCCGCCGGTTTCGATCTATGCCGGCAGCTATCAGGACGCGCAGGGCTCCGACGTGGTCATTCTGACCTCCGGTATTGCGCGTAAGCCCGGCCAGACCCGTCTGGACCTGGCGCAGACCAACGTCAACATCACCAAGTCCATCATCCCGCAGATCGTAAAGCATGCGCCCGACGCGATCTACATCATCGTGTCCAACCCCGTCGATATCCTGACCTATGTCTTCCACAAGGTCTCCGGCCTGCCCGAGAGCCACATCATCGGCTCCGGCACCATCCTGGATACCGCCCGTCTGCGCGCGCGCATTGCGGAATACTACAACATCAACCAGCAGAACGTTCACGCCTACGTCTTTGGCGAGCACGGCGATTCCTCCTTCGTGCCGTGGTCCACGGCGACCATCTCCACCATCCCGGTCGATCAGTATGCCGCCAGCCTGACCAACCCCGATACCATCGAGCCCAAGCTGGTGCACTCCGAGGTGGAGAGCTACATCCGCAAGTCCGGCGGCAAGATCATCGAGCGCAAGGGCGCGACCTTCTACGCGGTTGCGGTTTCGGTCTGCCACATCGTCAAGTGCATCTTCTCCGGCGCGGACACCACCATGACGGTCTCCACCATGATGCACGGCGAATACGGCATTGACGACGTCTGCCTGTCCACCCTGGCCATCGTCGGCCCGGACGGCGTTGCGGGCAAGGTGCTGGCGCCCCTCACCGATGAGGAGAAGGCGCTGCTCAAGCACAGCAGCGAGTGCCTGCGCGGCATCATCGACCAGATCAAGCTGTAATCGCGCAAGCGCGTAAACACAAATATTTCGCGTTCCCGGGGCCCGTTCGGGCGCCGGGAACGTTGCGGAATCGAAGCAGAAAGTGAGAATGAAGCAAAATGGAATACCGCATCGAACACGATTCCATGGGTGAGGTCAAGGTGCCCGCGGACAAATACTGGGCGGCGCAGACCGAGCGCAGCCATGAGAACTTCCTGATCGGCGTGGGAATCGAGACCATGCCCCGCGAGATCACGCATGCCTTCGGCATCCTCAAGAAGGCGGCGGCCATCGCCAACCACGGCCTCAAGCCCGAAAAGATGACCGACGAAAAGCTCGCCGCCATCTCTCAGGCCTGCGACGAAGTGATGAGCGGCGCGCTCAACGAGCACTTCCCGCTGGTGGTCTGGCAGACCGGCTCCGGCACGCAGTCCAACATGAACGCCAACGAGGTCATCGCCAACCGCGGCAATGAAATCGCCGGCAAGAAGCTGCTGCACCCCAACGACGACATCAACATGAGCCAGTCCTCCAACGACACCTTCCCCACCGCGATGCACATCTCCGCTGTCATCGCCATCGAGGACAAGCTCTTCCCCGCTATCGATGAGCTGATCGAGACCTTCAAGCGCCTCGAAAAGGAAAACGAGGGCATCGTCAAGTCCGGCCGCACCCACTTGCAGGACGCGACCCCGATCCAGTTCTCCCAGGAGATCAGCGGCTGGCGCTCTTCCCTGGAGAAGGACAAGAAGATGCTGGAAATCGCCCTGCCGGAGCTCAAAGAGCTGGCGCTGGGCGGCACGGCGGTCGGCACGGGTCTAAACGCCCCCAAGGGCTTTGACGTCAAGGTGGCCGAGGCGGTTTCCGCCATCACCGGCAAGAACTTCGTCACCGCCCCCAACAAGTTCCACGCCCTGACCAGCAAGGATGAGATCGTCTTTGCGCACGGCGCGCTCAAGGCGCTGGCGGCGGATCTGATGAAGATCGCCAACGACGTGCGCTGGCTGGCTTCCGGCCCCAGAGACGGCCTGGGCGAGATCTTCATCCCCGAAAACGAGCCCGGTTCTTCCATCATGCCCGGCAAGGTCAACCCCACCCAGTGCGAGGCCATGACCATGGTCGCGGTGCAGGTGATGGGCAACGATGTGGCGGTCGGCATGGCGGCTTCTCAGGGCAACTTCGAGCTGAACGTGTTCATGCCCGTCTGCGCCTACAACTTCCTGCAAAGCGCCAGACTCCTTGCCGAGGTCATGGTGTCCTTCAACAAGAACTGCGCCGTCGGCATCAAGGCCAACCGCGAAAAGATGCACCATAACCTCTACAACTCCCTGATGCTGGTCACCGCGCTGAACCCCTATATCGGCTATGAAAACGCGGCCAAGACCGCCAAGAAGGCCTATAAAGAAAACATCTCCCTCAAGGACGCGTGCGTGGCGCTCGGTTTCCTGACGGCGGAGAAGTTCGACGAGGTCTTCCACCCCGAACAGATGGCTTAAAAAAGGACAAGGGAAGGGAACAATATGATCTTTAGTTACTATCCCGGCTGCACGCTCAAGAACAAGGCCCAGGATCTGGACCGCTATGCGCGCGCATCGGCGGAAAAGCTGGGCGTAACGCTGCAGGAGCTGGAAAACTGGCAGTGCTGCGGCGGCGCCTTCTCCATGGGCAAGGACGAGATCGCTTCCAAACTGGCCTCCGTGCGCGCGCTCAATGCCGCCAAGGAGCAGGGCCAGGATCTGGTGACGCTCTGTTCCGCGTGCCACAACGTGCTCAAACAGGCCAACGACGCCATGGCCAACGATGCGGAGTTTTCCGATCACGCCAACAACTACATGCAGTTGGATCAGCCCTACCGCGGTGAGACGAAGGTCATCCACTACCTGGAGCTGCTGCGCGACGTCGTGGGTTTTGAAAACGTCAAAAAGGCGGTCGTAAATCCCTTAAAGGGCAGAAAGATCGCCGCCTATTACGGCTGCCTGCTGCTGCGTCCCGGCAAGGTGATGCAGATGGACAACCCCGAAAATCCGCGCATCATGGAAGATTTCATCCGCGCCATCGGCGCAGAGCCCGTGCTCTGGGCCAACCGCAACGAGTGCTGCGGCGGCTACGCGGTGATGGAAGATAAGAAGATTGCGCAGAAGAAGAGCACCGCCGTGATGGAAAACGCGGCGGACATGCAGGCCGACACGCTGGTGACGGCATGTCCCCTGTGCCTGTACAACCTGACCAAGAACGCGTCCGGAGAGCATCGCCTGCCGGTGGTTTACTTCACCGAGCTGCTGGCCGAGGCCCTGGGCGTGAAGGACTGAAAGGGAGGAGCAAGAACGGATGAGCAAATTTGACAAAGAGCAGATTCTGCGCACCAGCGGCGTAAACGTGCTCAAGTGCATGCGCTGCGGCAAGTGCTCCGCAACCTGTCCTTCCTACGACGAGATGGAATATCATCCCCACCAGTTCGTCTACATGGTGGAAAAGGGCGAGATCGACAAACTGATGAATTCGCCCTCTATTTACAAGTGTCTTTCCTGCTTTGCGTGCGTGGAGCGCTGTCCCCGCGGTGTGGAGCCGGCGAAGGTGGTCGAGGCGGTGCGCCTGCAGGTGATCCGCAAGCAGGGCGCCAACCACATGACCCCCGACGATATTCCCGCTCTTCTCGATGACGATCTGCCCCAGCAGGCCATCGTCACCGCGATGCGCAAATACAGCAAGTAAGGAGGAGAAACCATGCAGAGAATTGGCGTATTCGTATGTTGGTGCGGCAGCAATATCGCTGCGACCGTCGATGTCAAGGCGGTTTCGGAAGCCCTCGGCCATGAACCCGGCGTCGTCTTCTCCACCAATTATCAGTACATGTGCTCCGAGGCGGGCCAGAACATCATCAAGGACGCGATCAAGGAACATCACCTGACCGGCGTTGTGATCTGCTCCTGCTCTCCCCGCATGCACGAGGCCACCTTCCGCAAGACCGTGGCCGCGGCCGGCCTCAACTCGTATATGCTGGAGGTCGCCAACATCCGCGAGCAGTGCTCCTGGATTCACAAGGACAAGGCGGAAGCCACTGAAAAGGCCATCATCCTCGGCCGCGCGGCGATTGCCAAGGTGCAGCTCAACGCGCCCCTGACCGCGGGCGAAAGCCCTGTGACCAAGCGCGCGCTCGTCATCGGCGGCGGCATCGCGGGCATCCAGACCGCTCTGGATATCGCGGACGCGGGCTTTGAAGTGGATATCGTGGAAAAGCAGCCCACCATCGGCGGCAAGATGACCCAGATCGACAAGACCTTCCCGACCCTGGACTGCGCAGCCTGCATCCTCACCCCGAAGATGGTGGATTGCGCCCAGAACGATAAGATCAACATCTACGCTTACAGCGAGGTGCAGGAGGTCAAGGGCTTCGTCGGCAACTTCCACGTCAAGATCAAGAAAAAGGCGCGCTATGTGGACACCACCAAGTGCACCGGCTGCGGCGAGTGCACCGAAAAGTGCCCGATGAAGAAGATCCCCAACGAGTTCAACCTCGGTCTGGACAACCGCCGCGCCATCTACATCCCCTTTGCGCAGGCGGTGCCCAAGGTCGCAACGATCGACCCCGATCACTGCAATATGCTCAAAAACGGCAAGTGCGGACTCTGCGCCAAGGTCTGCTCCGCAGGCGCCATCGACTATAAGCAGCAGGATCAGATCGTCGAGCGCGAATACGGCGCGATCGTCGTGGCCACGGGCTACAACCCCATCAAGCTGGACGATTACGACGAATATGCCTACTCCCTGAGCAAGGACGTCGTCTCCTCCCTGGAGTTTGAGCGCCTGACCAACGCGGCCGGCCCCACCGGCGGCACGCTGCTGCGCCCCTCCGACGGCAAGCACCCCCACACGCTGGTGTTCGTGCAGTGCGTCGGCTCCCGCTGCTCCGCAGAGGGCAAGGGCAAGAGCTACTGCTCCAAGATCTGCTGCATGTACACGGCCAAGCACGCGATGCTCTGCCGTGAAAAATACCCGGATACCGAAGTGTACGTCTTCTATATCGACGTGCGTTCGCCGGGCAAGAACTACGACGAGTTCTACCGCCGCGCGGTGGAGGAATACGGCGTGCACTACATCAAGGGCCAGGTCGGCAAGGTGGTTCCCCGCTCCGACGGCAAGCTCATGGTGCAGGCAAGCGATCTGCTTTCCAACGAGCAGCTGCACATCGAGGCCGACATGGTCGTGCTGGCTGCCGCCATCGAGCCGGATAAGTCCGCCCGTCCTCTGGCCACGATGCTGACCGCGTCGATGGATACCAACGATTTCTTCACCGAGGCGCACGCCAAGCTGCGTCCCGTCGAAAGCCCGACCGCGGGCATTTACCTCTCCGGCGCGTGCCAGGGCCCCAAGGATATCCCCGACACCGTCGCTCAGGCGGGCGCTGCGGCCTCGAAGGTCATCGGCCTGCTGGCCAAGGATAAGCTCACCTGCAACCCCTGTGTCGCCCATTCGGACGAAATGATGTGCAACGGCTGCTCCTCCTGCGAAAAGGTCTGCCCCTACGGCGCGATCTCTTATGTGGACAAGGAGTTCCGTATGCCCAACCGCACCACCGCGATCCGCCGTGTGGCTCAGGTCAACGAAGCGGTCTGCCAGGGCTGCGGCGCGTGCACCGTGGCCTGCCCGTCGGGCGCGATGGATCTGAAGGGCTTCTCGAACAGCCAGATTATGGCGGAGGTTGACGCAATATGCAAGATGTAAAGACGTTCAAACCCAAGATCGTTGCCTTTTGCTGCAACTGGTGCTCCTACGCCGGCGCGGACCTTGCGGGTACCAACCGCCTGAATTACCCCGCCGACGTCAAGATCATCCGCGTTCCCTGCTCCTGCCGCGTGAACCCCATGTTCATCCTGCGCGCGTTCCAGCGCGGCGCGGACGGCGTGATCCTTTGCGGCTGCCATCCGGGAGACTGTCACTACACCAGCGGCAACTACTATGCCCGCCGCCGTATGACGCTGCTGTTCTCGATGCTGGATTATCTGGGCATCGAAAAGGAGCGCACCCGCGTGGAGTGGGTGTCCGCAGCCGAAGGCGCGAAGTTCGCCGCGACCATGAATGAGTTTGTCAAGACCGTCACCGAGCTTGGCGAGAACAAGAGATTGGAGGATCTGAGATGCAAGAAATGATGCTGGCCAAGGCCAAGGAACTTCTGCAGAGCGGCGCCGTCCAGCGTGTTCTCGGCTGGCAGACCGGCGAATTCGTCTATGACATCACCCCGGCGGTATTCACCTCCGCCGAGGAGATGGACGAAAAGTTCGTCTACTCCGATTTCTGCGGCAACAACCTTTCCAAATATCTCATCAAGGAATCCCGCAAGGAGGGCAAGATCCTCGTCTTCCTCAAGCCCTGCGATACTTACAGCTTCAATCAGCTGATCAAGGAGCACCGCATCGTCCGCGAAAACGTCTATGTCGTGGGCGTGCCGTGCGAGGGCAAGACCGACGGCGAAACCCTCAAGGCCAAGGGAATCAAGGGCATCCTGGGCATCAAGGCCGAGGGAGACAATTTCGTGGTGGAGACCCTCTATGGCGAAAAGACCATTGCCAAGGCCGACGCGCTGCCCGAGCGCTGCCTCAACTGCAAGAGCAAAAAGCACATGGTCTATGACGAGCTGCTGGGCGAAGAGGGCGAAGTGCTTGACTCCCACCGCTTCGACATGGTCGAAAAGCTCGAAAACATGACGCCGGACGAGCGCTTTGAGTTCTGGCGCGGCGAGCTGAGCCGCTGCATCCGCTGCAATGCGTGCCGCAATGTCTGCCCCGCGTGCTCGTGCGAAAAGTGCGTGTTCGATAACGATAACTCCGGCATTGCGCAGAAGGCCGCTGCCGACAGCTTCGAGGAGAAGATGTTCCACATCATCCGCGCATTCCACGTCGCGGGCCGCTGCACCGACTGCGGCGAGTGCTCCAGAGTCTGTCCGCAGAACATCCCGCTGCACCTGCTCAACCGCAAGTTCATCAAGGACATCAACACCTTCTACGGTGATTTCCAGGCGGGCGAGGACACCGAGAGCCGCGCGCCGCTGACCAACTACACCAAGGGCGACGTTGAGCCCAGCATCGTCTATCACAAGGGAGGGAAAAACTGATGTTTAAGCTTCCCGTTGAAAAGCTCAGCGCGTTGTTTGCGGCGGTTGCCGGCAAAGAAGCGCTCTATATCCCCGCGGACGACGCTTCCGGCCAGGCGCGTTACCAGCGCTGGCACGAAGGGATGGAGATGACCCATGCCCTCAACACCGTCCGCAGCGCGAAGGACTTCTTCTTCCCGCAGACCGAGAACCTGGTGGATTTCAAGGTCAAGGGCAAGGAGATCGAGATCATCGATCCCCGCACCGAGCACGAGGATTTCGTGATCTTCGGCGTGCGCGCCTGCGATGCGCGTTCGTTCACGGTGCTGGACAAGGTGTTCCTGGCCGATCCCGTGGACAGCTATTATAAGTCCCGCCGCGAGCACGGCACCATTGTCACCCTCGCCTGCACGCACCCGGAGGAGACCTGCTTCTGCTCCGTGTTCGGCATCGATCCCGCTCAGCCCGAAGGCGACGCGCGCTGCTGGATGGACGAGAAGAACCTCTACATCGAGGCTGTGACCGAAAAAGGCGAAGCATTTGTGGCGTCCGTTAAGGATCAGCTGGCCGAGGGCGGCGAGGAAGAGGTTGCCGCGCAGCAGAAGGCCACCCGCGCGGTGGTGGAAAAGCTGCCGCTGCACAAGCTCTCGCTGGAAGGCTTCGGCGGCGAGAATATGCTCAAGCTCTTCAACTCCGACAAGTGGGCGGGCCTTTCCCAGTCCTGCCTGGGCTGCGGCACCTGCACCTTCGTCTGCCCCACCTGCCAGTGCTACGATATCCGCGATTTCAACACCGGAGACGGCGTGGTCCGCTTCCGCTGCTGGGATTCGTGCATGTATTCCGACTTCACCAAGATGTCGGCGGGCAACCCGCGCCTGACCCAGCTGGAACGCTTCCGTCAGCGCTTCATGCACAAGCTGGTCTACTTCCCGGCCAACAACAACGGCGAATACGGCTGCGTCGGCTGCGGCCGCTGCCTTGCCAAGTGCCCCATCTCGATGAACATCGTCAAGGTCGCCAAGACCCTTGCAGAAGAGGTGAGATAACATGATGCAGGAGACTTTGATTCCCAAGATCGGTGTGGTGACCGACATCCGCATCGACACTCCGGACATCAAGACCTTCCGCGTGGTGGGTCTGGATGGCAAGAAGGTCTTTGACCACATGCCCGGCCAGTGCGCGATGCTGTCCATCCCCGGCGTGGGCGAGGCGATGTTCTCCATCACCTCCTCCCCCACCAATACCGAATACATGGAGTTCTCCATCAAGAAGTGCGGCTGCCTGACGAGCTGGCTGCACGCGATGGACGTCGGCCAGCAGATCACCATCCGCGGGCCCTACGGCCGCCATTTCCCCGTCGAGGACGAGCTCAAGGGCAAGGATCTGCTCTTCGTCGCCGGCGGCGTGGGCCTGGCTCCGTTGCGCTCCGTGATCAACTATGTCCGCGCCAAGCGCGAGAATTACGGCAAGATCATGATCGTTTACGGCTCCCGTTCCAAGGATGATCTGCTCGATTACCACGAGATTCTCGACGAGTGGATGAAGGACGAGGGCGTGGATGTGGAGCTGACCATCGACCGCCCGCAGGAAGGCTGGGACGGTCACGTCGGCTTTGTGCCCAACTACGTCAAGGAGCTCAATCCCTCCAAGGATTACACCGTCATCATGTGCGGACCGCCCATCATGATCAAGTTCACGCTGGCGGGCTTGAAGGAGCTGGGCTTTGAGGAGACCCAGGTCTACACCACCATGGAGCTGCGCATGAAGTGCGGCATCGGCAAGTGCGGCCGCTGCAACATCGGCAGCAAGTACGTCTGCAAGGACGGCCCGGTGTTCCGCTTCGATCAGCTGGACGCGCTGCCCAACGAGTATTAAGAAGGAGCATGTGAGATATGGAGAATATGGTTCGTGTTTTCCTCTTCGGAAAAAAGTACGAAGTTCCCTCCAACCTGACCATCATGAAGGCCATGGAATATGCGGGCTATCAGCTGATCCGCGGCTGCGGCTGCCGCAACGGCTTCTGCGGCGCGTGCGCCACGATCTACCGCATCAAGGGCGACCGTGAGCTGAAGACCTGCCTGGCCTGTCAGACTCAGGTGGAGGACAATATGTATGTCGCTACGCTGCCCTTCTTCCCGCTGATCAAGCAGGTCTATGATATCGAGAAGGTCAGCCCCGAGCAGGCCGTGATGATGCAGCTCTACCCGGAGATCTACGCCTGCATCGGCTGCAACGCCTGCACCAAGAGCTGCACGCAGGGCCTGGACGTGATGCAGTACATCGCCTACGCGCAGCGCGGCGACTTCGCCAAGTGCGCGGAGCTCTCCTTTGACTGCGTGATGTGCGGCGTCTGTTCCTCCCGCTGCCCTGCCGGCATCTCCCATCCGCAAGTGGCCATGCTGGCTCGCCGCCTGAACGGCAAATACCTCGCCCCCAAGTCCCAGCACCTGGAAGACCGCGTGCAGGAGATCAAGGACGGCACCTTCAACGAGCTGATTGAGAAGCTGATGCAGAAGCCCATCGAGGAAATGCAGGAGCTTTACAACCACAGAGACATTGAGAAATAAGGGAGGGAAGCGCTGATGTATACGAAGGAAATGCTGGAATCCATCAAAAAGGTGGAGGCCAACCGTGAGGCAAATGCCGCGCTCGAACCCAGAAGAATGACCGCTGAGGAAAAGGACGCGCTGCTCAAGGCGTATCACCCGGATTACAAAGAGGGCGCGGAGTTTGTCAACCTCGCCATCGGCCCCAACAAGGGTGACAAGGTTCCCAAGGAGCTGGGCGCTCTGCTTCAGGGCAGGAGCCGCATCAACCCGGAGGAGATTGATCTTTCCAACCCCGATTACGACACCGACGTGCTGATCATCGGCGGCGGCGGAGCGGGCGCTTCCGCGGCCATCGAGGCCGATAACGCCGGCGCGAAGGTCATGATCGTGACCAAGCTGCGCATGGGCGATGCCAACACCATGATGGCCGAAGGCGGCATCCAGGCGGCGGATAAGCCCAACGATTCCCCTGCGATCCACTACCTCGATGCGTTCGGCGGCGGCCATTTCGCGGCCAAGCCCGAGCTGCTCCGCACGCTGGTCACCGAGGCTCCCGAGGCGATTCAGTGGTTGAACAACCTGGGCGTGGAGTTCGATAAGGCGCCCGACGGCACCATGATCACCACCCACGGCGGCGGAACCTCCCGCAAGCGCATGCACGCGGCCAAGGACTACTCCGGTGCGGAGATCATGCGCACCCTGCGCGACGAAGTGCTCAACCGCCAGATCCCCGTGGTCGATTTCACTGCGGCGATCGAAATCATCAAGGATGAAAACGGCAACGCTGCGGGTGCGGTGCTGCTGAACATGGAGACCAAGGAGATCCTGATCGCGCGCGCCAAGACCGTCATCATTGCCACCGGCGGTGCGGGCCGTCTGCACTACCAGGGCTTCCCGACCTCCAACCACTACGGCGCGACGGCCGACGGTCTGGTGCTGGCTTACCGCGCGGGCGCCAAGCTGCTCTATGCCGATACCCTGCAGTATCATCCCACCGGCGCTGCGTTCCCGGAGCAGATCTTCGGCGCGCTCGTCACCGAGAAGGTTCGCTCCCTGGGCGCCAAGCTCATCAACGTGGACGGCGAAGCCTTCATGCATCCGCTGGAGACCCGCGACGTTTCCGCCGCGTCCATCATCCGTGAGTGCTCCACCCGCGGCAAGGGCGTTTCCACCGGCACCGGCATGGGTGTGTGGCTCGATACGCCCATGATCGAGATGAAGGGCGGCGAGGGCACCATCGAAAAGCGCATCCCCGCCATGATGCGCATGTTCGGCAAGTACGGCATCGACATCCGCAAGGAGCCGATCCTGGTCTACCCGACCCTGCACTACCAGAACGGCGGCATCGACATCACCGCGGACTGCCAGAGCGGCGTGGAGAACCTCTTCGTCGCGGGCGAGGCCGTCGGCGGCATCCATGGCCGCAACCGTCTGATGGGCAACAGCCTGCTGGACATCATCGTCTTTGGCCGCAACGCCGGCCGCAATGCCGCCAACAAGTCCAAGGAAGTTTCCGTCGGTGCGCTGACGCTTCAGCATGTCAACGACTTTGAGAAGGAAGCGGAGCAGGCCGGTATCCATACCGACGTCGTTTCGCCTAAGTTGCTGCCGGACTACCGCAGAACCAAGTAATCTTTGAGAGAAATAGGAGAGGACTCCCATGAATTACACTGACCTTCTGGAAGCCTTGATGATCCTGTGCTTCGGCCTTTCCTGGCCGATTTCCATCCGCAAGTCCTGGGTGTCCAGAACTGCGAAGGGCAAGAGCCTCTTTTTCGAGGTGTTCCTGCTCATCGGCTATATCTTCGGTATCGTCCGCAAGTGCATCCTGTTTGCGCAGGGCAGCGGTCACGACTTCCTGTTCTATCTCAGCTGGTTCTTCTATGTGATGAACTTTGTTGAGATTTCCATCGACGTTGCGCTCTACTTCCGCAACAAGAAGCTGGATGCGGCCGGAGAAGCTGCGGTCGCCAAGTAAAAAAGCTAGGCAATTTTTAGGAGGAAATGACGATGACTGTTACCATTTGCCTCGGCAGTGCCTGCCATGTGAAGGGCTCCCACTTCGTGCTGGAGCAGCTCAAGGCTCTGATTAAGGAAAACAACCTCGAAGACAAGGTGACGCTGGCCGGCACCTTCTGCACGGGCAACTGCCAGAAGGGCGTTTGCGTGACCGTCGGCGGGGAACTGTTCTCCGTCAGCCCCGAGACCACCAAGGACTTCTTTGAGAAGGAGATCCTGCCCAAGGTTCAGGGCTAATCCCGCAAAGCTGTTTTCATGCCCCGCTTTCCTGACGAAGGCGGGGCTTTTTCTGCCCTAACGGAAGGAAAACGGCGGGGCGCGCTCACCGAGTGCGTGCCTGCCGCGCCATACCCGGAGCGCGCCGTCCGGTGGGGGAGCGAGCCGCACAGGTTACGGCCGAGATTGGCGGTCCCACGCACCCCGGCCGTACCTGTTGGATGTGTGCTTCCTGCCAACGCGCGCGTCATCGAGCAACGTGCTGACCGCGCAACACCTGACGCGCGCCTCCCCGCCCTTGCGCGCAGCGCCGTGCCGCGGTATACTCAAGGTCAGGAAGCGGAGATAAAGGAGAGAATCAGATATGGTTTGCCCCATCATGAAAGACCCGATCTTTCTGGCGCGCCGTGCGCAGCCCGTGGAAGCCGCAGAAGCGGAAGAGCTGTCGCAGAACCTCAAGGATACGCTCCTTGCGCACCGGGAGGAATGCGTCGGGATGGCCGCCAATATGATCGGCGTGTGCCGCCGGGCCATCGTGTTTGACGACGGCGGAAAGCCTGCGGTGATGCTCAATCCGGAGATTTTGCGGCGCGAAGGCCCCTATGACGCACAGGAGGGCTGTCTGTCCCTGCCCGGACAGCGCCCGGCGAAGCGCTGGAAGAAAATCAAAGTGCGCTGGCAGAATGAGCAGATGCAGTCCCGCGTTAAGACCTTTGAGGGCTGGACTGCACAGATCATTCAGCATGAAATCGATCACTGCGACGGCATTTTGATTTGAACCGGGAGGAGCTTGCGCCATGGAGTTGATTGCGCGCCGGCAGTTTGTGCCGGCCTATATCGCGCTGGACACCGTTTTTCTGCTGGTGCTGGCGGGACTTCTTCTGTGGAAAAAACGCCGCATGGCCGCGCTGGTAGGCGGGATCATGGGCGTGGTGTATTTCATTGTCGATTACGGCGTGTTTCACCTGATCTGCCATAGCCGCAGCATCGAGGGCGGCAGCCTATTTTGGACGCTGCTCTGGATGAGCATGAGCTACGGCTTTACCAATTTTGCGTGGATTTGGCTGGCGCTGGATAAGGATGAATATCTCATCGAGTGGTCGCTGCTCATCCTCTGCTGGTGGTTCTGCTGCCCGATGTTGGCGCAGCTGATCGGTTTCGGTCAGATGCCCATCGTTATCCAGCGCACCACGGGCGCGTATCACGGCTGGATGGCGGCGATCCTGTTTGTCGGCTATCTGCTGGCCGTCGTGCGGAATCTGGGGGAGAGCGACCGGAAGTGCCGCATCGACCTGCTGCGGCTGCTGGCCATCGGCATTGCGGCGCAGTTTGCCTGGGAGGCAGCGCTGCTGCTCGGCGGCATTCGCAGCGCCGGGCTGGATTTTGCGGAAAAGCTCCGCACGCTGATCGTCAATTCGCTGCTCGAAACCAACCTGGGCATGCCGTATGTCTATCTCATCTTCGTCGCCCTGACGCGCAGGTTCACGCCGGCGCTCGCACGGCGGGAGGACGTCCCGTCGTTTCGGGAGCGAATCGCGGAGAACAACGGAAAGCGCGTCCGCAGACCGAACGTCTGAAAACGTCTTTCGCAGAAGCGATCCAAAGCCTTTGCCAGCGCGCAGGCGGGGAGGGACAGCAGCAGCCACAAAAAGCTGTACAGCGCGCAAACCTGCCCCAGCAGCTGGAAGCGGTTTGCAGAATAATCCCATACCGCCCAATGCAGCCGTAGGTTCACCACGCAGCCCGTCAGAAATTCCAGCGCGGTGACGATCAGCGCGCACAGCAGGCTGCGCAGCGGGAGTGAGAAACCCTTGCGGCGGATGGTTCCGATGCACAGAAAGCAGACGCCGCCGAGCAGCAGCATCGTCCAGTGCGTGCGTCCGCGCCAGAGCAGTTCGAGCAGGCCGTAGCTGATCCCCCCGACAAACAGAAACAGCGCTGTGCGCTCGATTTTCAATCGCAATGTCATATCCCTCCATCCTTTCGGGATTAGCGTGCGAAAAGACGCGCCCGGTTATGCGCAAAAAACCGTGCATTGACCAGCATGGCATTTTGTGCTATTCTTTGATTCGCCGTTATTGTCTAAAAAAAGAGCGGCGAAGGAGAAGGGGTATGGAAACGCTTTACGGGATATTGATTCCATTTCTGGGTACGACGCTGGGAGCGGCGTGCGTGTTTTTCATGAAAAAGGCGATGAACGATCAGGTGCGGCGGGCACTGACGGGCTTTGCGGCGGGTGTGATGGTGGCCGCGTCGATCTGGAGCTTGCTGATCCCCGCCATCGACCAGTGCGCGCCGATGGGGAAGTGGGCGTTTTTGCCCTCGTTCCTGGGATTCTGGGTGGGGATTCTGTTCCTGCTGCTGCTCGATCACATCATCCCGCACCTGCACCAGAAGAGTGCGGAAAGCGAGGGGCCGCGCAGCAGCCTGGGACGCTCGGTGATGATGCTGCTGGCGGTGACGCTGCACAACATCCCGGAGGGCATGGCCGTGGGCGTGGTGTATGCGGGCTTCCGGGCGGACAGCGCGTCGATCACGGCGGCGGGCGCGCTGGTGCTCGCGCTGGGCATTGCGATTCAGAACTTCCCGGAAGGGGCGATCGTTTCCATGCCGCTGCGCGCGGAGGGCGTGAGCAAGGGGAAGGCGTTCTGGGGCGGCATGCTCTCCGGCGTGGTGGAGCCTATCGCCGCGGTGATCACGCTGCTGCTGGCGGAAGTCGTCCTTCCCGCACTGCCGTATTTGCGGGCGTTTGCCGCCGGTGCGATGATCTACGTCGTGGTGGAAGAGCTGATTCCGGAGATGTCTCAGGGCGAAAAGGGACATTCCAACATCGGTACGGTGTCCTTTGCGCTGGGCTTCACGATCATGATGGCGCTGGATCTGGCGCTCGGATAAGGTTTGATTACATTTTGACGCAGGGAGACAGTAAGCCGCTGCGGCGCGCAGTGCAGAAGTCTTCCTGAACTGCCGGTTCCGCTCGCCGTCGTCCTCCCTAAGGGTTGCGCAAAAGCGCGAAGTTCGGTATGATGGGAGAACAAGGAAGAAGGCGGGAGGGGCTTTGAGATGAAGGTCATGCTGGTCAATGACGACGGATATGGCGCGCCGGGCATCGAAGCAATGGCTGAAGCGCTGAAAAACGCGGGGCACGAGGTGCTGGTGGCCGCGCCGGACGGGCAGCGGAGCGGCTCGGGGCAGAGCGTGACGCTGGACGGCGAGGTGCGCGCTGTGCGCAAACCGTTGGGCTGGGCGCTGACGGGCACGCCCGCGGATTGTGTGCGCGCAGGGCTGCTGTATCTGATGCCGGATTGCGATATGGTGATCTCCGGCATCAATTTGGGCGCGAATTTGGGCACGGACTGCAATTATTCCGGCACGGCGGCTGCGGCGCGCGAAGCGGTGATGAACGGCCGCGCGGCGATGGCGGTCTCCTGCGCGATTCGCCCCGGCGAAAAATGGTGCTTCCGTGATGCAGTGTATCTGGCGGAATACGCGGTGAAGGTGATGGAGCAGCTGGCGGCGCACCCGCTGCCCCGCGGCGTGTTCCTCAACCTGAATCTGCCCAACCTCATGCGCGGGGAGGATTTTCACCCGGGTGCGGCCCCGCTGGGCTGGTTCCGCTGCGACAGGGACTTTGACGTGGAGGATCGCGGCGATGAGGTGATCTTCCGCTGCCGGTTCGGAACCATTGCCCACCGGCAGGAGGGGCACAGCGATATTGCCCTGATGCGCGAGGGGCGTGCTTGCATGACGGCGGTTTCCTGGGATGCGACGCACACCGCATCCAACGCCGTGGCGGAGGAAATTGCCGGTCGAATGACGGAAAAGTGAGATGCAAAAAGGAGAGCGAAAGCTCTCCTTTTTGCATACAGGGAATTTGCGCCGAAATAATCGGCAGTGTGCTGCCTGTCCGTCTGTCTGTCGGAAACCGATTTGTCTTTTCGCACGGCAAACCGGCAGAACGCCGGGGGCAGGAGAGGGGGGCGCAGGGGGGAGCGAAGCTCCCCCCGCCCACCGAAGGCCGCGGAGCGGCTGAAGCCGGAGCGTTTGGCGGAGCCAATAAGCCCGGCGGA